>CADBEF010000028.1 GCA_902793555.1 uncultured bacterium | reverse complement strand
CGGGCGGGATCCGCCGCCTCGGCGGCGGCCGCGCGGGCGGACGCCGCGCAGCGGGCCGCGCGGCGCCCGATGGCGTCGAGGACGAGGTCGCAGCCGTCGAGGAACGCGAGCTTCCCCGGGTCGCCGGCGTGGCGGAGCCTGGAAGAGGCCACGTCGCGGCGGACGCCGTCGAAGCCCTCGCGGACGATCTTCGCGAAGTCGGCGCACGAGTGCTGCCACTCGAAGACGACGAGGTTCTCCTGCGGCTTGCGGTAGTATTCGCGGAAGAGCTTCCAGAAGTGCGCGTGGCCGCGGCGCGTGAAGACGTCGGCCTCCGCCGAGCCGTCGAACGGCAGCCAGCCGAGCAGCTCCTGGTCGGGAGCGAGAAGGACCGGCTGCGCGTCCATGAAGCGCGCGAGGCGCGTGCCGATGCGGACCGGCTCCGGCAGCGCGAGATCCGCCGGATCATGTTCGACCGGGACCGGCGCGGGCATGACGTCGTGCGAGAGGGCCTCGCCCTGCAGGCGCCGGACGCGAGGGGAGAGCGGGCAGGGCTGCGCCGGCGGGCGCGCTGCCGAGTCATGCTTCACCGGAACGCCGGTTTCGCGAAGGATGCGCGCGAACGCATCGACGTCGGCGGGATCGGGCGTCTTGAAGACGCGCTGCCCGCGGCCGGTCTGAACGGCCTTGTCGACGCCCCACGAGTGATAGGGCAGGAGTTCGACGTGGCGTGCATGGCGCAGGGAGCGAAAGACGTCCGCGACGGCGCGGGCGTGGCTCTCGAGGAGGTTGACGCCCGGGACGAGGACGCATCGCAGCGCGAGGTTCGCGCCGGCGGCGTCGAGCGCGCGGAGCGCGCGGAGGATGGCGTCGAGGTCGCCGCCGGCGTTCTCGCGCAGGCGGGCGGCGTCGGTGTCCTTGAGGTCGAAGAGAACCGTGTCCGCGAGCGCGGCGAGACGCGGAGCGAGCGCGGGATCGAAGGCACCGCACGTTTCGAGGCAGGTCCCGATCCCCGCCTCGCGCGCGGCGGCGAGGAGCGCGAGCGCGCCCTCCGGCTGCGCCATCGGCTCGCCGCCGGAGAGCGTAAGGCCTCCCTCGCTCCCGTAGAAAGGCGCGTCGCGGCGCACGAGCCCGAGCAGCTCCGCGACGCTTCGCTCTTCGCCGACACGCTCCAGCGCACCGGCGGGGCACGTCGCGGCGCACGCGCCGCAGGCAATGCACTTCGAGCGGTCGAAGACGCGCTCCGGCGAGCACCGATGCGCGCCGTGCGGGCAGGTCGCGGCACATGCGCCGCAGCCGATCTCGGGCTCGGCGCGCTGCGTCTCGGGGTTGTGGCACCATGCGCAGCGCAGCGGGCAGCCCTTGAGGAAGACGACGGTCCGGATCCCCGGTCCGTCGTGCGCCGAGAACCGCTGCACGTCTGTCACGCGGAGGAGCGACGATTCTTCAGCCGCGGGCATCGGAGGGGGGGAGGAGTCGCGCGCGGAGCGCTGCGTAGAGCGCGCGGCGCGGATCTCGGTGGACATCGGCGACTTGTGTTGCGTGAGCGTGCCGTCGAGGTCGAAGGCGACGAGCCTGGTCATGGCCGCGCCTCCTTCCGGGCGTCGGCGACGAGCGCCGCGACGCGGCGGGCGCGGGCGAGCGCCTCGGCGAGGTAGTCGCGCAGCGGCATCGCGCCGTAGGCGTCGTTCTCGTGGCGGCCGGGCCTGGACGTGAGGTTGAGCTCGAAGGTAAGCGGGCCGGAGAAGCCGGAGCGCGCGAGGCGCGCGGCGATGCCGGGCCAGTCGGCGATGCCGTCGAACGGCAGCAGGTGCAGGTCGTCGAGCCAGGTCGTCGGGCCGGACGGGTCCGTGATGCCGAGGTTGTCGTTGAGATGCGTGCCGAGGAGGCGCGCGCCGTAGGACGCCATCATGTCGCGCCCGCGGTTGTAGCACAGTTCGTGGCCGGTGTCCCAGCAGAAGCCGACGGCGGGGTGCCCCGCGAAGCGCCCGAGCAGCGCGTCGAGGTGCTCCTCGCCCTCGGTGTTCTCGAGCGCGACCGGGACGCCGAGCCTCTCCGCCTCGTCCGCGACGCGCGCGAAGCGGCGGATGCCGTCCTCCGTGGGCGCGGTCGGGACGAAGCCGATCCACGCGTGGGCGACGACGAACGGCGCTCCGATGTCGGCGGCGACGCGGAGGCAGTCGACCAGCTCCGCGACGGCCGCCTCGCCCTTCGCCTCGTCCGCGCCCCAGAGGTCGGCGGCCCGGCCCCACGGCGCGTGGACGGACTGCACCGCGAGCCCGGCCGCCGCGCCGCGCTTGGCGGCGAGGCGCAGGTCGGCCTCGGGCCGCCACACGGCGAACCAGCCGTTCCAGCCCGTCTCGGCCACCATTTCGACGAAGTCCTCCGGCGCGCCCCATTCCCGGGAGACGCAGATGCAGAGCGGGCGTTCGCCAGCGCCGGTTCCGCGGCGCGGGCCGTTCGTGGACGGGTCGCTGTCGTTCATCGGGAATCCTTCGCATCGAAGACGGTCCCCATTCTACCACATCGCGGCGCGTTTGGCGAGAATCCCGTGACATGGCGACTCGCCAATCCCGGAGCGAGGGGCGCGTGGCGGGGTCGGCCGCGCCGACGCTCCGTTTCGCAGCCCTTCGCGCTTCCGGGCCCGGATCGACGGGCCGCATCCCCGGGAAGTCACGAGAGCCGGTCGCCCCACAGGGCGAGGACGGGGTCGGCGCCGGCGCGGCGCGCGGCGGCGAAGGCGTTGCGCAGGAGAGGGGCGGTGAGGCGGCCGCTTTTGTGGCCGAGCTCCCAGAGGTGGCCGAAGGCGAGGCGCTTCGGGCGGACGCGGCGGACCGCCGCCTCGACGTCGATGCCGCAGCCCGGGAAGAACACCCACAGGTCGGGCCGGCACGCGCGGAGCTTGGGCTCGCTCCCCCTGCCGCAGTCGCCCGTGTGGTAGAGAGTCCACTTCCCGACGCGGACCTCGAAGGCGGTCGTGAAGTCGACCAGGTAGTCGTTGTGGTCGACGTAGGAGGTGCGGACCTCGACGTCGCGGATGCGGAACGTCTTGCGCGCCCTCGTGTAGCCGCCCCCGGCCGCCCAGTCGGGCGCGGCGCTGCGCCAGTTCGCCGCGCCGTAGTTCGCGAGGAAGCTCGAGACGACGGTCTTGCACGGTCTTGCCGGCGCGGTCCATCGCCCGGTAGAAGTCCTGCCGCCAGTGGTCGTCGTGGTTGTGCGTGATGAGCGCGAAGTCGAGCAGCGGCGCCAGCTCGGCGGCGCGGCGGTGGTGCAGGTCGATCGAGAAGACCGCCTCGCGCGTCTTCACGACGACGCCCATGTTGTAGAGCATCCACACGGCCGGGACGTCGCCGACCGTCGTCCCGCGGACTTCGCGGCGCACCTTGTCGAAGGCGTCCTCGAGACGGCGCAGCGCCGCGAGGCGGCGCGTGTTTCCGTCGAGGAAGTAGCGGTCGAAGACGCCGGCGGACACGCGGTCCGTCCGCCTCTGCCAGGCGTCGAGGATTTCTTCTTCGTCTTTCATGGTCGGGCCAGTTCCCAGAAGAGGATAGCGGAACCGGCGGCGTTGTCAAGGCCGGGGGCGGCCCGGTTGCTCCCACGGCTCCGGAATGCTAGAATGCTCGCCATGAAACGGATCTTCCCTCTCCGTTGCCTTCTCGCCTCGTCCGTCCTCGCGGCGGCCGCGGCCGCGGAGCCGCAGGAGGTCCAGACGCCCGAGCCGGAGCTCGCGCCGCTGACGAATCTCGTCTGGAAGCTCCCCGCCCGATACGCGACGCTCGAAGGCGACCGCCTCGTCGTGGACATCCCGGCGGACGCGTATCCGGCCTCGGCGATGGCGACGGCCGAGGTCCCCGCCGCGCTGCTCGAGGGCGCGGAGGGCTTCGCGATGACCGTCGAGGCCGCGGGCTCGGACCTCGCCAAGCCCACCCAGTCGTGGCTCGGGCTCAAGTTCCAGATGCACTGGCGCGACGGCGCCGGAACCGAGGCGTGGCCCAACTGCCGCAACGTCGTCGGCGACCTGCCCGCGACGGTCCTTCGCAACGAGATGTCCTTCGGTGACGCGCGCCCCGTCTTCGCCGACCTGCAGCTCGGCCTGCAGGGCACGAGCGGCCGCGTCGAGTTCGACCTCTCCACCCTCCGCGCCGCCCCCACGCCCGGCCTCTTCCGGCGCATCAACGAAGACTGGATCGTCCGGTATCCGGCTGCGCCGCGGAGCGGCGCAATGACGGGTGCTGCTACGCAGCAAATGACCTGCGCGGCTTCGCCGCGCAATGACGACGGCGGCTCCGTCGCCAATGACGGCGCGCTTCGCGCGAATGAATTGAATTCGTCATTGCCGCCCGCAGGGCGGCTCGTCATTGCGCCGAAGGCGCCCGTCATTGCCGCCGAAGGCGGCCCGTCATTGCATGACGCCGCGCCGCGGCGCGGCGTCATGCTGCCGCAGCGCGATCCGACGGAGGAGGACTTCGCGACGCTCGCGGAGTGGGGCGCCACGCTCGCGCGCTACCAGATGGTGCGGAACTGGAGTGCGGTCGGCGACAACCGCGACCTCGACGAGCTCCGGGCCTGGATCGACGGCAAGCTCGACTGCCTCGAGAAGGTCGTGCTGCCCTGCGCGCGCAAATACGGCATCAAGGTCGTCGTGGACCTGCACGTGACGCCCGGCGGCCGCACGGAGGACCGCGAGATGGCGATGTTCCGTGAGAAGGAATACGCCGACGCCTTCGTCGAGACCTGGCGCCGCATCGCGACGCGCCTCAAGGGCAACGCGGACGCGATCTACGGCTACGACCTCGTGAACGAGCCCAACCAGATCGGCCGCGCGCCGATCGACTACTGGACGCTCCAGCGCCGCGCGGCGGAGGCCGTCCGCGAGATCGATCCCGACACCGCGATCGTCGTCGAGTCCAACGACTGGGACTCGCCGGGCGCGTTCGCGTATCTCTCGCCGCTCCGGATGGACAACGTGATCTACCAGGTCCACTGCTACCGTCCGATGGAGTTCACGCACCAGGGAGTCGGCGGCAGGCCGGTCGGCCCCGTCTGGCCCGACCCCTCGAAGGGCTGGGACCGCGACCTGATCCGCCGGACGATGGAGCCCGTGCGCGAATTCCAGAAGCGCCATGGCGCGAAAATCTACGTCGGCGAATTCAGCGCCAGCACCTGGGCCCCGGGCGCGGACGCCTACCTGCGCGACTGCATCGCCGTCTTCGAGGAGTTCGGCTGGGACTGGTCGTACCACGCCTTCCGCGAATGGGGCGGCTGGAGCGTCGAGCACGCGAGCGAGGCCCCCGGCAGGCCCTTCGTCCCCTCCGCCGACAACCCGCGCAAGCGCGCGCTCCTCGATGGCTTCCGCGGCATTGCCGCACCCGCTGCGACGCCGCCCGTCGACTGAGCACCTCCCCGGGACCGGGCGCAGAACAAAGGGGAACGTCCTAGGATGGGGCGCCCCCTGTCTTCCGCGCGGGGTTCTGGCAGAATGCCGGTCCACGGGCGGCGACATGAAGGAAGCGGAAAACGGGAAGACGGCGGCGCCGGTCCGGGTGCAATCCTCGACACGGCGCCCTCTGCGAAAACCGGTCTAGTCCGGTTGTCCGGAAGCGGGTCTACCGGACGACGATGACGGTGCCGAGGTTCCGCTTCGCGACCGTCACGGCGTAGGTACCGTCGGAGAGCGCGACGTTGTAGTCGACCTTGTAGCCCGTGAGTCCGGTGCCCGACCGCTTGGCGTTGGCAAAGTACCCGGTTGCCGGCTTGCCGGTCTTGAGGACGACCCAGGGGCCGTTTCCGACCCTGCAATGGCCCGCCTCCTCCAGCACGAGGTCGCCCGCGAGCGTGACGTCGAGGAAGGCGCCCGCCGACTGCGTCTGCGACGCGTCGAGCCACGAGCACGTGCCGTCGGGCCGGAGCGTGACCTTGAGCCTGGCCCCGTCGCGGAATTCGAGCGCGCTCAGTTTCGGGAGATCGCCCTGCGGGGTCACGTAGGGGATCGAGAAGCAACCGCGACGCCCGCCGTCGTAGTCGATGCAGCCCGGCTTGACGAGGCCGCCGTGACCGACGACGACACGGCCCGCCAGCGAGTTCGTGCTGAAATAGTCCCGGTCTTCGGTCGACGCCAAGTCGCCGAGCCAGAGACCGCAGTTCCATTTGTCCTGGAAATTGATCGAGCCAACGCCGGACACCCCGCGGAAGAGGGACTTCCGGCCGTGATCGCCGCCGCGGCGGATTTGGCCGCCGCGCATTTCGACGACCGCGTTGGTTCCGCGCATGTTGTCTGAAATCGAATAGTTCTGATTCGGCGGGGCCGCGAAGGTTCCGACGAAGGTGGCGTAGGTGGCGTACCTGTTCCATCCGACATTCTGGGCGTTGTGCGCGAGCATGCCGGCTTCGGGGTCGTTATTTCCGTCCATGGTGAAATCGACCGTGTTGCGGGCATCACCGTTGTTCACGCCATCGCCGAGGGCGTCGGGGCGGCCGAGCTTGACGACGCCGTTCTGGATGAGATGGCCGAACATGCCCTTGTCTCCTTCGCGGAAGACGCCGGAGCGGACGGAGACCGTGTGCCCGCCGAGGTCGATGTTCCCGCCCTGGAAGAGGAATGCGTTGACTGTGACGTCTTCCGTGAGCGTGAAGTCGTTGGTGATGCAGACGTTGTCGGTCTCCGTCGCGCCGGCGAACGTGTCGAGCATCGTCGTCTGCGGAATCTTCCGCACTTCGCCGTTCACGATCGTGCAGGCGCCCTTGCCATTCAGGGTGTCGGTGTCGTTGAGCATGAAGTTCGGGCAGACGGGGATCTTCGACGTGGCGTCCGCGAGCGAGGCGGTGCCGCCGACGAGTTCGATGCCCGTGGCGTCGTCGAAGGCGACGAGCGGACGGTCCCCGGTGTTGGCCGATTCGCGGATGCTGACGACCGGAACGCCGGAGCCGGGGACCGCTTCGAACGAGGCGAACCGGATTCCATACTGCGTGTACTGGCTGAAGCTGATGCGGTTCGGCCCGCCGACGAGCTTCAGCTTGCCGAAGGACCGCGCCGGGCCGCTTCCGTAGATCGTGCCGCCGTAGAAGGTGCCGCCGTTCACGAGGACGATGTCCGTGGCCGCGCTCGACGCCGCCTCCGCCCAGCCCATGTTTTCGATCACGAGCTGCTTGAGTCCTGCGAGGTCGGAGATCTGATTCGCGAGCTTGACCGAATCGAGGACGAGAGTGCCGCCACCACTCCCGGACATAGTGACGGAACCCGTGAGCGTGCGGGTGGTCATTGTCTTGTCGGAGCGGAACGCATGCTTGCCGACGGAGGAGACCGTGAGGCCCGCGACCGTGACGTCGGCCGCAAGCGTGACGTCGCTCTCCGCGTCGCCGAAGACGACCGTGGAGGCCGCGCTCGGGACGCCCGCCGCGCCCGAGTCGGACGTGGTCCACATCGCGGCGTCGGTCCAGGCGCCGGCGCCGCCCTTCCACGTATAGGACGCGGCGTCGGCCAGCGTCACGCTGCCGACGGCGGTCTCGTTCGTCCAGACGACGCCGTTGTAGGACGTAATCGTGCGGATCGCGTAGGAGTAGGTGCCGACGGGGCGCGTCAGCGGATCGAAGGCGATCGTGCCGCCCGCCGGCTCGGCGGACAGGACGTCGGTCGTCTGGACGACGGCGAGGTCCGACGCGGACGAGCCGAAGAGCAATTCGGCCGTGGTCGTGCCGACACCCCACGCGGAGACGGCGCCGGAAACCGTCACGCTGCAGTTGACGGCCGACGCCGATGCACCGGAGAGCTTCGTCGAGGCCTCGACGACGAAGGAGTTCGTCGCCGTCCACGCCGTTTCCGGCGTCGAGGCGTTGTTCACGGCCTTGTAGGCGTAGTAGTACGTCGCGGCGGGCGTGAGGCCCAGGAGCGTGTTGGAGAGGTCCGCCTTGTCGTTGTAGGACGCCGGGCCGACGGCTGTACCGCCCTCGACGTTCGCCGACGTGCCATAGTAGAGCGTGACGTCGGCGGACGTGGCGCCGGTGCCGAGGTTGGCAAGGCGCCCCGTGATCGTCGCCGTCGTGCCGGAGAGCGTCGCGCCGTTCGAGCGGATCGCGAGCGGCTGCACGCCACCCACGGCCGTGACGTCGTCCATCGTGACGAACGAGGCGGACGCCATCGTGTCGTAGCAGGCCTTGACCCAGTCGGCGGACTCGGCGTCGCGGTGGATGCGGATTTCGTCGAGCGAGCCGTTCCAGAAGTTGCCGGTCCCGTTGAGAGAGCCGATCCAAAGCTTTTCCGTTGGCGTAACGACATTGTTGAGCGTTTTGCTATACGCCAGGGCGCCGTTGACGTAGAGCCGCGCATTCCCATCCGCATTGTAGACGACAGACAGATAAACGTTGCCCGAACCGGGGCCGACGCCGCTCGCCGTATACTGGAACTGGCTCTTGTTGGACGAACCGACGGTGATTTGATCGACGCTGGCGTTCTGAATCGTCAGTTCCCATCCGGCCGGTTTCGCCCAGTCCGACATGCAGGAAAGCATGCGGTTGTAGTTGGCGCTGGATCCGTCGAATTTCGCCCATGTGGAGAGGGTGAGCGTGCCGCCCGTACCGAGCGTCGTCCACTTGGCATCCACATTGTATCCGAGCGTCGTATTGCCGGTCGTCTTGAAGCACGTGCCGACGCCGAAGGTCGTGGCGGTATAGGTCGGGTTTCCGCTTGAACCCGAATCCGTCAGGCCGTTCGCCGACTCCTTGGCGCTGCCGGAGAAGTGCCACACGGCGTTGTAGTTCGCGTTCGTCCACACGTCGGCGGACGTGACGGAGGAAAGCGACGCGGGGTCGGCGGCGCCGTAGTACATCGTAAGCTCCGTCGCCGAGCCGGAAAGTTTCGGAATCTGCACCCAAATGAGCGACGTCCCGGTCGGATCCCAGGTGTCGATTTCGTGCGGAATCGGAATGCCGTTCACGTCGGTGAACCGGATGTCCGATCCGTCCGCCGCGCAGTCCTCGTAGTTGAAGCCGACGGGCGAGTTTGCCGCGAGACGCACGAGGACGGGGAAGTTCGCGAGGGTCGTCGAGCCGGCGTACCCGCCGACGGTCGCCGCGCTCTTGTAGGCGAAGGGGCTGGTGTCCATGCGGGTGTCCGCGCCCGTCGCCACCTCGACGACCTCGGACCGCGCCTCGTTGTCGAAATTGTCGACCGCCTTGACCTGGAGATAGTACGTGGTGGAGAAGCCAAGCCCCGACAATGTCCGGGTCAGGGATCCCGGCGCCGTTATCGACCCAAGGGAGAACTCCGATGTCAGCGCGTCGGCGGACGTTCCGTAGAGCAGGGTCAACGACACCGAGGAGGCGCCTGCCTCAAACGCTGTGAGGCGCGTTTTGACTTCAATCGAATTGAGCGTGGGCTCGGCCGAGAGAATCTGCGGCGTGTAGCTCGTGACGGCGGGCTCGACGGCTCCCGCGACGACGAACGAGGCATCCGTCATCGCCTTGTAGCTCGCCGCGACGAAGTCGGCGGTCTCGGCGACCGCGTGGATGCGCGATTCGTCGCAATAGCCCTTGTACCGGCCGGCGTTGGCGTAGCCCCAGGCAAAGGCGCTCATCACCGGCAGCGGCGTCGCGACCATGCCCTCGTAGGCGCCGTTGGCATAGACCTTGGTGACGGCGCCGTCGCACACGAACGTGAAGTAGCACCACTTGGCGACGGAATCGTTCGCTAGCGCGAGAGACTTCGTCCCGGCGGAACCGACGGTGAACGCGCTCGGCCTGTTGCACACAAGAAGCTGCCCGCTGTTGTTCACATAGATGGAGTAGAGGCCCGTGGCGTCATAGTCGCCGAAGAGCGAGCGCGAGCCATCCGTGGTGTAGGCCCAGGTCGAGAACGTGATGGGATCGCCCTTGCCCCACGCCGCGTCGCCAAGGGTGAAGCGAAAGCCCGTGCTGCTGCTGTTGGAGGAATCGGCCCCGTCGCCAACTTTTCCCTTGTCTGTTCCAAGGGTCGTGGAGGCCGTGGTAATCCCGGTGTTGATGCCCGTGGAATCATGGCAGCCGGCCGCGTCCATGGTGCTCTGATAGTGCATCACGTTCTTGTAGCAGGCATTCGTCCAAACTGCTGCCGAGTCGTTGGCCGCGAGCGTCGCGGAGGTGTCGAAATAGAGGTAGATCGTCGTGCCCGTTCCTTCGACATACGGCACGGTCACCCACGCATTCTTGCCGCTCGTCGCGTCCCAGGTGTCGATCTCGAACGGGAGGTTGTTACCTAAAGCGTCGGCGAAGCGGAAGTTGCTCCCGTCGGAGGCGAGCGCAGAAACGTCGAAGCCCTGGGCCGAGATGGAGCCGAGGCGGACCAGCACCGGCAGGTTCTCGATCGCGTCGGAGCCGTCGTAGCCGGAAATGGTGAGCGGGATTCGGGAGGCGAACTTGGTCGCGTCGAGCGGCGTGCCCGTCGTGCCATTGGTAAAGGTCGGAGCTGTGGTGGCGTTCGCCTCGACCGCCGCGGCAACAACGAAGTTGGCATTGGTCATCGTGTCGCAGCACGCCTGGATCCAGTCGGGCGTATCGGCGACGTTCCGGAGGCGCGCCTCGTCGATGGAGCCCTTCCAGCGGCTCGAGCCGTTGGAGCCCCAGTAGAGGGCCGCGGACGCGGCCGGCAGCGAGCCGGACTTGGACTCGGCGAGGGTGCCGTTGATGTAAAGGGAGAGCGTGGAGCCGTCGACGACGAGCGTGTAGAGGGTCCAGTCCCCGACCGAGGAAATCGTGCCCGAGGCTGTCGTCCCGTTCACATTCACCGTGAAGGTCGATGCGTTCGCATAGCCGAAAGCTCCTGTTGTTCCGAAGAGATAACGGTTGGAGGTGTCGGACGTGCGCTTGCCCCAGGCGGAGAAGGTGACCGTTCCGCCCGCTCCCCAGGCCCAGCTGTTATCCACTGCGATGCTGAGGCCGTTGTAGCCGCTGGAGCCGGTCGCCAGGGAGCTGCCGAGGACGCCAGCCGCATCGACGGTGTTGGCTCCCTGCCGTGTCACGGTAAGGTTATTCGCAGAGGATTCAATGTCCATGTATCCGCTCGCGTCGGAGAAGTGGTGGACGTTCTGGTAGCCGGCGAGGCTCCAGACGCCGGTCGAATCGACGGGCGGGAGCTTTCCGGTGATCGCGCCGTAGTACATCGTGATCGTCGTGGCCTGCCCGGAGAGCGACGGAACGCTCACCCAGACGTGCGACTCGCCCGAGGAATCCCACTTCTCGATCTCGAAAGGAAGGGAGTTGCCGTTCGCGTCGGCGAAGCGGATGTCGCCGTTCGTCACGTCCGCGTAGGCGAACCCGCTCGGGCTGCCGGCTGAGAGCCGCACGAGCACGGGGAAGTTCGCGAGCGTCGTGGAGCCGGCGTAGCCGGGGATCGTCATCTCGCTCTTCATTGAGAAGAGTGTCGTGTCCAATGCGTCGGCCATCGCGGCCGTTGCGGCGAAGGCCGCGAGGAGGGAAGCGAGGAGGCGTTTCATGGTCGAGTGGTCTGGTGGTCTGGTGGTCAAAGGGTCGGAGGGGTGTTTTGCAGGCGCATTGCCCGTTCGACGCGGCCTATTCTACACGGAATCCGGGCGCGGCGGGGTCGCGATTTGCGCCCGGAGACTTTACGATTTGCGACAGGGACGGGGCTACTTGTTGAACCCCTTGTGGTTCATGAATTCCCAGATGCGGCCGAGCCAGGTGTAGCTGCCCGTGCCCGGCGCGGCCTTGGCCTGGAAACAGTGCCCGCGGCGACAGAGCGTGTGCAGGTCGCCCGCGACGCCCATGGTGCGCATCTTCTCCCACGCCTTCACCGAGTTCATCGCGGCCCAGCCGTCCGAGTCGCCGTGGATGAAGAACGTCGGGCACGTGGCGGAATCGAACGCGAACTCGGGGACGGGCACCGCGGAGTCGTCGTTGCCGCCCGTCGCGTTCTCCCGGTCGACGCCGTCGGTGAGCGAGTAGGCGGGATAGATCGCAACGCCCCACTGCACGTTGCACGGGAGCTTGTCGAGGTCATCGATCGGCTCGTAGGCGGGGGTCTGCGAGCTCGTGACGCCCAGGAGCGTGAGGTGCCCGCCGGCGGACGAGCCCATGATGCCGATCCGGTCCGGATCGAGGCCCTTTTCCGCGGCCTCGGAGCGGACCATGCGGATGCAGCGCTGCAGGTCCTGCCAGGCCGTGACGTGCTTCGCGAGGCCCTTCGGGCGCGGCGTGCGGTACTTCATCGTCACGACCGCCATGCCCTTCTCGTTGAGGAACCGCCGCGCGGGCGCGACCTCGAAGCCGCCCACGTCGTTGAACTGGTACGCGCCGCCGGAGTAGACGATCTGGATCGCCCGGGTCGTCAGGTTGGAGGGGATGAACCACTCGAGGTACGGGACGCACTGGAAGTTCTGGAAGTCGGGCGTCTTGCCCTCCGGCCAGAGGTTCTCCCGGGCGTACTTGGCCGGGTCGTGGAAGTCCGCCGGGTAGCGGGCCATCAGCTCCTCCTCGCGCGGGAGCGGCCCCAGGAACCAGCCCAGCTGCCGGAGGAACTCCATCGCGCGGTCGAACCAGTTGTCGTAGGCGCCGGCCTTGTCGCCTCGGCCGTCCCTGCCCCAGAAGCCGTGCGGCCGGTCGGCAAAGAGGTGCAGCTCGGCCGGGACCCGCCGCTTGCGCAGCTCGCGGTAGACCTGTGTCGAGGCGAGCGGCGAATACGGGTCGGCGCTGCCGTGGAACATGCACATGGGGGCGGTCTTCTTGTCGAACCGGAAGACCGGATCGAGCTTCGCGCCCTCGCCGCGGCGGACGTTCGCGACGCCGAGCCCGTCGTCGAGCGCGTAGGCGATCGCACCCGTGATCGCCCAGTTGAGGTGGCAGGGGACGTCGTCGAGTTCGTCGACCTTCTCGTAGGCGGGCGTGAGCGCGCTCGTCGCGAGGAGCGTCGCGAGGTGGGAGCCGGCGGACATCGAGATCGTTCCGATCCGCTCGGCGTGGAAGCCGCGCTTCACCGCCTGGGAGCGAACGAGCCGGACCGCGCGCTGTCCGTCCTCCCACGCGCTCTGGTAGATGGGGAGGCCTTTCGGGCGCGGCGTGCGGTAGACGAGGTTCACGCACTGGAAGCCGGCGGCCGTGAACTTCCTCTCCCACAGGTTCACGAGCCCGACGTCGCAGCAGTTCTGGTAGGCGCCGCCCGAGATCAGGATCATGCAGCAGCCGTTCGGCTTCTCGGGCGCGGGGCGCCAGTCGATGTAGGGGACGGCGTTGGTGCCGCCCTCGTTCGTCATCTTGGCGACCTGGTGCGGCTGGGCGTCGGGCATCTTGCCCTCCGGCCAGAGGTTCTCGCGCTCGGCGGACGCGGTGAGGGAAATCGCTACGAGGAGGGGGGCGAGGAGTTGTTTCATGGCGTGCATTCTACACCCGTCCGCCCCGCGGCGCCATCCAAAATGCGCCCGGATTCTTGTGCGATTGCGGCGGGGCGTCGACCCCGCCACGGCGCGCAAGGCGCGGGCTAGTCCACGAGCTGGTCGTGGTACTTGCCGTCCTTGTAGGCGCGGCAGGTGCCGAGGGGGAGGCCGGCGCCGTTCACGACGTTCCAGCCGCAGTCGAGGTCGAACCAGGCGTAGCGGAAGGCGAAGGCCTCCTTCACTTCGGGGTGCGTGAGCTCGATCGTGTCGCCGACGATCTTCGCGTCGGCAAAGTAGAGCCGCACGCCCTCCTTGTCGTTGCCCTTCCTGTCCTTGCCCGTCTCGACCGGGCCGGAGATCTCGAAGCCCTTGGGCGCCTTGCCGTCGCGCGTCTTGAGACCCTTGGCGTTCTTGAGGTGCAGGATGCACTTGGGGCCCTGCCACTCGACGGAGTCGATCTGCGGACAGGAGCCTTCGACCGGCTTGCCGTAGACGTGCTGCAGCGCCCAGTTGGCGTAGCGCTCGCCGACCTCCTCCTTGCGGATGGGGTGGATGTCGGGCTCGCCGAGGTCGAGGAGCGAGATGGTGTCGCAGTCGGGGAGCAGCGTCGCGAGCTCGTTGAGCTGGCGGCGCATGTCAGCGTTCACGGACCAGGTCGGAGCGTTCGTCTCGCCGTTCTTCATGCGCTGGACGGAGTTCGGGTTCGTGTCGAGCTGGTGCGGGCAGATCTCGGTGATGATGACGGGCAGCCGGTCCTTGTAGGTGAACTGCGCGCGCCAGCCCTCGACGAGCGTCCGGAAGAACTCGGGGTACTTGCCGTTGCCGAGGTCGGAGCAGCCCTGGTACCAGACCGCGCCCTTGATCGCCATCGGGTAGAGCGGGTGGACGAGGCCGGCGTCCATCGTGGTCGCGCTGAACATGTTGATCGCGCGGGCGTCCTCCGGCTTGCGGCACTCGGGGTGGTTCCAGATGTCGTGCGGGGGCGTCTCGCCGAAGCAGGCCTTGAAGTGCATCTCGTGCGGCTCGGCGTGCGACGGCCAGAGCGAGATCGAGACCGGCTTGAGCATGCCGCCCGGACGGCCGTCCTTGCCGCCCCAGACCTTGTAGCGGACCGCGAGGACGTTCGTGCCGACGAGGCCGTGCTCCTTGATCGGGACGCCGTAGCCGTGGTTGGGGTTGCCGGACCCGCCGA
Organism: uncultured bacterium; assembly: GCA_902793555.1. GTDB lineage: Bacteria > Verrucomicrobiota > Kiritimatiellia > RFP12 > UBA3636 > UBA3636. The sequence goes on along the minus strand of CADBEF010000028.1, from coordinate 8,201 downwards.
AGGCGTGGCCGTTGAGGTAGTTCATGTCCTGGCCGTAGGAGTCGCTGTAGCCGATGGCCCAGTTCTTCCGGAGGTCGTCCTCCGTCATCTCGAACGTCGCGCGCAGCCAGATCTCGCCCGTGAACCCCTCGGGGAACGGGTCAGTCTGGAAGCCACGGCCGTCGATCGTGACGGGCTTCCAGCTCTTGTCCTCGACGAAGTCGGGGTCGTGCAGCGAGGGCTTGGTCCTGAGGAAGTTCGAGGCGGGATCGAAGCGCTTGTTCCACTCGACGATCTTCTTCTCGTAGGCCTCGGGGCCGCCGCTCTTCATGAAGCCCTCCCAGCGGTTGTGCCAGAAGCCGGCAACGCCCTTCGCGTGGCCCGTGCCGTGATCCTTCGCCCAGGCCTGGTCGATCCAGCCGTCGATCTTCGTCGCGCCCCAGGAGGCGTTCACGAGGCCGATCGGGACGTCGAGCGCCCGGTTGAGCTTCCAGCCCATCCAGTAGAGCGCCGCGCCGTTCTTGCGCATCGAGTCGTAGGTGGAGGTCTCCCAGTGGATGCCGACGGCGTCCTCGCGCGGATAGGGCGAGTTCCTGTTCTCGCCGTCGTTCATGAGGAGCGTGCGGATGTTCGGGTTGCCCTCCGCCTTCTTGAGGAACTCCTCGCCGCCGATCGGGAGGCGGCCGTAGCCGGCGAACGTGTAGGCCATGTTGGACTGGCCGCAGCCGAACCAGACGTCGCCGAAGAGGATGTCCCCGACGGTCGCCTCCGCGCCGTCGGCGCGGAAGGCGCCGCCGGGGGCAAGGGCGCCGCGCTCCGCGCGGAGCGAATAGGGGCCGCCGGCCTGCATCGCGGGGAGTTTCACGGTCCAGCGGCCGGTGTCGTCCGTGGCGGCCTCGCGCACGGCGAGGGGCTTCTTGTCGCCCTCCTTGAAGAGCGAGACGCGGACGACGGCGCCGGTTTCGGCGAAGCCCCACACGGGCGCTTCGACCTCGCGCTGGAGCACGGCGTGGTCGGAGATCACGGATGCGAACTTGAAGTCCGCGGCAAGGCCGGGGCGGAGCCCGGCCATCAGGACGGCGGCGAGGAGGAGGCGTTTCATGGTTGGGTGGTTAGGTGGTTGAGTGTGGATCGCGGGGCGGGTTATTTCCGCTTTGCGGAGGGGTCGGACTTTTCGACGTAGACCTGGTTGTCGCCGACCGGGGTGTGGCCGTGGCGCGAGCCCTGGACCCAGGTGATCGACTTGGGGCTCCGGATTGCGTTGTAGAAGAGCGCGAGGCCCGACGGCGGGCAGGTGTAGTCGCCGAGCCCGGCGCGCGTGATCTCCACGCGGCACTTCGCGCGGGTGATGTGGCTCACGGCGTCGTAGTAGCCGAGGCCCGGGGCCCAGGGGATGTGCCACGGGCCGCGTATGCGCGTTCCGTCGACGAAGCCCCAGTTGCAGCCCCAGTTGATGAAGGGGCGCGCCAGCGTGACGTCCTTGTCGAGCCCCACCGCCCAGCTCGTCTGCAGCCCGCCCTGGCTGCCGCCTTCGACGATCAAGTCCTTTCCGTTCCACTCGCCGCGCGTCTTCATGAACTCGAGCGCGCGCAGGACGCGCAGCGCCATCCCGTGGAAATACGCGGTGTCGGGATCGGCGTTCTCCTCCTTCGAGAACGCGTACTGCTGTCCCTTCGGCGCGATCTTCGAGAAGAAGTCGTCGTAATAGCCGCGGTGCATGCCGAGGTCGTAGCCGTGGGCGTTGACGTCGAAGAAGATCTCGCCCGTCTGCGCCGGCCCCTCCGGCGGCTGCTGGACGCCGGTGCCGTATCCCTGGAAATGGACGCGCGCGACGCAGCTCTTCGCCGGAGCGTCCGCGGGGACCACCAGGTAGCCCGTGACGGGACGCGGCCCCGCGCAGTCGACGGAGACGGCGTAGACCTTCGTTCCGGCGGACGAACGGACCTCCTTGACATCTGCCTTGACCGGAACCTTCGCCAGCTCCGCCCGCTGCTTCGCCCAGTAGGCGTCGAAATCCTCCGGCTCGGGCTTCTCGAGCGCGATCTTGTCGACGTCCGCGCCCGCGCCGCCGTCGAAGAAGACGCTCCTGTCGTTGTCCCAGCATTCGTTGCCCGGGGCGGGTCCGCTCCGGTGGACCCAATACCCGCCGCCGCCGGCGACGACATGCGCCTGGAGCCGCACGAAGCCCGCGCGGTCGAGCCGCGTCGTCACGACGCAGGTCTCGCCGACCACGAGCTTGCTCTCGCCCTTCTCCACCTTGCCGTCGTCGCCGGTGCGCTCCCAGCGGACGCGGTAGTTGCCCCCCGTCGGCACGGCGTCGAGCCCGTCGGTGCGGAGCGTGAAGACGATCGGCTCGCCGACCTTGTAACCGACGGGGTTCTCCTTGTCGGTGCGGCCCTTGAGCTGCATCTTGTCGAAAGGCGTCTCCCCCGCGAACGCGGACAGGGTCGCGGCGAGGAGGAGGAGGGAGGCGATGCGTTTCAAGGTTAGAGGTGAGAGGTCAGAGGTGAGAGGTTAGAGGTGAGAGGTATGGTCGAGATGGTCGGGATGGTCATTGCGCATTGCCCGTTCGACGCGGCCCATTCTACACGAAGCCTCGTTTCCGCGGGGTCGCGGATTGCGCCCGGATTCTTTTCAATTTGCGACAAGGACCGCCGCAATCGCGCAAGTTTCCGGGCGCAATCCGACAAGGAAGCCGGGCCGGGGCATGCTAGAATCGGCCGCATGAAAGCCCTTTTCCGCGCCGCAATCCTGCTGGCCGGCCTTTGCGCCGGCCGGACCCGCGCCGAGGCCGTCGACGCGACCGCCTCGCTCGAATACCTCTTCGCCCCCGCCGAGGCGCGCTGGGGCACGGGGACGGACGACGCCGCGCTCCTCGCGCGCGCCGTCCACTGCCTCAAGTACATCGACGGCCGCATCTACGTCGGCGCGGGCGAGTGGAACGACAACTCAGGCCCCGTCCCGATCGTGACGATCCTTCCCGGCGCGACGCCGTCCTGGACGAACGAGTACGCCGCCGGCTCGGAGCAGATCGAGGACTTCAAGAAGTTCTCCGACGGCCGCGTCTGGACGCGCGCGACGGACGCGAAGGAGCTCGACGCGAACTACGGCTTCTTCTTCGTGCGCGATCCCGACGGCACGTGGTCGAAGACCGCCAACGTCGACTGGAACCCGTTCCACACGCTGATCGGCGGTTCCGGCAACTACGGTACCTACACCCACGTCTGGGACTTCTGCGAATACAGGACCAACCTCTACTTCACCGGCTTCGGCATCGCCGGAAGTCCGCATTGGCTCAAGGACGACCCGACGTTCTCGCGCCAGATGGGATCCGTCACGACCGGGTACGACGACGCCTACGGCTCGTACCGCAAGCTCGTGGACTATTCCTTCACGACGAACGCGCTCGGCGAAGTGAGCACGAACGTCAACTACGAGACGAAGCAGGACCTCCGGCGGTTCGTCTCGCTCTTTCCGTTCGAGAACGGCTGCGTCGCCCTGACGTGCCTCTACTACAACACGGTCGCCCCCGATCTCAACGATCCGACGCTCTGGCGCCTCTCGGAGGCGGACGGACGGTTCCACGAGGAGGCGACGACCTGGGACGCGTTCTTCCACGGATGGCGGATGTCCGACGGAGAACTCAGGTCGGGCGGGCACTGGGGCGCGCTCGTCAACGCGCGCCGCATCACGCCCTTCAAGGGCCGGCTCTACTACATCGTCACGCAGAACTACGTGATGGGCCTGCCGCTCGGCGCGTTCTCCGCGGCGATGGACGCGGACGGCGCGGTCTCCTCCGAGCGCCTCGCCTTCGAGGACGGCCTCGCGCACCCGATCGACTTCGCCGCCGTCGGCGGCAGCCTCTACGTGATGACGGCGAAGCGCAACTCGACCTCCGATATCGAGCACGGCATCTGGAAGACGCGCGACGGCGCGGCGTTCGAGAAGCTCGCGACGGTCCGGAGCGACCAGTACTTCGAGTCGTTCACCTACGCGAGGGGGCATTTCTACCTCGGCTACGGCCGCGCCCAGCTCGGCTACTCCGCGTATCCCCGCTCCGACGCGCAGCCCGCGACGGACAAGGCCGGGCAGATCTGGCGCTTCGCGCTGCCGCAGGCGGACGACGACGGCTCGGACGACGGCCCGAAACCCTACGTGCCGACCTACGACGCCGCGACGGCGTGGTATCTCGGCGAGCTCGGCGTCACGAACCTGCTGGACGAGGGCATCACGGGCCGCGGCGTCAAGGTCGGCGTGGTCGACACGGGGATCGGCGACATCGTGACCGGGACGCACACGAACCTCAAGTGCGCGGCGGTGCACGGCGTCCCGTCGGGCGCGCCGCACGGAACCGGCGTCGAGGGGATCATCGCTTCCGACGTCTACGGCATCGCGCCCGAGTGCGAGCTCTACGCCTACGAGGGCACGGGATTCGTCGACGACATCAACGGCATCTGGTGGTGCCTCACGAACGGCTGCCGCGTCGTCAACTTCAGCGGCGGCTACACGCCGTTCGACTACACGGACGAGCAGCTCGCGTGGGCGCGGCGGCAGATCCGGACGATGATCGACGACCACGGTCTCGTCCTCGTCGCGGCGGGCGGCAACGCGCCGAACGAAACGCTCTCCTTCCCGCAGGACATGGAGGGCGTGATCAACGTCGGCGGCGTCACGCGCGCGCTCCAGTCCGCCGGGCTCAACGACAACTGGGCGAAGGACTTCTGTGCGTTCGGGCAGAACGTGCCGGTTTTCACTTCGCGCGCCGGCGCGACCGGCGTGAACGGCGGCTCGTCCTTCGCCGCACCGATGGCGACCGGCGTCATCGCGCTCCTGCTGCAGCAGAACCCCTCGCTCACGCGCGACGAGATCTACGGCATCCTGCTGGACACATGCCGCAAGCCCGCCGAGGGGCGCTCCAAGGTCCACGGCTTCGGGCTCGTGCAGGCCGCACACATCCCCGCAAACTACAAGCGCCAGGCCCAGATCGACGCGGAGAAGGCGGCCTTCGTCCGCACGGCCGCCGCCGAGCTGCTCAACAACGGGCTCGACTGGAACGAGACCTCCAGTCGCTATGAGATCAAGATGTGCCCCGGCGAGACGCGCAAGATCAAGTACCGGCTCGTCCCCGCGGACGCCACCGACCGCAACCTCTACTGGTATTGCGGCAACATGCCGACGTTCAACCCCGTCGGCCTCGACCAGGTCCTGACCATCCCCGCGACAACGGCGACCGGCAAGTTCCTCGTCTACGAGGCGCGCAACGCCGCGCGCGAGGTCGTCTGCCGCCTCCGCGTCGACGTTGTCGCGAAGGGCGAGGAAAGCGACCCCGACGAAGACGACCTACTCGGGATCCTCGGCGGCGTTGCGCCCGCGATTGCGGGCTTCGAGGGTGCCGGCGGCGCCGCCGTCCCCGCGCTGCGCCTCGAAGGCGACGACCTGCTCGCCTCCGTCGCGGTCACGGTCGAGGGCGTGTACTACACCGCCTTCACGGCGCCATCCCTCGACGGCCCGTGGACCGCGGCCGCCGGGAGCTGGCTCTCCGACGGCGCCGCGCACGTCTTCGCCGCCTCCACGCTCGACCCCGCCACGGGCGAGCCGTACCCGGCGCTCTTCCTCGCCGTCGTCGCGAGCGACACGCCCCGCGCGGCCGGCGATCCGCTGTAGCGCCCCGCCGCAATCCGTCAAGACGCCGTGCGCAAATCCGCAATATCCCGAAGCCGCGCAGTGCTAGAATCGCGAGCCATGCACCCCGCCACGATCCGCGAACCCGCGCGCGACCTCCGCGTCGCCGAGTCGGCCGACGTCGTCGTCGCCGGCGGCGGCGTCGCCGGCATCGCCGCCGCGGTCGCCGCCGCGCGGTCGGGCGCCTCGGTCCTGCTCCTCGAGCGCACCTGCACGCCCGGCGGGCTGGCGACCGCGGGCAACGTGGCGATCTACCTGCCGATCTGCGACGGCCGCGGGCGGCAGGTCCTCGGCGGCCTCGCGGAGGAGCTGTTGCGGCTCTCCGTCGCCGACCTGCGGCGCGAAGTCCCCGCGGCGGGGTTCTTCCGCGAGCCCGCCGCGTGGCGCGACCCCGCCGCGACGCCCGGGGAGCGCGCGAAAGGCGGGCGCTTCCAGACGGGCTTCGACCCCGCGGCCTTCTCGCTCGCGCTCGAGGCGCTACTGCTGCGCGAGGGCGTGCGCATCCTCTACGACACCCGCGTCTGCGCCATCGCGCGCGCCATCGCGCGCGACGGCGCCGCGATCTCGCACCTCGTCGTCGAGAACAAGTCCGGCCGCGCCGCGGTCGCGTGCCGCGCCGTCGTCGACGCCACCGGCGACGCCGACGTCTGCTTCCTCGCGGGCGAACGCACCGAATCGCTCGCGACCAACGTCCCCGCGTGCTGGTACTACGCGGCCACCGCCGCCGGAGGCGGTGCAGGGGGTTCGGGGGAGTCCCCCGTCCGCCTGCGCTACCTCTCGAACCCCTACGACAAGGACGCCGGCACGGGCGGCGGCGCGGCGGGCCCCTTCTTCCGTGGCGACGACGCGGCGGGCCTCACGGCGCAGCTGCTCGCTTCGCGCGACCGTGTGCGCGCCGACCTCGCGAAGCTGCGCGCGGAGCGACCGGAGGCCGACGTACAGCCGTTCGCCCTCCCGTCTGCGTATCAGCAGCTCCTCCTGTATGCTTGCATGGTCCGGTGTTTTTTCATCTGCCACCTCGATAATCTCCGGTTTGCAGTACCGGCTCAGGCGCTTTGTATACTCCTTCACTGCATCTGTAAAATATTTTTCCTTGATTTTCCCTACACAGAGCACTGTGATCTTCATATGTTTTTCCTTTCCGTTCCTATACAGGTGCAGCCATTTTCAAATACAAACAGCTCACTCATTCCATAGTAAAATCTCGCAAAGTTTTCTCACACCGTCACCCTGTCATCCAGTGCCAGACTGATACAAAGCGCATGATTGATCTTATCCAGAATCTCATCATCCAGATGACATACCTTTTCCTTTAATCTTGATTTGTCGATTGTACGAATCTGTTCCAAAAGAATCACAGAATCCTTTACCAGGGGACGGATCCGGGAGATCACCTCTTTATATCCCTGCGGCTTTATGGCCAGAACAATCAGATCTGAAGCGGAGGCAATTTCTTCGTTGGTGGCACAGCGGATCCCGAGCTCCTCGCGGATGCGTTTTTTTGATGATTCTGTCCGGGCAGACGCGGCGAGATCTTCCCGCGCAGCCTGCTTCGAGGCAAGAATGCCGCGGATCATGCCGCTCCCCATGCTTCCACAGCCGATAAAACCGATTTTCATGGCACAGTTCCTTTCCTGTTATCTTCTGTAATGACGGGCAAATCGCTTCACAGCTTCGCGTATAGTATAGAATCCGCGCTCCGTGCACGTCAAGAAAGGACCTCTTGACAGCGAGAGGGCAAGTGAGTAGAATTAAAACAAATGTAATAGTTTTGTAATTTCGACGCCCAAACTTCGAAACAAAATCGGGCGATTTGATAACTTTTTGGAGGAGTCAAATGAAAAAACGTTTTGCCGGAATGTTACTGTTTGCGCTCATGCTGATGCTTGTGTGCGCAGGGGCTGTCCATGCTGACTTTGTTCAGACTGGCAGCGGCACGATGTATCAGGCGAAAAACGGAACCTATCTGAAGGGCCTTCAGAAGATTAACAGAGAGTACTACTATTTCAATTCCGCCGGTATTCTGCAGAAGAATGGCTGGATTCAGGCATCAGGCGGGAAAGAATACTATGCATCCGCAAACGGAACGCTGCTTCGGAATCAATGGATCAACAAGTGCTACCTGAAAGCCGACGGCGAGAAAGCGAAGGGGCCGGCAAAGGTCGGGCCTGTGTGGTATTACTTCAATTCGATCACCGGAGAGATGCAGAAGGGAAAGCTGAAGGATGCATCCGGGAATCTCTTCATCACGAATAAAAAGGGCATTCTGTTCAGCGGAAGGATGTTCCGGTATAAAAAGAACCGGTATTACGCATACGAAGGCGGAAAGCTGGCGAAGGGCCTGACGAAGGTCGGGAATGATTATTTCTTTTTCCGTCTGAACAACGGTAAGATGGTTACCGGCGCCAGGAGAATCGTCGGCGGATATACCTACTTCTTTACAAAGAGCGGCAGAGCTGCGAAGGGACAGTGGGTTAAGATCAAGAAAAAGTACTATTATTTCCAGAGCAATGGCCGCATGGCAACAAACCAGTACATTG
>CADBEF010000027.1 GCA_902793555.1 uncultured bacterium | reverse complement strand
GGCCCGGCGCAGGACGCCGCCCCGGCGCCCGCGCCGGCAAGCGCCGCGCCCGCGCCCATGCCGGCGCCGCGGCGCATCCTCGTCGTGGACGACGTGAAGGTCAACCGGATGGTGCTGCAGGCGCAGCTGCAAAAGCTCGGCACCTTCGACATCGCGGGGGCGGCGGACGGCGTCGAGGCGCTCGCCGCGCTGCGGGCGGAGGGCGCGGAACCCTTCGACCTGCTGCTCACGGACATCTGGATGCCGAACCTCGACGGCGAAGGGCTCGCGCGCGCCGTGCGCGACGACCCGGCGCTGCGCGCCCTGCGCATCGTGGCGGTGACGGCCGACGTCGAATTCCCGGCCAAGGCGGCCGCCGGGGGCTTCGACGGCGTCCTGCTCAAGCCCGTCACCGCCGACAAGCTCGCCGCCCTCTTCCGCGCCTGAACGCCCGCTCCTAGGCGAGCGCGAGGATGTCGTCCATCGTCGCCGCGATGGCGTCGGCGCCGGCGGCCGCGAGCTGTTCGCGGGTCGCGTTGCCCCAGAGGACGCCGCAGGTGCGGACGCCGGCGGCGCGGCCCATCGCGACGTCGACCGGCATGTCCCCGACGACGAGCGCGGCGGACGGCGGGACGTCCAGCCGCCGGAGGATCGCGAGAACGGCGTCGGGCGCGGGCTTGGGCCGCTCCACGTCGTCGCCGCAGACCACGGCGTCGAACGCGCCGGCGAGGCCCATGTCGCGAAGCATCGGGGCGAGCGTGAACGAGGAACGCGACGAGGCGATGGCGAGGAGCGCGCCGCGCCCCCGGAGGGCGTCCAGCAGCTCCACCGCGCCGGGGAAGGGCTTCGGGGGCATCGTCCGCTTGCGCTCGTCGAAGAGCCGGCGGTAGGTGGAGACGCAGCGGTCCAGCGTTTCGTCCGCGACGCCGGGAAGGAGCCGCGCGAACCCGTCCTTGAGACGCAGCCCGATCGTCGCCGCGCAGGCGGCCTCGTCCGCCACCGGCAGGCGGAGCTCCCGCATCGTCTCGCGCATCGTCAGGACGATGTTGAGGCGCGTGTCGGCGAGGGTGCCGTCGAAGTCGAAGATGGCGAGGCGCATGCGGGCAAGTCTACCACATCCCCGCGCCAAGCGAAAGCGGGGCGCCCGGCGGCGAGGTCTTGAGATTCGGCGCGGCGGTGTGGTAGAATCTGGCCACATGGAACGGAACGGCGAGAAACAGCCGCTGGTCAGCGTGCTCGTGCGGGCGCGGAACGACGAGGCGCTGGTCGGGCGCACGCTCGCGGGCGTGTTCGCCCAGCGGGCGGACTTCCCGTTCGAGGTCGTGGTGTGCGACGACGCCTCGACCGACCGCACGCGCGAGGTCGCCGGGCGCTTCCCCGTCCGCTTCTTCGAGCGCCCCGCGGGCGAATACCGCCCGGGCCGCACGCTCAACGCGCTCGTCCGCGACGCCCGCGGCGAGATCGTCGTGTTCAACAACTCCGACGCCGTCCCGGTCGGCTACGACTGGCTCGCGGAGCTCGTCCGCCCGCTCCGGGAGGAGCCGGACCGCCCCGCGTTCTGCTTCGCGAACCAGCTGCCGCGCGCGGACGCGACGGCGCTCGTGCGCAAGGACTCGGAGCGCGCGTTCGGCGACGGGCGCGTGCAGGCCTCGTGGCGCTTCTTCTTCTCGCTCGCGAGCTCCGCGACCCGCCGCGCGTTGCTCCTCGAGACGCCATTCGACGAGTCGATCCGCTACTCCGAGGACGTGGAGTGGGCGTGGCGCAACTCCCGCCGCGAGCGCGACCCGGTGCGCATCCTCTACCGGCCCTCGGCCCGCGTCGAGCATTCGCACAACTACACGCTGCGCGAGCTCGCGAAGCGCTTCCGCGGCGAGGGCGCCGCCGACCGCGCGATCTTCGGCGCCGCGCCGTCGCTCGCGCGCGAACTCGCCTCCGCCGCCCGCGAGACGCTGCGCGACTGGGCCTACCTGCTGCCGCGCCCGCGCGACTGGGCGGAGCTTCCCTCCGCGCCCGTGCGGCGGCTCGTCCAGCGCGTGTCGCACTGGCGCGGCGCGCGCGCCGCCGACTAGGCGACCATCCGACCATGCGACCATCCGACCATCTAACCATCCTGCTCGGCGGCATCCCGCTCGGGTGCGACAACATCGGGGACGAGGCGATCGTCGCGTGCGTCGTCCGGATGCTGCGCGAGGACCTGCCGGACGCGGAGTTCGCGGTCGCGACGGCGGACCCCGCCACGGCGGAGCTCCTCGGCGTCCGCGTCGTGCCGCCGTTCGGCTTCGCGGGCGTGCCGGCCGACGGCTTCTCCGACGCGGTCCGCGCGTTCGACGCCTACGTCTGGTGCGGCGCGACGGGGCTCTCGGACTACCCGCACGTCGCGCTCGACCTGCTCGAGCGGGCTCAGCGCGCCGGCGTCCCGACGTTCGTCTGGGGCGTCGGGATGGACGACGAGCCCAACCCCGTCTTCTTCCGCGCCCACGGCCGGCGGCGCCGTCTGCTTTCCGCGCTCGGGCTCCTGGGCGCCTACGAGGGGCGCTTGCGCGCGCGGCTCGGGCGACGCCTCCGCGCGACGCTCCCGCGCTGCCGCGGCGTGTGGGTGCGCGATCCCGAAAGCGCCGCCGTCCTCGCCTCGTTCGGCGTTCCCGGCGTCCGCGTCGCCGCCGACACCGCTATCCTCCAGACGGCGGACCGTCCGGTCCGGCATCTGGCGGACCGCCCGCTTGCGCTCGGCCTGTGCATCTCGACGCAGCGGCGGGTCGCGGACCTGGAGGGCGTGAAGCGGCTCGTCGCGACCGTCCGCGCCGGCGGCGCGCGCGTCGTCGGCATCCCGATGAACCCGAAGACCGACCGCGCGCTGCTGGAGGGGCTCGGCGTGGAATGCATCCCGGGCGACACGCCCGAGGCCGTGTGCGAGGCGGCGGCCGGCTGCCGCGCCGTGCTTTCGAGCCGCCTGCACCTGCTCATCCTCGCCGCCAACGTCGGGACGTCCGTCTTCGGCGTCGCGCGCGGCTCCAAGGTCGCCAACTGGCTCGCGAACTTCGGCCGGACGGTCGAGGGGAGCTTCGACGACTGCGACTGGGACGCCGCCGCGGCCCACGTCCTGGCCGCGCTGCGCGACCCGGGCGACTGGGAGGCGGTTCGCGCGTCCGCCTACGCCCGTCTGCTCGCGCGCCTGGACGTGGCGCGGACGGAATTCGTCGCCGCCCTGCGGAGCCTGCGCCCGTGAGAACGCTCTTCTATCTTGAGCCCTCGGCCGCGCGCGGCGGCATCGAGATCTTCGCGGAGCGCCACGCGGCGGCGCTGCGCGCGGCGGGGCGCGAGGTCGAGATCGCGCACGAGGTTCCGGCGGACCTCGCGCCGTTCGACGAGATCGTCGTGCACAAGTGCACCGACCTTGCGACGCTCGAACGGTTTCCGCCGGAGCGGACGGTCTTCTACGTCCACGACCACGACCCGATCTGCCCCCGGAGCTACGCCTACACGCCGCTGCGGCGCAACTGCACGCGCGCGTCGGGAATCTGGCCGTGCCTCCTCTGCGCGCCGCTCTGCCGCGCCTGGCGCCCCGCGCTCGCCCGCGTCCTCTCGCAGCGGCGCCGCAAGCGCGTCCTCGCGCGGCTGCGCGGGCTCGTCGTCATCTCGGAATTCATGAAGTCGCGTCTCGTCGCCAACGGGATCCCCGCGGAGAAGATCCGAGTCGAACCGCCGACGATCGAGCCGACGTCCGGCGGGACGGCCGTCCCGCCGGACGTCGACCTGCTCTTCGTCGGGCAGCTCATCCGCGGCAAGGGCGTGCAGCTGCTGCTCCGCGCGATGGCGCGGATGCGGACGCGCCGCACGCTCGACATCGTCGGCGCGGGCAACCTAGAGCTGGCGCTCCGCGCGCTTGCGGAAAAACTCGGCCTCGCGGACCGCGTGCGCTTCCGCGGCTTCCAGACCGACCCGCAGGCGTGGATGCGCGCGGCCGCCTGCGTCGTCGTCCCGAGCTTCTGGCAGGAACCCTACGGACTCGTCGCGGCGGAGGCCGTCGCGCTCGGCCGGCCCGTCGTCGCCTTCGCGATCGGCGGCCTGCCCGAGGCCTGCGGCGGCAAGGCGACGCTCGTGCCGCCCGGCGACATCGCCGCCCTCGCCGCCGCGCTGGAGAACATTTGAAGCCCGCTCCGCGCGGTCGCGGCTGCGCCGCGCCCGCGCGGAGCGGGCTTGGTGGCGCGGCGGGCAAGCCGCCGCGCTTGAAATGGTGCCTTTCGGACGCCTTCAGCGAACCGCGGAGCGGCGAGACCGGACCGGCGCCCGCGGATCACTGCGCAATGGCGCGGAGACGGTCGCGGAACTTGGCGAGGTAGCGCGCCTTCGCCTCGGGCGAGAGGCGCGAGGCCGCGAGCAGGCGCTCCACGGCCTCCTGCCGGGCGGCGTATCCTGCGAGCCCGTCCCGCACTTCGTCCTCGGGAACGCCGAACGCCCCGCCGAGCTCCACGAAATCGGCCGACGAGTAGAATCCCAGTTTTTCGTAGGCGGCGGTGTAATGCCCGTCGGCGAAGAACTCCAGTCCGGCCGCCGACGGCTCGTTCGGGAAATGAACGGAGGTGTTGAGGAGGTCGTAGGCGGGCGTGAGGATGTAGTCGCCCTGCTCGCTGCGGAAGAGCGAGAAGTTCTTCAGGTGGGCGTCGCCGTTCGCGAAGACGTAGTTGAAGAGGACGACGGCGAAGACCTTCGGGTTTTCCACCGCCGCGGCCGGACAGAACCGGCGGACCAGACCGGCGAGCTCTTCGTAGCTGGAGTCGTATTTGTAGTTCGGCCCGTGCGTCTCCGGCGAGCGTCCCGCCAGCTGGCAGAAGTCCTCCTGCTGGACCGGCACGCCGTTCCGGCGGTCGAACCGCTTCGTGAGGTAGGCCGGTTCGCCGTCCTTCATTTCGACCAGCGCGTGTTCGGCCGTCCGGATTCCGAAAAGGCGTCCCGCGACATCCATCGTGAACGCCTCGTTGGCGGGAAGGTCCGCCGCCAGTTCCGCGGACGTGTTCCTGGGGACGGGCTTGAGGATGTAGTCGCCGCCGGACTCGACAACCTCGAAGCCGCCGCGGACGCGCCGCAGCTGCACCTTGTCCTGGACGCCGGAGACCGACGAGCGCCGCGTCTTGTCGCGGTTCTCCGCGAGGTTCAGGTCGTCGACGGAGAAGTCAAGGCGCAACATACACCGCTCCGATCGCGCCGCAGGCGCTCGTTTCCAGAAGGCGCGTGAAGTGGTCGTTCTCGTCGATGTGCAATTCGCGGCATTGGCGCTCCTTCTGCGCGCCTTCGGCGAGAAGCCCGAAGAAGAACGGGAAGAGGACCTTCGAGCGGTATTCGCGCCGCGTCTTCGGCAGCGTCGCGGCGATGCCGGGCTTCGACGAGTCGGCGAAGTAGAGCGGATCGTATCGGAAGAGGTAGCCCTCGTCGTCCCGCACGAGCTCGCCGGCCTTCTCGCCGCAGCAGTAGACGGTTCCCTTCCTCATGTTCCGACCTCCACCTTGAAACCGAGGACGCCGGCCACCTTGAGAAGCGTGTCGAGCGTGACGTTGCCGCCGCCCGTCTCGAGGTTCGAAACGGTGTGCACCGACACGCCGCTCAACTTCGCCAGTCTCGCCTGGGTGATGTCAAGCGTGTCCCGCCTCTCCGCAAGGGCCTTTCCGATCTCCGTTTTGTTCATCGCAATGAATACTGCACCATTTTTTCAGAAAACGCAAGCGAAAATTTCATATTTTGTTCACCATAATGAACAAACAGAATGATCAACCCGCGGGATGGATCGCCCGGAGACCGACGGGGTTGTCGACGAGTTCCATCAGGAAGTTGTGCTGCTGCGGGTTGCCGTCGTCGACGAGAAGCCGCGTGTAGACCCCGCGGCCGGGCTCGAACCCGTGCCCCGCGTCCCGGCACCCGATCCTCCGCCCCCACGCGATCATCTTCCGCCCGTTAGCGTCGCTCCCGAAGAGTTCGACGATACAGGCCAGTCCCCGCCCGCCAGTGTTCCCGCCGTTGTTCATGCGGATGAGTCTACCACGAATCCTTGCCCCGTTCACGTGACGATTCAACGTTGCATCGCCACGTTGCGGTCATTTGAGAACCGCGGTCATTCGCGAACTATAAAGTGGCCTGTTCCCTTAAGTCCCCTCTGGAAATGTCACTCCGTTTTGATCGCTCTTCATTCGGAGTGCTAGATCTGAAACAGTCGGATGCTGGTTATCTGACAACATCAAGGGCTTGGTAAAATCGGTCAGGTCTGCCAAACAGGCCGACCGCATCCTCTCTGCAAAGGTCAAGGGCCCGACGGAGGTACTTTAGGAACTGAGCCGGGTTGTTCAGATAGTTGTTGTATGTTCGAGCATACTGATCCGTACAGACAAACACAAAATCAAAACCCTGCTCCGTTCTTTCGTTCTTGAACAGATTTTCTTCCAGTTCGTTCCAGTTTGTTTGTTTGACAATCAGACGTTGCGGCTTCGATGTCTCAACATCAATCGAACGCTGGAGAACAAGCGATTGAGGCTTGTGCGGAACGATTTTCACTTTACTTCGAGCGGGGGGGCGAATTTTAGAGTTATAAATGGACACAAACTTGTCAAGGACTTGGAGCTGTTCATCATACCGCCGAATGTCGGCGAACAGCTTTTTGGCGGAGATGTCCAGTTTCGGGCTTGCCTTTCCGTTGTCAAGATAGCGCCAAAACAGTTCCGAAACGAGAAGGAAGAATTGTTGTACGTCGGGCTGTTCCCGGCCAAATTTGGCTCCATGTTGATAGTAGTTGTCCCAGATTTCTAGTGCGGTAGCCCAAGCATGCTGGACCCAAGTCCGGTATTGAACTTCAATTTTGGCGCGAATTTCGCCTTTCAATCCTGTAGGCATCTCCTGAAACACATCATGAATTCCCCGGTAACCTGTAACGGGATTTGGTTTGCTGATGTAATCGTACTGTCCTTCTTCCGAAATTCGTTTAACATTCCGAAGTTTCAACCGTAAGAATGTTGCACGGAATGCCACAAGGTCCTTGATTGAAGGAAAAAAGATTCTGCATCCCGCAATATCTTGCATGCGGGTCAGATCCATCGTCGAAAACCGATCTTGGAGTTTGCAAATGATCGTCTGTCGCTTTTTGATTCTGGATGCGAACAGATGATCTTTTTTCTTCAGATGCTGTCTTGCACGCATCCGAAACTGTTCAATGATATTCCGATGCCCCAGCCGGAATTCAGAAAAGCAACATTCCTCTTCTGGAGTCAATGATTCGCCATGACGAAGTTTTGCACCGATTCGCTTAAGCGAGGATTTTGAGCACGAAATGTTCATTGTGTAATCTGGCCAATGGTCGATTTGTTGTCTCGGTATGAAATACGAGTGTCCAAACCGTGAAAGACGCGGAGGGGCCTTCCGGAGTAGGCGCGGAGAAGGGTCGCGAGGGCGCCGCCGGGTTCTAGGGTGCCGACGACGATTTCGGCGGCGTGGTCGAGGACGAAGCGGTTGCGCAGGAGTGCGGTGGCAGCCGAGACGCGCGAAGTGGTTGGTGCGGCGGAGACGACGAGCAGCCGTCCCGAGGAGATCGGGCGGGAGAGTTCTTCCGGGATTTCCTTCCAGAGAGCCCGCGCCAGCACCAGAACGATCGGGCACGTTCCGCGAAGGAGCAGTTTCAGCACGTCCTTCTCCAGGTCCGAATGGAACCCGCCGATCACGGGCCGCGCGTCATTGCGCCGACCTTCGGCCCATTCGAGGCACGCGAGCGCCGCCTTCGCCGATCCGCGCCGCGAGGAGAGGAAGGCGGTCGCGCCGGGAAGGGACAGGAGCGACAAATCGCCGAGATGGGGCAAGGTGGAATTCACGGTGTCAGGAACCGATGCCGCTCGGACGGCGCCCGGGGATCGCCTTGCAGGCGGGGTGTTTGCGGCGGTTGCGTTCATTTTACGTTTGCCAATGCGCTTCCCTTTTCAGTCAGGCGATACTTTTGAAGACGGGAATTCGGCTTCTGCGGAATCGTGTATTCCACGAACCCCATATCCAAAAGAAGCCGGAGATAGCGTCTGCGCAGGTCCTTCGGCTGACTGATGCCAACCCGCAGGGCCAACTCGGACGTGGAAAGAACGCTGTCACGAAGAACGGACAGAACCTTCCGCTGCACCTCGTCAACCAAGGATTCGCTCGGTCTGGCGACTGGGGGCGCGACTGGGGGCGCGACTGGGGGCGCGACTGGGGGCGCGACTGGGGGCGCGACTGGGGGCGCGACTGGGGGCACGACTGGGGTCGTGACTGGGGTCGTGACTGGGGTCGCGGAACGCGCCAACGCGGCCAACTGATCGTCTCCGAACCCGTAGATCAGATTCGGCAGCGCAATGCGAAAGTAGGTCGGGCGAGATTCGAGCGAAGGCGTCCGGGCCGCGGGGTTCCGGAAGTTCTTCAGGTAGTCCTCGAAGATCTTCTTGAATCCGCTCCCGCGACGCTCCATGATCTTCAGCCGCTCGCACATGTCCGCCAAGAGCGGGTTGCGGCGGATGGACGGGATGCGGCGGATGTCGAAGTCCTCCAGGCCGCGTTCGCCCGGCATGCCGCCGGGGGACGTGATTTCAAGCCTGTCGTCGAAGACGTCCACGTGGACTTCGCTACCCGTCACGAGATAGTCGCGATGGATGAAGGCGTTGACCAGCGCCTCGTGAACGGCCCGCTCCGGATACTCGACGAACTCGATCCTCGTTCGCGGCAGTTTGCGCCAGGCCCGCCTTGAATTCACGCGAACGAAATCCTCGGCGTACCTGAGCATGGAAAGAATGCCGCCGGAATATTCCTGGTCGTCCTTCGCGTCCATCACGCCCGCCGCCATGTCGCAGCCGTTCCAGCGCGTGCAGAACACCCGCGAATGGCGCAGCGGGCAATCGTCGGCGAAAAGAGCCCCCGCATTCGTCAGCCTGCCGTCGGCCAGCGACAGGCCGAACGATTCGAAGTCCGCCTCCGCAAGCTTTCTCCCGTTCTCCTTCCTGTAGCGGGCGGACAGGGTGGCGAACGAGTATTCGTCCTTCTTGAATCCGCCGAAGGTCGGCGCGGCGTCCCAGTCCATCCCGCTTTTCGACAGGAGGAACTCCGTAAGCGCCGTTCCGGTCAGGAGCATCTTGACGGCTCCGGAGCGGTAGTGGTATTCGCCTCGGTAGCAGACGGGGAAAACGCTCTTTTTCACCTTGACGCGGATCACGTCCTTGCCGTTCTTGCGCAGAAGGGCCACGTCCGCGACGATGCCCATCGTGTCCCGGATCTTGTTGGGGATGTCCTCCATCAGCCGGTTGGCGTTCTTCACGCCGACGGGCTTTTTCGTTCCGTCTTCGATTCCGAAGTAGATGGTTCCGCCCTGCGCGTTGGCATAGCCGCAGATCCAGGCCAGATACTTGTCGTGCCAGGACTCCTTGTATTCCACATTCTGCGATTCGTCGCGCTTCATGGTGTTTCGCTCGTTGCCAGAGTTCCTACATCAAGGTTCCGATCTTGTCAATCTCGATGCAATCCGCGATGCCCGGAATGCCGCCGATCGCCAGAGCCGAACCGCCGCCCCATTTCATTTTCCTGCTTGTTTCCTTCGTTTTCAAAAGTTCCGTCTTCAACTCGTCGACGGATTTCAACCCGAAGAGCGGAAGGACTGTTTTGCAGACTTCCCGCGAAACGAGACGATTCCAAATCGATGGCTGCTCATAATAGTAATTCGCAATGGTCATGGGATGCCAGATGAAGCACTTCTCGGTCCCACGATTTACGAATTCGCCCATCTGGAAGAGAAACAGGTCCGCGTTGTGGATTTGTTTTGCAGTCCAAAACGGACGGAGTTCCCGTTCGACCAACAGATCGCCCGTGACGGAATAGCGCCGCTGGAATTTCGACTGCTTGCGACCTTCCTTCTCGACTTGTTCCAGATACTGCCGGAAATACTCGAACTCATGAGGCTTCTCGTGGGAGACATCAAAGGGAGATGAACGGAGGAAATACGTCCGGAACAACAACTCGTGCAATGCGGAGAACTGCTCGGTCTCCAACAGGAAACTCGTTATGCCGATGAAGATTTCGCAAAAGAAGAAGTCCAAGTATTCCAGATCCACCGAAGAATAGGAGGTTCCGGAAACGGCCGGAAAGCCATTGTAGAGAGATTGAACGAAGTCGCCGATGCCACGAGCGTCGACCGCCTCGGAGTCGAATGCTTCCTGAACCGCCTTCAGACAGAAATCCCGGATGGGTTTCGTTTGGGCAATCTTTTCAAACAACGAACGCGACGTCCAATCGCCGCACGAAAAACTCCACAGGGCATCGTTGATTTCAACACGGGCATCCCGGAAAAGAATCCGTTTCCGTGATACCGGAACATCGGGAGCCTGAAGCCCACGAAGGATTCGTGCCAGACCCGGATAGGTCGGGCTGGTATCGGAAAGCAGATATTCCGGCGGCGTGCCGAGTTCGGGCTTTTTGCGACGAAGACGGCCAAACAGGTTTCTCAACAACCGCTCGTAATTGACATCGAAAAAACGATCCTCGGAAAGGTCGATGAAAAATGCCGACTTGAGAAATGTCGGACGGAACGCGGCTCCGTCTTCGTCCTTTTCGAGAATGACGGGGATAAACTTGCCAGGGTCGGTTTTCGAATAGACTTCCTCCGAAATGATGACGGCCTCTTTTCCTACGCCGCCTGCCCGGGCGTTCGCCTTCTCCATGTACGAGCGATCGCACATGATCAGAACACGGGTCAGCGAAGTGTCATTGGCCGTCCTTTCCATGAACTGGTTGACATCGTGTCCAAGGTCAAGATCGTATTCATCCACGACGACATCCACGCCGTCCTGGATCAGACGGTCAGCCAGATCCAAGACGGTTTCCGGGTGCCCGGATCGCGAATAGGAAATGAAAACGCGAGGATGAATGCCCGATTTCTCCATTTGTGCACACTCGTTTCAGGCTGCAGGATCAGGAAACAGAAGGTCCATGCCCTTCATCTGGTCGATTTCTTCGTATGTGAAACTGGTCGCGCCATATTCGCTTTTCCATCCATCCATCGCGTCTTGAAGAAAAGCGACTTTTCGAACCTGCCCGATGTCTTCCGGCAACTTGTCGACAATCGACGACAAATACAGATTCTCTTTCGGGATTTTTTTGACAGCATACATGAATCCGAAGGTAGCCGAATGGACTGCTCGTTCAAAAACCGGCATCGACGATCGGTGGATGGTCATTCCGAGCCATACTTTTTGCGTTCCGATTTTCCGGATGCCCGTCGTGAATTTCCAGAATTTCAACTGTTCGTCACGGAATGGTTCATACCGTTGTTTGTCCGTTGAAAAGGCATGGGCTTTGTCATTCAGCAAACGCTTCACACGATTTGCAAAATACCTCGATTCAGGCGGTTCTTCGATGTCGAACAGAGTCTCAAGGAAAATGGCATTCGAGACCATTTCCTGGAATCTGGCCAGATCGTAGATGCAGGCGCTCAACATCTTCGGATCCTGAGTAACCTTGTAGCAAAAGACGTGTTTATCAGATCCCCGAGTCGTTTCCTTGATGTCATACTTTTGCAGCATGTCCAAATAGTGGATTCGTGCCCGATGGTTCAGATCGACTTCCTGCTCAACGGACGTTTCGTGGATCTTTCCCCCATCGGAAACAACGAACCCGTTTTCCCGCCGCGTCAGGAAAACGGAAACGAATTCGCCTCCCAAGTTCGAATATGGCGTGATGAATTCGATTGTGCCTTGACGGTCCTTGATCGACCAAGCCGAATTGAAATCGGCTTGAATCTCCTGAAACAGAGCTGTTGCGTTCATGTCGATGATGTTCATGGAAATTCCACTCCTTCCAACGGATCGTCGAGAACCGATGTTCCAATCGGCAGCGTCTCTTGGAGAAATTCAGGTTCGCCATCCAACCGGATGTTTTCTTCCTCGCAAAAGTTTTTGAAGGCCTCGCCAGGGTTTGACATCAAGGCCTCTTGATTTGCTTTGAGCGATTCGGTCTGGTAGGCGATGTTCCGGCCCTGTTCGTCGAAACAGTGAAAATGTGGAGTTGGAACGATTCTTTGTTTGAGCGTTCTTGTGGGGGATGTCGGGTTCTCATGTGTCGAACCGTCCGAATCGAAGCGATAGCACGGTTCTTCCATGAAGGAATCACAAAACAGGCGAAACTTGAAACTTTTCGTTTTCTCAACATTAAGATCCACATTCAAGTGGGCCGTTTCATCCATTTCCGAGAAAGACACGGGAAGATCGCCACTTTGGTTTCTCGGGTGAGTTTCGGTCTTGGTCAATGAAAAGGTCGGGTCTGCAATCCGCTTTTGTTCCGATTGTATTTGGCGATAACGCTCGTAGTCATCAACAACCGTTTGATTGATTTCGTGTTTTTTCATGTCGTCAAGTCATTCTCCCGCGCCGGCGAGTTCGTCGCCCATACGGTATTTGATGTCGTAGTTGACGATGAAGTCCAGCTCCTCTTCCGTGAAACCGTAATGCTTTGCGAGGAGTGCGTCGATTTCGTCGATGATGGGCTTGGAAAGCTTGATTCGGAATGATTGTGTTTCTGTCTTGCCCGTTTTCTTCTGAAGTCGTGTCAGCATCGTGCTGTTACGGACGATGTCGGCCAGATATCGTTTCCCAAGTTTCCGCAACGAGGAATCGCGCAAACAGGATGCGGGAACAGGAAAGTTGTGCAGATCAAACGGATTAAGATGTCGCACGTTTGATTCAATAGTGTACCACCACCAGAACACATCGCTACTCAACAGGGCGATGAGCAGTACTGCCGTTCCTTCTTCCACATCGAGCCAAGTTTCGCGGCTACTGTGTCCTTCGTTTCCGTTAAGAACAAACCGAGGAGCAAAATTAGTGAATACTTTCCAATAAAGTCCACCATCTGTTCGGTAAAAAATCTTATCGCCTGATGGTCGAAGAAAACCGGATAGGCACTTGTTTTCTGAAACCGTCAGTTTACCAAGAATGGACCGTTCAATGTGTTCTCCCAATTTCGGGATCCAACAGGCGGAACGATTGCGGGGAACTTCGACATAGGCAAGTTTCTCGAAGATTCCCTCCCGGCTGTCCTCGGTCCATTTCTGGTAGTTGGTGGAAAACGTGTTTGGCTTGGCGCCCGGCAAGGTCACGAAAATGGTCAGAGCTCTGTTGACCGTCTCAAATAGCTTTGCCGGTCGCCAAGACCAGTTGGAGTACCATGCGGAACGTTCTTTCTCAAGAATGTCCTGCACGGTTTTCATTCGTTGCGTGGAAGGAAGCGACATCGGAACGATCATGCCGTAAGTTCCCATCGGCGAGAGAAGTTCCGCTCCCCGTTCCATGCAGATGGCGTGGACAGCGCCCGTGTCCCAAGAGGCAAAGCCCTTTGGTTCGTAGTCAATCTGTTTCTTTTCCAAATACGGCGGATTCCCGATGATGACGTCGAATCCGCCGCGGCCGACGATGATGTCGTAAAACTCGGAATACCAGTGGAAGGGCTGGTGCGAGGCCTTCCAGGCGGCGAACTTCCTTTCGCCGTCGACGGAGTAGGAGATAGAGGCGAGGGTTTTGTCGAGCTGGTCGTTGAGGGCGTCGAGCTTCCTGCGGAGCCTCTTCTTGCACTCCTTGAATTCGGCGGTGTCGCCGCCTTCGAGCTGGAGGGCGCGGAAGCGGGAGAAGATGTCGGAGACGTCGGCGGCCTTGTCCTCGACCTTTTTGTACTCCTCTTCGTCGAGGGCGAGGCGGTCGGGCGGGACGAGGGCGTCGTGGACGGCCTTCGGGGAGGCGTAGCCGACGAGAGTGTTGCCGCAGCGGACGTTGAAGTCGATGTCGGGGAGCGGGTCGAGGCCGAAGTTCTCGTCGGGCTTGGAGAAGTCGGCGTCGACGACGGCGACCATCTTGAGGAAGAGGCGGAGCTTGGCGATCTCGACGGCCTCGGACATGATGTCGACGCCGTAGAGGTTGCGCAGGATGATGCTCTTGTAGACGAAGTGGCGGCGGTTGCTGCGGAAGGCGCCGTGGAGCTCGGCGAGCTCCTTCTCGAAGAGGCGGGGGTTGGCGGCGTGGAACTCCTCCATCCGGTCGAGGCAGCGTTCGTAGAGGGGCTCGAGGATGCTCAGGGCGGCGAAGAGGAAGGCGCCGGAGCCGCAGGTGGGGTCGAGGACGGTGACGGAGCGGAGGGATTCGTAGACGTGGCGGACGAAGAGGTGGTCGGGCGCCGCGGCGACGAGGTCCTCGGCGAAGGCGCGCGCGTCGAGGTTGAGGGTGACGAGGTCGCGGGGGGAGGAGACGGCGCCGGAGGCGATCCTGGCGCGGACCTCCTCGCAGCGGCGGCGGCGCGCGACGGTCTCGCGCCAGATTTCGGTGGGGAGGGCGAAGGGCGCTTCGGCGGGCTCGTTCCAGCGGGCGCGGCGCTCGCGGAGGCCGGGCGCGGCGGGATCGACGCCGACGGCGACGTAGTCGGGCAGGGGTTCGTCCACGCCCTTCCGGAGGGCGGGGAAGATGTAGCGGTCGCCGCTTTCGCGGAGGGTCTTCCAGACGAAGCCGGCGGGCTTGAAGGCGTCGGGGGACTTCCGGGCGACGTCGTCGAGGAGCCAGGGGACGATGCAGTTGCGGCCGATGTATTCGGTGATGTCCTCCTTGGTGTAGTAGGCGCCCATCTCGGCGCGTTCGTTGATGTACTGCTCGAAGATGTAGCCGAGGACGTCGGGGTTGATGTCGTTGCCTTCGGCGGTGAGCTTGGTGTCGAGGTGCCAGTGCCACTGGTCGAAGAAGGCGAAGAGCTTCTCAAAGACGGCGTCGGGGATTTCTGCGTCGGGGTGGCTCCGCTCGATTTCGTGGAGATCGAACATCCCGCCGTTGAGGTAGGGGACCTGGCCGAAGTCGCGGGCGAAGTTGGGGCCGCGGCGGACGAGGGGGGTGTTGAGGCCGTCAGCGAAGAGGGCGCGGAGGAAGCGCTTGTAGAAGGAGCCGTAGAACTTGTCGCGCCCGCGTTTGGCTTGGACTTCGGCGAGCTTGCGGGAGAGGTAGTCCGGGTCGCCGTCGAGGAAGCCCTTCTTCTGGACGAAGTAGCAGAACATCAGGCGGTTGAGCATCACGGAGGCGTACCATTCGCGCTCCTTTTCGTCCGGGACGCCCTCGATGCGGTCGACGAAGGCCTTGTGCTGCTTGCGGAACTCCTGGAAGAACTTCTTGGTGACCTTTTCGGAGTTGACGAGGAAGGCGGCGTTGACGCGCGCGATGACGTCGACGATGGAGGGGGTCTCCTCGAGGCCGAAGGCGACGGCCTCGATCTTGCCGCGGAGGAAGCCGGCCTGGGACTCGCGGACGTATTCGACGAAGACGAGGTGGCGGCGGTCGACGGCCTTGACGGGGACCATCCAGAGGTGGTGGAAGGGCTCGGAGGCGCAGACGAAGACGCAGAGGTAGTGTTCGCCGGCCTTGCGCAGGCGCGTGTCGAGGAGGCGGCGGGCGGAGGAGTCGGGGAGCGCGGGGACGGCGCACGCATAGACGCGGAAGCCCTTCTTCTGGGCGACCTCGCGGAAGGTCCAGTCGGTCTCGCCGGTCCGGATTTCGACCGGGGCGCGGCTCGTCGGGTTGTCCCAGCCGTTTTCGAGGAAGAGGCCCTTGAAATCGGCGGCGCGGAGGAATCCGAGGAACTGGTCGTTGGTCATGGCGTGGCGGGGTCTAGGCGAGGCCCATCGAGCAGACGATGCGGGCCTCGTGGCGTGCGGAAACGGCCTCCTCGGAGTCGGGCACGACGCACAGGTCGCCGTTGCGCTGCAGCTCGAGCGCGGCCTGGACGATGTCGCCGACGGGGTCGCGGCGGTGGAACATCTTTCCGATGGCGTTCTTGGCGGACTCCTTGAGGGGATAGCTGTAGACTTCGTCCGCCGTTTCCTTGAGGTTCGCCTCGAAGAGGGAGGGCGCGCCTTCCTTGAGCCGTTCGTTGAGGCAGTTGAAGAGCCGGTATTTCGTGGACGACTTCGAGCCGAGGACGCCGGCCGTGGCGGTGGACGCGGCGTAGGTCCGGACGTTCTCCAGCGCTGCGGCGACGAGGCGGTGGTGGTCGGGCAGGGGCGGAAGGGCGGGCGTATCCGGCGCGCAGGCGAGGGCGTCGAAGACGGTCTTTGGGCTCTGGGAGGCGACCGAGCCGTCGGCGTTCATCCAGACGAGGGCGTCGTAGTCGCTCCTGGTGCGGGCGTAGACGATCGCGCCGCGGGGGCGGGCGCCGGCGGCCTTGGTGGAGTAGACGACGTCGGCCATGTCCTGGATGCGGGCGGCCAGCGCGGGGTCGTCGCGCGTGGCCTCCTCCCAGACCTGGTAGGCCTCGGAGGCGAAGTCGACGTCGCCCCCGTCCTCCTCGTCGAGGATGCCGGCCTTCTCGTTGAAGATGTCCTCGAGGTTCTGCTTGTTGCCCTCGAAGAAGACTTCGTCGGAGCCGACGGTCTCGGCGTTGCGGTTGATGCGGTCGTTGAGGCGTTCGCGGAGGCGGATGATCCGGTCGACGCCCTCCTGCGGGAAGAAGGAGTAGCAGAGGACCTGCGAGGCCTTCTGCCCGATGCGGTCGACGCGGCCGGCGCGCTGGATGAGGCGGATGATGGCCCAGGGGAGGTCGTAGTTGACGACGATGTGGGCGTCCTGGAGGTTCTGCCCCTCGGAGAGGACGTCGGTGGCGACGAGGATGCGGGTGTCCTCCGGGGACGGGCGGCGCTTGTTGCTCGCGGGGGAGAAGCGGGCGACCCGTTCGCCGACGTCCTCCGTGTCGCCGTCGACCTCGTCCACCGCGCCGACGTGGCGGGCCTCGAGCTGGCGGCGGATGTAGCGGGCGGTGTCGGTGTACTGGGTGAAGACGAGGATCTTGTCCTTGGGATGCCTCTCGGCGACGAGGACGACGAGTTCGCCGAGCTTTTCGTCTTCGGCGGGATTCCATTCGCCGCAGTGCCGGAGCATCCGCAGGATGGCGTCGACGTCCTTCTTGAGGTCGACGGCCAGGGATTTCTTGAAGAACCGGGAGGAAATCCAGCGGACGGAGGCGGGGGCGCCCGCGACGAGCCGGTTGTAGGCGTCTTCGCCCTCCTTCTCGTAGGTCGCCGGATCGGTCGGGAAGGCGTAGCGGAGTTCGCCCTCGGGGACGTCGTCGTCCTCCCAGAACTCGGAGAGCTCGACGTCGGCGCGCAGGGGGATGTCGAGGCCGTTGCGGACCGCGTAGCGGATCATCGCGTTGCGGACGGCGTGGTGGTAGAGGGACATCAGGAACACGGCGCCGCTCGAGTCCATCCGCTTGAAGAACCCGCTCCGGCAGAAGCCCATGAGGCGCTTGCCGGCGCGGGAGAGGTTGTCGAGGATTTGCTTCTCGAAGTCGACGGCCGTGGCGGCGGCCGCGGGATCGACGTACTTCTGGAGGCCGTAGCGGGGCAGCCGGAGCTCGTCCATGAGATCCGCGACGATCGGATCGTAGAGCCGTTCGAACATGTCGCCGCGCCGCGTGCGGAAGGTGATGGTCCGCGGGACGCGGTCGGGGAAGTAGTTCCGGGTGCCGTCGCGCATCTCGAGGTATTTCCGGGCGGAATGGGCGTCCGTCTTCGCGTAGTTCTTCTTGATGAACGTCCGGGTCCGGCGGACAAGGTAGAGCTTCATCAGGTCGCGCCAGTCGTCGGAGGAGAAGCTGTTCTCGAACGCGCGGACGCTGCCGAGCGCGACGTCGGGGTGGGCGGTCGCGAACGCGCGTTCGCCTCCCGCCTCGCGGATGGCCGCCTCGGGCCGGATGCCGAGGTCGGCGTCGGGGTCGACGAAGAGCTTGAGCTGGCTGGCGAGGTCGGAGAAGTCCTTGTTGTAGGGCGTGGCGGTGAGCAGGAGAACCTTGCTCGGCTGGGAGGCGAGGAAGTCCTTGATGCCGGCGTAGCGCTGCCCGCCGCCGTTGCGGAGGTTGTGGCTTTCGTCGATGACGACGAGCTTGTAGTAGCGCTCGCGGGCCGGATCGAGGTGGGCGGCGACGGAACGGACCTCCATCTTGATGTCGTAGTCCCGGGCGTATCTCTCCCACATTTCGATCAGATTCGGCGGGCAGACCACGAGGGTGGACGTGCCGAACCTTTCCTCGTAGAACTTCGCGACGGCGCAGGCGGTGATGGTCTTGCCCAGGCCGACGACGTCGCCGATCATCGCGCCGTTCCTCTTTTCGAGATGGCGGACGACGAGCTGGACGGCGGTCTTCTGGAAGTCGAAGAGATCGCGCTCGAAATCGCGGGGGAGATGGTATTCGGACACGCCGCTTCGGGCTTCTCGGCTCAGGTGGTAGGCGACCTTGAGGTAGACTTCGTAGGGCGTGGGC
Source organism: uncultured bacterium (assembly GCA_902793555.1). Lineage (GTDB taxonomy): Bacteria > Verrucomicrobiota > Kiritimatiellia > RFP12 > UBA3636 > UBA3636. Next base: position 25,446 of record CADBEF010000027.1, on the reverse strand, counting down.
CCCGATTCGCTCGCCCAGCTTTCGTCGATCAGGGCGACGAGATCCTCGGTGATGTCGAGGCTGTAGCGGTCGTTCCAGCGCTTGTCGAACCAGGCCGCGAACTTGCGGTTGTCGTCGGGATCGCCGAACTCCGCGTCGAGCTCTCCGTTCCGGACCAGGCCGTTGTAGGTCAGATTGCTCGAACCCATGATCGACATGATCGGATTCGAGGTGTCGCCCGGACGGTGGGCGAGATAGAGTTTCGCGTGGAGGGGGAAGCGAAGATGGAGACGGACCGCGACGTGGCCGTCGTGCAACTGGTTCCGCAGGGAACGGAGCGCCGTTTCGTCCGCGAGAGTGGGCACGCCGAGCGTGAGCTGCTTCCGGAAATCGCGTAGCACGGAACGCTTCCAGCGCTGCAACTGCTCCGAATCGGGCGTTGCGTTTTCGTCCTCACCGGAATAGAGCGCCCGAAGAAGATCCTGCGGCGGCTGATGCATTCCGACGAGAAGGCGGCAGTGCCGACGGACCGGCATCTCGCGGTCGGGCCGTCCCTTTTCCCGGATCGTCTCCACCACCGTTCCGCCGGGAAGGGCCTTGACGTCGTCCGCCACGAGCCTCCAGCCGCGAAGATTGAAGTATCCGACGCAGAAGTCGGCCCGCTCGACCCCGACGTTGGTCAGGATGTCGTGGAGGCCGGAGTCGAAGTTCGATTCAATGTTGTCGAAGATCTTGGACATGGGGGAAGGCTTCAAACGGAACGAGAAATGGCGAACCATCGACAATGCGTTTCGTTGCGAGCAAGTTTAGCAGACCCCGCCACGAAAGTCACGCGGAAACCGCTTTGTCCTCGCGTAGGGCGGGCGGGGCGGCTCGTTCGCCCGGAAGCGGGAAGTGAGCGGGGGCGGCGGCGGGGCATAAGGGGCGTTTCGCGCGTTGCGCGCGGACGGGGGAAGAATCTACCACAATCCCGGGGTGTGCGAATGCAACATTTGTGCAACAAATACGCGCTGGACGTTCGACCGGCGCGGGCCGCGGCGACTTGTCGACCGGTCGACCTGGCGACTTGGACAAAGTCGGCGGAAGCAGCCTTTCAGCGTCCTTGCTCCGACGGAATGGGGGCGGATGTAGAGCCCTTTCTCGGTGAAGGCCTTGTAGTTGTATTTCGAATGGGCGTCCCGGTTTGCGCCTTCGGGCTTTAAGGTCGAAATTTTCGTCCTTAAAGACCGCGACTCGGCCTCATCGAGTTCGAACCGGTAGTCCGGCGGGAAGCGCGGGTTCTTGGAATCCACGATCCAACCTCGTTCGTCATGACAGCGGTTCAGCGGGAGGCGGCAAGCCGGCATCGACCAATGCTCGGTGTGGCTGACGAACGTGAGAATAGCAGAATGCCGGGGCTCGCGTCAACCGTGACGCGAGCCCGACGTGCGCAAAACACGATTGCGCCGGGGACGGGCGTTTGGTATCATCGGCGGCATGAACGACACGCCGCACGGTGCGGGGACCGTCAAGGTCTTCGTCTTCATCGACGCGCTCGGCTGGAAGCAGGCCGAGCGATACGGGTTCCTGCGGGACCTGCTGCCGAACCGGCGCCCGATCGAGATGCAGTTCGGATACAGCTGCACGGCGATCCCGACGATCCTCACGGGCGAGCGTCCCGCCGTGCACGGGCACCTCGCCTTCTACGACTGGGCGCCGGAGAGGAGCCCGTTCCGCGCGATGCGGTGGATCGCCCCGTTCTTCCGGCCGCGCTCGTTCTGGCGGCGCGGGCGCGTGCGGAACGTCCTCTCGCGCCTCGTGAAGAAGCTTTGGGGCTTCACCGGCTACTTCCAGCTCTACGCCGTGCCGCTGGAGCGCCTGCCGAAGCTCGACTACTGCGAGAAGCGCGACATGTTCGTCCCGGGCGGGCTCGCGCCGGTGCCGAACCTCGCGGACACGTGGGAAAAGCAGGGGCTGCGCTGGCACGTCTCGGACTGGCGCAAGCCCGAGGAGGAGAACTTCCGCGTCGCGAAGGCGCTGCTCGCGAAGGGCGCGCTCGACCGCGCGTTCGTCTACGCGGCGTCGTTCGACGCGCTGCAGCACGACCGCGTCGGCGACGACGCCGCGCTGCGCCCGGCCGTGGAGCGCTACGCCGGGCTCGTGCGCTCGCTGCACGCCGCGCTCGTCGCGGCGGGGCGGCCGTTCGAGCTCACGGTCTTCTCCGACCACGGGATGACGCCGCTGCGCGGCACCGCCGACGTCCCCGGCGCGCTCGGGCGCGCGGGCCTGCGCTGGGGGCGCGACTACGCCGGCGCGGTCGACTCGACGATGGCGCGCTTCTGGTGGCTCGAGCCCGGCGCGAAGGAGCGCGCCGAGGCCGCGCTGCGCGGAATCCCCGGGCGCTGGCTCTCGCGCGAGGACATGGAGCGGCACGGCCTGTGGCGGGAGGACCGCAAGTTCGGCGACGCGATCTTCCTGGCGGACGCGGGCGTGCAGTTCTGCCCCTCCGACATGGGCGTGAAGCCCCTCGCCGGCATGCACGGCTTCGACCCGGCGGACGAGGACTCGACCGCCTGCTGGCTCTCGACCGCCCCCGTCCCCGACGGCGTCGCCCGCGTCTGCGACTACTTCCGCGCGATGACCGCGCCGGGCTGACGCACGTGCGCGCTTGCGCTTGTGCGCCGGCCATTGACGCAGACGGGGGGTCTGTTGTAGAATTGCACCGTTCAATCCCATCCGACCTTTCCCGCCCGGAGACCGTCCCATGATTCCGTCCGCCCCGCTCGTTCTCGTCGCCGCAATCGGCGCGAAGGACGTCCTGCTCGCCGTCTTCGCCCTGCTCGCCATCGGCCTTCTGGCCACGTTCCTCTTCATGCGCAACAAGTTGCGCGACTCCCTCGTCGAGAAGACCCGCTCGGACTTCGCCGAGGAGCTGCTCGCCAAGTTCCGCCGCGGGATGGAGTCTCGCATCGGCGGCGGCGGCGTGACGGCGGGCTCCTCCTCCGCGGCCGGCGGCCCAGTCGGCGAGGACCGGCTCCTGGCCTACGCCAACATCGCCGAGGCCCTCTCCGGCGGCTACGAGTGCATCTACTACATCGATCTGCGGACGGGCCGCTTCGACCAGTACCGCTCGCAGGGGCTCTACGAGACGCTCAAAGTCGACAAGGCCGGCGAGGACTTCTTCGGCGTCACGCAGCGGCTCCTGCCCTCCACGATGCATCCGGACGACCTTCCGCGCATGCAGGCGGCGTTCCGCAAGGAGGCGATGGAGGAGGCCACGCGGGACGGCCGGGTCTTCTCGATCACCTACCGCCTCCGCGTCAACGACGAATTCCTCTGGTACAATTTCCGCGCGATCCGCTCCTCCTCCGACGCCGGCAACCTCGTCGGCGCCATCTCCAACGTCGACGAGCAGATGCGCCGCGAGAAGGGCCACGAGGCCCGGGCGGACGAGTCCGTCGCCAAGCTCGAGGAGATGCTCGAGCAGTCCTCCCGCTCCCGCGCCACGCTGATCAAGCTGGCAACCTACCAGGACGCCGACGAGCTGCGCGACCTGGCGCTGCGCGAGACCGGCCAGGCGCTTGGCGCCGTGGCGGTGTACCTCTACCGACACAAGATGGACGGCTCCACGCCCCTCGTCCACGCCTGGTTCCGCACGCCCGAATACAACGTCCTGCCGAAGAACGCCGCCGAGAAGATCGGCTCGCCCGACTACCTCGACGAGCACCCCGACATCCGCTACGTCCTCGGCCAGCCCGATGGGAACAACCCCGCGTGGGACGAGATCCTCCGCGCCTCCCGCGCCCAGCGTTTCCTCGCCGGCCCCCTCCGCGTCGACGGCGAGGTCTGGGGCCACGTCAGCTTCCTCGTCGACCGCCCCGGCACGCCCGGCCGCGAGGAACTGGAGCTCTTCCACGAGGCGTGCGCGCTCGTCCAGATCGGCGTCCTGCGCGCCAAGATCCTCGAGACGCGCGACACGCACCAGCGCCAGCTCGTCGCCTCCGCCCGCGCCGCCAACCAGGCCGCCCGCGCCAAGACGATGTTCCTCGCGACGATGTCCCACGAGATCCGCACGCCGCTCAACGCCGTCATCGGCTTCAGCGAGTTCCTCAACCGGCCGGACGTGACGCCCGACGAGATCAAGGAGTACACCGCCGGCATCTCCCACTCGGCCAACGCGCTGCTGGCGCTCATCAACGACATCCTCGACCTCTCCAAGCTCGAGGCCGGCCGGGTCGACATGAACGGCCGCTGCGACCTTGTGAAGCTCTTCGACGAGATGGACTCGCTCTTCCACTACCGCGCCGTCACCAAGGACCTGCGCATCGAGCACGCCATCCGCAAGGACTTCCCCGTCCTCAAGCTCTCCGAGGAGCACGTCCGCCAGATCCTGCTCAACCTCATCGGCAACGCCGTCAAGTTCACCGACGCGGGGCTCGTCGAATGGACCGCCGAGGCGCATGCGGACGGCGCGGACACCGTCTCGCTCAACGTCAACGTCACCGACACCGGCATCGGCATCGCCAAGGACAAGCTCAAGACGATCTTCGACCCGTTCGTGCAGGACGGCGCCACCCGCGGCGGAAAAGTCTACAGCGGCACGGGCCTCGGGCTGCCGATCGTCAAGCGCCTCCTCGACGCGTGCAACGGAACGATCGAGATGGAGAGCGCCCCCGGCGAGGGCACCCGCGTCCACATCCACATCGCCCGCGTCCCCGTTCTCCCGAAGAACGAGCTTCCCGCGCCCGATCCGGCCTCCGCCGGCACCGACGCGCTCAAGCTTCCCGAGAACTTCCGCGCCGTGATCGTGGACGACGTCCCGATCAACCTCAAGATCCTCGACCTCCACGTCAAGGGTCTCGGCGTCACGGACATCGCCCGCGCCGCCTCCGCCGAGGAGGCGCTCAAGGCGATCGCCGAGAAGAAGCCGGACGTCGTCCTCACCGACATGTGGATGCCCGGGATGAGCGGCGCGGACCTCGCCGCCGAGATCCGCAAGAACCACGAGCTGGACGGCGTCCCGCTCGTCGCCGTCACGGCGGACAACGACGTCGGCGCCACGTTCGACGCCTCGCTCTTCGCCGAAATCCTCACCAAGCCCGTCACCGCCGCCAAGCTCAAGCTCGCGATGATGCACCTCTTCCCGGACGCGCGGTAGCGACCATGATCTCCGACGTCAAGAAACACCTGATGGAATCCCTCGGCCTTCCCGAGGAGCTGCTGGGCGAGTTCGTGGACTCGTTCATGGACTCGTTCGACGAGAGCGCCAAGGAGCTCACGCCGTTCGCGGACGGCTCGGCCGCGCCGGACTGGCTGGAGATCCGCCGGATCACGCACATGATCCGGGGCTATGCCGACGGCGTCGGCGCCGCGGACCTGCGCGCCCTCTCCGATGCGCTCAACGCCGCCGCGCACGCGGCCGACGCGGCGGCCTGCCGCTCCGGCGCGCAGGCGATCGTCGACCTGCACGCGCGCTACCGCGCCGAGGCCTGACCCCGCTCCTCCGTCCTCGGGGCGTCTCTCCGCCCGAGATCTCCACTCGCTCGAACGGGGATGATTGAACCTTTTCCGCCGCATGCGGTATGATGCGGTATAATAATGGAAAATGCGTCGGTCCGGAGCGGCCGCAACCCATGACGATCGTCGACGAACTCAGAACCGACCGCGAGAGCGGCGCACGGCGGCTGGAAGCCGAATACAAGGCGGGGCTGATGTCCCTCGCCCGGCGCTTCTGCGACGACGAAGGCGACGCCGAGGAGCTCGTGAACCGCACGTTCGCCGCCGTCGTCGAAGGGATCGACGACTACCTTGAGCAGTCCGCCTTCTTCGGCTGGATATGCCAGATTCTGACGAACCTCCACGCCAAGGACGTCCGGCGCAAGTCCAACCGCAACGAGTTCGCCGGCGGGGACGCGGTCGAGGGGCCGGACGCCGCGGACGACGGCGCAGTCCGCATTTTCCGGGACGTCGACGCGGGGCTCCTGCGCGAGGCCGTGGAAGCGCTTCCCAAGGACATGCGGGAAGCGGTCGTCCTCCATTACTTCCTCGACCAGCCGATCGCCAAGATCGCCAAGGTCCTCGCCGTCCCGCCCGGCACGGTGAAGTCCCGCCTCCATTACGCCCGCCTCGCGCTCGCGGCCAAGCTCGGCACGCAGAGGCCCGGGGTCCGGATGATGCTCCTCGCGCTCCTTCTCGCCGCAGGGCTCGCGATCGGGCGCGGCGTCTACGCGCTGGCGTCGGCGGCCATTGGATCCCACGCGGAGTCCGCGGAGTTTGTTTCTCGCGCAGAGTCCGTGGAGCTGACCCCTTCAACCGCTTCAACCGTTTCAACCGCTTCAACCCCTTCAACCCCTTCAACCGTTTCAACCGCTTCAACCGTTTCAACCGTTTCATCCTTTTCAACGGCTTCAACCGCTTCAACCGCTTCAACGGTTTCAACCGCTTCAACCCAGGAGCCATCCGAAATGAACGCCAAATCCCTCCTCGCCGCCGCCTCCCTCGCCCTTGCCGCCGCGCCCGCCGCAGCCGACCAATGGGTCTATGACGCCGGCGCCCAAACCCTCTCGCGCGGGACGGTCGTCCTGCAGAACGTCGTCGCCGACGGGGCCTCGCTCACCATCAAGGACAACAAGAGCAACGCGACCGCCGTCGACGTGGACCTCTCCGAAGGCGTCGCGGACGGCTACGCGGTCGTGAAGATCGACGACGCCGCCTTCAACGGCAATTCGTCGATCACGAACGTCGTCTTCCCCGACACGCTCGTCACGATCGGAAACGGCGCCTTCCGCTCGTGCGCGAACCTGGCGTGCGCGATCTCCCTGCCGTCCTCGCTGGCAGGCGAACTCGCCCGGGCGTTCCGCGAATCGCCCGTCACGGGCGACATCGTCGTGCCCGATGGCGTGACGGCCATGACGGAGACATTCTGCAAGACGAAGATCACGTCCCTTGTCTGCGGAACCGGCCTCACGGCCGTGAAGGGCGGCGACGGCCTCTGCCAGAGCTGCACGACGCTCACGAACGTCGTGTTCCAAAGCGGATGCAGCCTCGGACAGAACGAGTTCTACGGCTGCACGGCGCTGGAGCGCGTCACGTTCCATCCCGACATGTCCGGCGCGTGGATCCAGACGTTCAAGAACTGTTCGAGCCTCACGGGCGACATCGTGCTCCCGCGCGGCGTCACGGGGATGAAGGAGACCTTCATGAACGCGAAGATCACGTCCTTCGAGACCGTTTCGACCAACCTGGTCTACATCGGCTACCAAACCAACGGCGACGGCGACTTCTCGAATTGCCGGACGCTCACGAACGTCGTCCTGCACGCCGGCCTCAAGACCATCGGGACGCGGGTGTTCAACAACTGCACCGGCCTCGCGGAAATCGTCCTTCCCGACACGGTCGAGACATTCACCGCCTCGTTCAGCTCCTGCTCGTCCCTGAAGCGCGTCGTCATGCCGAAGAACCTCGCGACGATCGGAAGCCGAACGTTCAAGGGGCAGCCGATGGAAATCTACTGGCGCGGCTATCCGAAGAACGACTTCACGTTCGGCGGGACGGACACGCGCGACCCGATGTGGGACGTCTACACCGCCAACGTCGTCACGAACTGGATCCGCATCGTGGACAAGGCCAGCTGGGAACGATCCGCCGCGGCATATCCGGACTACCTGCAGCTCCCGCCCGAACAGCCGCGCGGAGCGGCCGGCTGGTGGAAGGGCGGCTACCGCAGCAGCGCGAAGACGATCCTTCGCTGGTGGTACGAACCCGGGACGCTGATTCTCGTGAAATAAAGCGGTTTCGCTTTTTCTTCAGCCGATAAAAGGTAGGGGCATTTTCAAGAAATGCCCGAAAAGCGGACGCATCGAGGACGCGCCCCTACCTTGGAAAAGGCTTCAACGGTTTCAACCGCCGGCGGCGTCGCCGCCGTGCGCGGCGGTCCAGGCGTTGACGTGGTCGATGTCCTTGTCGCCGCGGCCGGAGAGGCATACGACGATCTGCTGGTCGGGACGCATGTCCTTCGCGGCCTTCAGCGCGGCGGCGAGGGCGTGCGAGCTTTCGAGGGCCGGGATGATGCCTTCGAGGCGGCAGAGCAGGTGGAACGCGCGGACGGCCTCCGCGTCCGTGACCGGGACGTAGCGCGCGCGGCCGATGTCGGCGAGGAGTGCGTGCTCGGGGCCGACGCCGGGGTAGTCCAGGCCGGCGGAGATGCTCCACGCCTCGTGGACCTGGCCGTCCGCGTTCTGCAGCAGGTAGGTCTTCGCGCCGTGCAGGATGCCCTTCTGCTGGCCGCAGATCGAGGCGGCATGGCGGCCGGTCTCCACGCCCTCGCCGCCGGCCTCCGCGCCCAGAAGCGCGACGGACGGGTCGTCGATGAAGGGGTAGAACGCGCCGATCGCGTTGCTGCCGCCGCCGACGCACGCGACGACGAGGTCCGGCAGGCGGCCGGTCTTCTCGAGAATCTGCGCGCGGGCCTCGTCGCCGATCACGCGCTGGAAGTCGCGGACCATCTCCGGGTAGGGGTCGGGGCCGGCCGCGGTGCCGACGACGTAGTAGGTGTCCGTCGCGTGCGAGGACCAGTAGCGCATCGCCTCGTTCATCGCGTCCTTGAGCGTCGCCGTCCCGGACTCGACCGCGACGACCTCCGCGCCGAGCATCCGCATGCGGAGCACGTTCGGGGCCTGGCGGCGGACGTCCTCCGCGCCCATGAAGATCTTGCACTCCATCCCGAATCGTGCGGCGATCGTCGCCGTCGCGACGCCGTGCTGCCCGGCGCCCGTCTCGGCGATGACCTTCGTCTTGCCCATGCGGCGTGCAAGGATCCCCTGCCCTACCACGTTGTTGATCTTGTGCGCGCCCGTGTGGTTGCAGTCCTCGCGCTTGAGGAAAATCTTCGGCCCGCCCGCGTGCGCGGTGAGGCGCTCGCAGAAGTCAAGCGGCGAGGGGCGGCCCGCGTAGTCGCGAAGCATCGCGCGGAACTCGGCGTCGAACGACGGGTCCTTCTTCGCCGCCTCCCACGCGGCCTTCAGTTCGTCGATGGGAGCGGCGAGCGTCTCGCCGATGTAGCGGCCGCCGTAAGGGCCGAAGTGCCCGCCCGCGTCGGGCTGCGTTCCGAGATAAGGACGGGCCGGAGGGGCGGCGGATGCCGCAACCGCGGCATTCGCCGCCCCGTCGCGTGTGGAGAAGGAGTCGTTTGCGTTCATGGCGGGAGAGAATTCTAGATGTTTCTATTGATAGAGTCAAGCAAAAAGCGTCACGAAAACGACCATCCGGCCTTTCATCCGGTTTTGGCACGGAATCGAGTTTCTTTTCATTTCGTGCCGAATTGAAAGCCGATAATATTTGGCACAAGATTGGAGATTTTGAGTTTCGTGCCATTATTCCACTTGCAATTGTCTTGGGTTTATTGGAGAATCTTGCGGAGAAAGGAGAAATACGGCATGTTCGTCGGTCGAGAAACCGAGTTGGAATCGTTCAAGGCGCTCTGGTCGAAGAAGGGCGCTTCGCTGGTTGCGTGCCGCGGTCGGCGTCACATCGGAAAGAGCACGTTCGTCGCGGAGTTCGCCCGGCGGAGCGGAGCGGCGTTCGTGGACATCGACGGTCTTCCGCCCCGCCCGGGGATGACCAACGAAAACCAGCTGGCGAACTTCGCCGTGAAGCTCGCGGCGCGGACGGGCGCGCCGGCCGGGACGCCGGCCGGGTGGTTCGACGCCTTCCTGCGGCTCGACGCCACGATCGACGACCGGCGCAAAACGGTCGTCCTCCTCGACGAAATCTCCTGGATGGGCAAATACGACCCGGACTTCCCCGGCTATCTCAAGAGCGCCTGGGACACGGCGCTGAAGAAGCACCCGCGGCTCGTCCTCGTGGTCTGCGGCAGCGTCTCGGCCTGGATCAAGAAGAACATCCTCGACAACACGGGCTTCGCGGGGCGCTTCTCGCGGGATCTCGTGCTCGAAGAGCTGCCGCCGCGGCTCTGCACGGCGTTCTGGGGCGCCGCCGCGCAACGGGTCGCACCGCGGGAGATCGTGGACGTGCTGTCCGTCACGGGAGGCGTTCCGCGCTATCTGGAGGAAATCGATCCCTCGCGTCCGGCGGCCGAGAACCTCCGAGACCTCTTCTTCCGGCCGGACGGCACGCTCTTCCGGGACTTCCGTCCGATCTTCAACGACGTCTTCGGCGAAAACGCCGGCGTGAAGCGCGAGCTGCTCCGCGCCCTGTCCGCGGGGCCGCGGACCTGCTCGGAACTGGCCGACGCGCTCGGCGTCGAACGCGGCGGATCGATTTCGGAGAACCTGTCCGTCCTGGAGCTGTCGGGGTTCGTCTCGAAGGACTCGGGGCTGAACCCGCGCACGGGACGTCCGTCGCGCCAGGACCGCTACCGCATCCGCGACAACTACACGCGCTTCTACCTGCGCTTCGTCGAGCCGCACGAAGAGGCGATCCGGAAGGGGCAGTTCGCGTTCGCGTCGCCGGAAGGCCTTCCCGGATGGGACTCCGTGCTCGGGCTGCAGTTCGAGAACCTCGTCCTGAACCACGCCCTTTCGCTCGCGCCCCTCCTCCACCTCCGCGGCGTTCCGATCCTCTCGGCGGCGCCCTTCCGGCTTCCGGGAACGAAATCGGAGGCGGGCGGCCGGATCGACCTGCTGCTCCAGACGCGCCGTTCCGCCTGCGTGGTCGAAATCAAGCGCCGCCGGGAAATCGGGGAAGAGGTCGAAGCGGAAGTCGCCCGCAAGGTCGCTCGCCTTCCCGTCGCCCCGGGCGCCTCGGTCCGCACGGCGCTCGTCTACGACGGGCATCTCGCGCCCGTCGTCCGGGGCAACGGCTACTTCGACGCCATCGTCTCCTCCCGGGACCTGCTCGGCCTCGAAGGTCCGACCGACTGACGCGCCGACGTCCTCCGGCCGGCCGTTCTCCACGCCCGCGATGGACTTCCACGCCATCGACGAGGACGGCAAGATCGTCACCGGCGTCGCCGCGACCGCCACGCGCGGTCCCGCGCGGACGGCACTGCCGGCGCCGTCGGCGAGGCGGACGCGCCGGGCGCGGGGGCGACGCGGAAGGACGAGAGCGGGGCGTAGCCGCGCGCGGCCATCAGGGCGTCCCAGTCGCGGGGCAGCTCGATCCTCACGGTCGCGAAGCCGCCGCCGGGGACGGTGAGGACCTTGTTGCGCGAGGGGTCGCCCGTCACGAGGAAGACGCGCGAGAACTCGTCGTAGGACTCGAACGCGAGCGCGATCGTCTTGCCGTCGAGCGTGTCGAGCCGCGGCGCCGGCGCGATCGGCGCCACCGCGGACTCCGGCACGGGCGAAAGCACGACGAGCGCGGGCGCGGCGGGGGCGTTCGTCTCTACCGTCGCCCACGCCGGCGGCGCGCACGATCCGTCCGGGCAGTCCTCCGGCGTTGTCTCCGCGTGGGCGGTGATTGCGCCGAACAGGGCGGCGAGCAGGAACGAGCGGCTGATCTTCATGGCGATTCTCCTTCCAAGCGTCGTGGCGGCGCGACCGCCTCTGTTCTTCCTAACGAACGGCTCCGGGCCAATATTGTCCCATGACCGCGAACCGGGCTTTCGCCGCTGGCGGCGGTGTGGTAGACTTCGCGCCATGAAACGAACCCCGATCCTCCTCGCGCTTTCCGTCCTCGCCCCCGTCTCCGCCGCGCGCGCCGCGTGGACGATTGACCGGGAGCGCGGCTCGATCCATGACGGGCCGATCGAGATCGGCATCGAGCCGGATGCCGCGCACGAGGGCGGGATCGTCCTCAAAAAGGTCTGGCAGGCGCCGAAGGGCGACTGGTCGCTCGACTCGCTCCCGCGCGTCGAGGCCGACACCGGGCTCAAGCCCACGGCGATCGAGGGCAGCTTCGCGGCATGGCACTACGGGTTGCGGTCGTTCGCGCTGCCGGACACCGTGCGCTCCATCGGCCGCGCCGCGTTCTTCTCGTGCGAGAACGCGACGAACGCCCTCGCGCTGCCGTCGCAGCTGGAGGAGCTCGGCCGCGCGGCGTTCATGGGCTGCAAGAATCTCCGCGGCGACGTCGCGATCCCGGCGGGCGTCCGCGTCGTCGGGATGGAGGCCTTCTACGGATGCGCCGGTCTCACCGGCCTCTCCTTCGCGCCGGGCTCGCGCCTGGAGCGGATCGACACGCTCGCGTTCAAGCGGTGCTCCGGCATCCGCGGCACGGTCGACTTCTCGCCGTGCGAGGCCCTGGAGCGGATCGACCCCGAGGCGTTCATCGACTGCACGCCGGAGCGCGCCGTCTTCGGCGAGGCGTTCCGGCGGCGCGTCGCGGAGGCGCTCCGCGCGGCGGACGCGACGAACGGCTACCCGCGCGCGTCGACCGACTGGCTCGCGGGATCGTTCGGGATCGGCGTGCACTGGACGACGCGCACCACGGACCAGGACGGACGGCGCGGCGACTTCGAGAAGGCCGTCGACGCGTTCGACGTGCCGCGGTTCGTCGCGCAGCTCAGGGACGCCGGCGCGCGGCACGTCATCTTCACGTCGTCGTGGGCCGACCAGCATCCGCCCGCGCCGTGCCCCGCGCTCGACCGCATCCTGTCGGGCCGCACGACGAAGCGCAACCTGCTGCGCGAGATCGCCGACGCCCTCGCCGCGGAGGGCATCCGGACGATCCTCTACTACAACCAGTCCGGCGACCGCTCGGACCGCGCGTGGGCGAAGGCCTCCGGCTACGCGGACGGACGGCTCGAGCAGTTCGGGAGCAACGCCGTCGCGATCGTGCGCGACCTCTCGCTCGCCGCCGGGCCCAACGTGGCGGGGTGGTGGTTCGACAGCCCCGGCATGGTCTCCGACGCCGGCCCGCACCGCGTCGCGACCGTCCCGCTCGGCGACTGGAAGTTCCCCTTCCGCGAGATGGCGCTCGCGGCGAAGACCGGCAACCCGGACGCGCTCGTCTCCGTGAACTCGCAGGGCGGGACGTTCGTCTACACGCCGTGCCAGGAGTACTTCAGCGGCGAGGAGCTCGTCGACTTCCCGCTCTGCGGCCGCACGAACGCGCAGGGGATGGCGATGCACCTGTGGCTCACCGCCGACAACCGCGACTGGGTCCACCAGGGGCGCGGCTTCGCCTCGCCGCGCTTCGCGGACGGATTCCTCCGCCCCTGGCTCGCCCGCCGCCTCGCAGACGGCTGCGCCGTCACGCTCAACGTCGACGTCGACCGAACCGGCCTCCTCAACCCCGCCACGATCGAGCAGATCCGGCGCTGCCTCCCCGTCCGCTAGCCGAAGAATCCGGGGATTCCGCCGGCGGCGTGCGCGGCGGCGACGGCCGCGAGGACCTTGTCGCGGTCCTTGCGGCCGGGCGATGATTCGACGGCCGAGGACAGGTCGAAGAAGACGGCGCCCGAGGCGGACGCCGCGACGGCGAGGTTGCCCGGCGAAAGGCCGCCCGCCAAGGCGAAGGGCCGCGGCGCCAGGGCGCGCGCGGCGCCCCAGTCCCATGCGGCGCCATTGCCGCCGGGCAGCGCCCCGCGGCCGCATTCGACGAGGAAGCGCGTCCCCGCCGGATAGCGCGCGGCCTCGGCCGCGAGGTCTCCGCCGCGCAGGACCTTCAGGACGCGCAGCCCCGCGGCGAGGAGCTCCGCCGCGAGCGCCGGCGGCTCGGCGCCGTGCAGTTGCGCCACGCCGAGGCCCGCGATGCGCGCGGCGCGGAGGATGTCCGCGGCGGTGGCGTCGACGAAAACGCCGACGCGCGCGACGTCCGGCGGGACGTCCGCGAAGACCTCCGCCGCGCGCTCCGGCGAGACGTTGCGCGGGCTCGGCGGGTAGAACACCGCACCGAGCGCCGCCGCGCCGGCTTCCGCGCAGAAGCGCGCGTCCTCCGGCGTCGTGAGGCCGCAGATCTTGAGGGGCGACTTCACGCGAGCAACTCCTTGAGCGCCGTGGCGGGGTCCGGGGCTCGCATGACGGCTTCGCCGACGAGGACGGCGTCCGCGCCGGCGGCGGCGGCGAGGCGGATTTCCGCGGCGGTCCGCACGCCGCTTTCGGCGACGCGGACGCGGTCGGCGGGGATCCGCGCAAGCAGGCCGTAGGTCGCCTCGGGATCGGTGCGGAACGTCCGCAGGTCGCGGCTGTTCACGCCGACGATGCGCGCGCCGGCGGCGAGCGCGCGGTCGATCTCGCGGGCGTCGTGCGTCTCGACGAGCGCGTCGAGCCCGAGATCGTGCGAGAAGGCGAGGAGGCGGCGCAGGTCGGCGTCCGGCAGCGCCGCGACGATGAGCAGCACCGCCGAGGCGCCGCAGGCCGCCGCCTTGGCGATCTGCCATTCGCCGACGACGAAGTCCTTCCACAGGAGCGGCAACGGCGAGCGCGACCGGGCGAGCGCGAGGTTGTCGGAGGAGCCGAGGAACCGGTGCGGCTCGACGAGCACCGAGAGCGCGGCCGCGCCGCCCTCGGTGAGCGCGGCCGCGAGGTCGGCCGGACGGAAGTCGGCGCGGATGAGGCCCTTCGAGGGCGACGCCTTCTTGAGCTCCGCGATGACGCGCGGGAGCGCGCCGGCCGGGCGGTGCAGCGCATCGGCGAACGACGGGCGCGGCACGCGCGCCTCCGGCCGCGCGAGGAGCGCCGCGACGGGCTCGGTCCGCGCGCCTTCTTCGGCATCGTGGGCGCGCAACGCGCAGAGTTCGGAGAGAATGTCGGACATGGCAGATGAGGGCTTCGCAGCGCCCGCCGGCGCGGCCGTGCCGCCGCCGGCGGGCGCTACGACTGCGAAATCTCCACGAGTCTGCGCAGCTTCTCGTAGGCGGCGCCGGAGTCGATGGACTCCTCGGCCTTCTTCACGCCAGCCGCGAGGTCGGGGACGAGGTCCGCGGCGAGGAGCGTGCCGGCGGCGTTGACCAGGACGACGTTTCGCTTGGCGCCGCGGATCTTCCCGGTGAGGATGCCCGTCGCGATGTCGGCGTTCTCCTTCGCGTCGCCGCCCGCGAGCTCGGCCAGCTCCGCGTAGCCGCCGAAGAGCGGCTCGGGGTCGATGTCGTAGGTGCGGATCAGGCCGTCCTTGAGCTCCGAGCAACGCGAGGGGCCGGTGACGGTGATTTCGTCCATGCCGTCGCTGCCGTGCACGATCAGCGCGTGCGTGGAGCCGAGGCGCTTGAAGACGCCCGCGTAGACCTCGGTGAGCTCGGGCGCGTAGACGCCGATGAGCTGCGTGCGCGCGCCGGCGGGGTTGGTGAGCGGGCCGAGGAGGTTGAAGACCGTGCGGACGCCGAGCTGCTTGCGCGCGGGACCGACGAACCGCATCGCCTTGTGGAAGGTCTGCGCGAAGAGGAAGCAGATGCCGATCGTTGCCGTGCTTGGCGACGACGGCGCCCGCGCCGGCGGCGACGAACGCCGTGGTCGACGAGATGTTGAACGTGATGCCGTGGTCGCCGCCGGTGCCGACGGTGTCCACGGTGTTGGGCCTCAGGGACGAGATCTTCGCGGCGGCCTGGCGCATGGCGCGCGCGGCGGCGGCGATCTCGGCGACGGTCTCGCCCTTCGCGGAGAGCGCGGCGAGAAACGCGCCGATCTGCGCATCCGTGAGCACGCCGTGGAAGAGCGCGTCGAAGAGCGCGAACGTCTCGTCTTCGGAAAGGTCGGTACGTGCGACGAGCTTCGAGAGGATTTCGGGGTAGTTCATGGCGGTGTCCTATGCGAGTTTGAGGAAGTTGCGCAACATGCGCTTGCCGGACGGAGTCATGATCGACTCCGGGTGGAATTGCACGCCGTGGACGGGGAGCTCCCGGTGCCGCACGCCCATGATGCAGCCGTCCTCCGCGGTGGCGGAGACGACGAGGCAGTCCGGGAGCGTCTCGGGGTCGATGCAGAGCGAGTGGTAGCGCATCGCCTTGAACGGGCGCGAGCCGAGACCGCGGAAGACGCCCTCGCCGTCGCACGTCACCTCGGAGACCTTGCCGTGCATGATTCGCGCGGCCTTGACGATGCGCCCGCCGTAGACTTCGCCGATCGCCTGGTGGCCGAGGCACACGCCGAGGATCGGGATGCGGCCGGCGAAACGCCGGATCGCGTCCATCGAGATGCCCGCCTCCGACGGGCGCCCGGGGCCGGGCGAGACGACGAGCGCCGCGGGCGCGAGCGCGTCGAGCGCGTCGACCGTGATCGCGTCGTTGCGGAAGACGCGCAGGTCGGCCTCCATCTCGCGCAGCTCCTGCACGATGTTGTAGGTGAACGAGTCGTAGTTGTCGATCATCGCGATCATTGCGCGCCTCCTTCCTTGCGGAGCGCCGCGATTTCCGCGCGGAGCGTCCGCGCGGAGCCCAGCAGCGCCACGCCGCGGGCCATCGCGCCGGCCTTGTTGACGGTCTCCCGGCATTCCCGTTCGGGGACCGAGTCGTAGACGACGCCCGCGCCGGCGCGGACGGTCATGCGGCCGTGCTCGATCGCGGCGGTGCGGATGCAGATCGCGAAATCCATGTCGCCGCCGAAGGCGAAGTAGCCGACGGCGCCGCCGTAGGGGCCGCGGGGCTCGTCCTCGAGCTCGGCGATCGTCTCCATCGCGCGCACCTTCGGCGCGCCGGTGAGCGTCCCGGCGGGGAACGCGGCGGGGAAGAGGTCGAACGCGTCGCGCCCGTCCTCGATTTCGGCGACGACCTTCGAGACGAGGTGCATCACGTGCGAGTAGCGCTCGACGGACATGAGGTCGACGACCTGGACGGTCCCGGGGATCGCGACGCGCCCCAGCTCGTTGCGCCCCAGGTCGACGAGCATCAGGTGCTCGGCGCGCTCCTTCTCGTCGGCGAGGAGCTCGTCCGCGAGCGCGCGGTCCTCCCGCTCGTCCGCGCCGCGCGGGCGCGTCCCGGCGATCGGCTTGAGGCACGCCGTGCGGCCCTCGAGCTTGATCATCGTCTCGGGCGAGGAGCCGACGAGCGTGCAGCCCTCGAGCTTGAAGTAGTAGAGGTAGGGCGACGGATTCACGAAGCGCTGCATGCGGTAGAGCGCGACGGGGTCGCGCGGGGCGCGGGCGACGAAGCTCTGCGACGGCACGCACTGGATCAGGTCGCCCTCGACGATGCGTTCCTTCACCTTCGCGACGATGCCCTCGAAGTAGTCCGGCGCGTGCGTGGGCCGGAGCGCCCCGAGGTCCTCGCCGGCGGCGTCCGGCACGGGAGCCGGCTCCGCGAGGGCCTCGAGCAGGCCGGCCACGCGGGCGCGGGCCGCGGCGACCGCGGCGGCGGCGTCGGGCGCGTCGTCCGGGAACGCGAAGCTCATGACGTAGAGCGCCTGCGCGACGTTGTCGAAAACGAGCATCGAGCCGGGCACCATCAGCTCCGCGAGCGGCCGGTCCGCCGGGAGCTTGTTCGGGACGCGCGGCTCGAAGAAGTGCGCCATCTCGTACGCGAAGTAGCCGACGAGCCCGGCGCACGCCTTCGGCACGCCGGGGACCGCGGCCATCCGCACCGGCGCGACGAGCGAGCGCAGGACGGCCATCGGGTCGCCGCCGTGGGGGATGCGGCGTTCGTCGAGCCCCTGGCGGACGACGACTTCCTCGCGGTAGACCGTCGCGGCGAGCCGCGCGTCGAGGCCGAGGAAACTGTAGCGCCCGCGCTGCTCGCCGCCTTCGGCGGACTCGAGCAGGAACAGGCTCTTCTCGCGTCGGTCGAACCGCGCGAGGACCGAGACGGGCGTCTCGGAGTCGGCGAGCACCTTGACGCCGACGGGCACGACGCAGCCCGCCGCGGCGTGCGCCGCGGCGGATGCGGGATCTGGGAATTCTTCGAGGATCATTGCTGTTTTCCCGTGTGTCGCGGGAACGGGGCGGCATTCTAGGTGTTTCTATCAATAGAGTCAAGCGCTATTTTTTCGTCCGCATTCCGGCGTCCGCGGCAGGGCCGCCGGGGACGGTTCGCGAACGGGGCCGGAACGGCCCGCGCCATCGCGAAGTCTCGGGACCGGAATCCGCCGCTCTCTCGCGCGCGCGAAGCGCGAGTGCGACGCGGCGCGCGAAAAGTTCTTGCACCGCGCGCCCGCAAGGTGTAGAATGCCCCCGTTTCCGACATGCGTCGGATTCTCGTCCTCCCCTCCCCGCCCCTGCTTCCAATCTCCCGATTCCCGATCCATCCCGATGCCCCTGATCGAAACCAACGTCATCCCCGGCGCCTCCGTCTACGGCGTTCCGCAGATGTCCTACACCGTGGCCGGCGCCGCGGGCAAGGACTACTCCGCCGCGCTCACCGCCGCAACCCTCCGGGAGTCAGCCGCCATCGAGGCGTCGGCGGCCTCCTACTCCGCCGTCGTCAAGGAGCGCGCCCGCAAGGTCGACGAGCTCGGCCAGGTGATGGCCTATCTCGCCGAGGCCTTCGCGAATCTCAAGGTCAAGGACACCACGTCCAACGACACGGCAACCGTGAACAACGGGGCCTGGGTCAACGGGACGGCCTTGAAATACGGCATCACGCTCG
Organism: uncultured bacterium; assembly: GCA_902793555.1. Lineage (GTDB taxonomy): Bacteria > Verrucomicrobiota > Kiritimatiellia > RFP12 > UBA3636 > UBA3636. The sequence goes on along the minus strand of CADBEF010000027.1, from coordinate 7,076 downwards.
TCTTCATGCCGAACACGGCGATCATGACCCGCGCGAACATCATGAAGGGCCAGAACGAAATCCAGTACGCCATCGACACGGAGGACAACAACCTGCAGCAGGACATGGTCGCCCTTCAAGGGCTCCTCTCCAAGCGCGACAACGCCTTCTCCTCCGCCTCCCGCATCGTCAGGAAGGCCGACGACGCGGCCTCCTCCGTCATCCACAACATCGTCTAGCCGCTTCGCTCACGCTCACAAACAGAAAGGAGCATCGCCATGGCCACCATCACCGAAGTCAATGTCGCCCAGAACCTCACCGCGCTGTGGGGCATCAACGCCTACGAATACAGCATTTCCGGAAAACAGGTCGACTTCCAGGACCTGATGGTCGCCGTGAGCGAAAAGCGCGCCGTCTCGGTCGAGGGCGAGGTGCAACCGCTCACGACGCGCGTCCGCACCCGCAACAAGGAGCTGGAGATCCTCGGCTCCCTCCTCGCGAAGTTCACGCAGACGCAGTCGAGCTACGACAGCAACGCCACCGGCAGCACGATGAAGCCCGTGCAAGGCATCACGGAGGAGGAGATCCCCCTCGGCAGCGAAGCCTACCGCAAGAAGGGCGGAACGCCCGGCTCCACCCTGGGCTGGTGGAACAGCGACTGGTCGAAGGCCTCCGTCGAGGGCATGATCTCGATGCTCAAGACCATGATCGACTCGCGCAACAACGAGTCCCAGACGGACATGAGCCGCCTGCAGTCGCTCGTCGACCGCCGCGACGAGTCCTACTCCACCGCCACCAACCTGATGACCGCGGTCAGCGACACCCGATCGAATCTCATCCGCAACCTGTAGGCCGCGTCCGCGGCCACAGGCTGCGGATAGGGATGAAGACATTCCGACGCCATTCGTCCCCCGTTCCGATTCAGCTTCGCTCCAGATGAACCCGTTCGAATCCATTCCGAATTTCTCCAATGCGCCCGAATCCGCGCGGCCTTCCGCGCCGGTCCCGGCGCGGAAAGGCCACGCATGATCGAATCCATCCAGATCGCGACGAACCGCTATGCACCCGCCGGAAGCGAACAGGTCCTGATGTACGACACCGGCGCGAGCGGCCCGCTCACGCTCGGGCAGCTCGTCCAGGCCGTGTGCATCCGCACCGCCGCATCCCTCGAGGCGCAGAGCGTCAACAAGATGAATACGATGACCGCCGGCTCCGTCAAACTGGACGACGCCGCCGGCTGGCTCACGAAGATTGCGCAGGGGACGGCGGACTGGCCCGCCGCGAAGGCCTTCCTCACCGGCACGATGGGGATCGCCGAGAGCGAGCTCCCGCCCGACCTCTCCTCCTACGACCGCCGGATGCAGGCCTCGAACGCGCTGAAGTCCAGAATGGACCAGCTCACGCAGTCGCAGCAGGAGGAGATGATCGACCTGCAGACGATTGTCAACCGCCGCGACGTCGCCTTCTCCACCTCGTCCAACGTCGTCCGCGCCCTCGGCACCTCCACGATGGACAACGCGCAGAACTTCTAGCCCTCCTCTCCCCACTCGTCACTCTTCACTCGTCGTTCTTCACTCTTCACTCACTCGTCACTCGTCACTCGTCACTCGTCACTCGTCACTCGTCACTTTAAACTCGAAGAACAGCCATGCCAATCGGAACCGTCGAATTCGACCTCTCCATGGTCAACCCCGACACCGGGGAATACCTCACCGCCCGCGCCTACACCGTGGAGGGCGTGAACAACGTGGACGGCACGCCGCGCGAGCTCTCCATCGGGCAGCTCGTGATGGCGATCTGCCTGCAGCGCGCCACGGCGCTCGAGGCCTCCATCATCGAGCTGATGGAGACGATGAACCAGACTTCGGCGCAACTGGAACTGATGACGCAGATCGAGACCGACATCCTCGACGGTGGCGCCAACATGGACAACATCAACACGAGCCACGTGACCTACGAGGGAAGGAACTACAACTTCCGCGACTTCCTCGTGGATGTGGTGCGCATGGACGCCGCGTCGGTCCCGACGGGTTTCGTCTCCGCGTCCGACTCCGACTTCCTCACGGCCCTCGAGGCGAAGATGGACGAGATGAACAGCTTCTCGCAGAAGACGATGATCGAGCTGCAGTCGCTCACCTCCAAGCGCGACCAGGCCTACGACATGATCTCCAACGTCCTCAAGAGCCTCAACACGGTCCAGGTCGGCATCGTGAACAACTACTAGCGCGCCTTTGCGCGAACCGTGATGAACTCGCACCTCGACCGTTTCCTCTCCGCGATCGGGTACCCGGAACGGGCGCCCGACGGGGCGGCGTCGTTCTCCATCCTCGTGGACGGCGGCGAGGTGCTGCTCCGCGCGGAACCGGGGCGCCTTCTTTTTTCGCGCGCGCTCGCATGCGGGGAGGAGGACCTCCCGCGCCTTGCGTCGCTGGCGCCCGGCAGGATGCTGCGCGAAGAGGCGGTCCTGGCCGCGGAGCCCGGGCCGGACGGCGCCGCCTTCCTGTGGCGCGAACTGCCGGCGGACGCCTCGGCCGCCGCGATGCAGCGAGCCTTCGAATCCTTCTGCGACTCCTGCGACTGGTGGCTGGAGCGCGTCGGCGAGTTCGCCGAACCCGAACCGGAAATCCCGCCGATGATGATCCGCCCGTAGCCCGAACGCTTTTGCCATGTCACAATCCCCCCCGTCCATGAAACAGGCACGCCGCCTCCCCTTGCTGGCGCTCGACCTCGCCCTGCTCTTCGCCCTGTTCGGCTGCGCCGCGCCGGGACCGTCCGCGTCCGCGGGCCGGTTCTCCGCGCCGGTCTACGTCGCGGGCCCCGAGTTCGCCGGCCTCGTCCCTCTCACGTCCCGCGCGGACGAATTCTGCGGCCTGCTCCCGCTCACGCCCTCCGCCGGCGGCGTTTCTTCGCACGCGCGGGGGCGCCGCCGCGCCGCCGCGCACGTGGCGGCCGCCGCGCACGTTTTCGCCGGCAATCCCGCCGATTGGGTTCCGTCCGTGGTTCCCCCCGCGATCGAAGCGCCCGTTCTCGCCGGCAACCCCGCGGACTGGGTTCCTCCCGTCGCCGCCCCGGCTTCCTACGCCGCGGCCGATCCCGCCGGGCCCGTCCGGAAGGGCCGCGGGTTCCGGCGGCGCACGACGCTGGAAGACATGCTCTTCCCGAGCCTCCTCGAACCGGCCGCGACGTTCGCCGTTTCCGCCAGCCTCGCCTTTGCGGGCCCCCGGTACGATCCGGACGCCGTCGCCGAAGCCTTCGACCGGGCGATGGCCCAGGAAGCCGCCGCCCTCGGAAACGCGGCGGCGCAACCCGCCGCTCCCGTCGCCCCGGGACCCGCGCGCCTGGCCGCCGCGGCAGCCGCGCACGCGGAACCCGAGGCGCCCGCGGCCGAGGCCGACGACGAAGAAGTGTTCGAAGAGGACGAAGAAGAAGACGCGTTCGAAGGGGACGAAGACGAGGAGGAGGACGACGGCGAATCGGCCGAGGACGAAGACGAGGGCGGCAACGGCGAACCCGCGGACGCCGTTTTCCCCGCCGACCCGGCCGACGCTTCCGACGCGCCCGAAACCTTCGCAACGCCGGCCGGACCGGCGCCGGACGCCGCCGAAGACGGCACCGAATCCGCCGAAGACGGCACCGAATCCGCCGCCCCGACGGCGGAGCCGCCGGCGGCGCCGGCGATTCCCTGGAGGACCGAGACCTACTCCCTCGTCGCCCGGGCGATGGACCTGCGGCAGGTGCTGGAAACCTTCGGCGTCGCGCAGGGCATCTCGACCATTCTCTCGCCCGCCGTGGGCGGCGCGCTCTCGGGCGAGTTCGTCGAGGTCCCGTGCGGCGAGTTCCTCGACCGCCTCGCCTCGCTGCACAACCTCGCCTGGTACTGGGACGGCGCGACGCTCTGGATCTACGCCGCCAGCGAGATGCAGACGATCCTGCTGGACCTGCGCTACATGAAGGCCGGCGAAGTGCGCGCGATGCTCGCCGAGCTCGGCGTCGAGGACCCGCGCTTCCCGCTCAAGACCGCCTCGCGGGACGAGCTGATCATGGTCTCCGGCCCGCCGCGCTACGTCATGCTCGTCGCCGAGATGATCCAGAAGGCGGACGTCCTGCGCGAACGCCGCACGTTCACCGAGATCGAGACGCGCATCTTCCCGCTGCAGAACACCTGGGCGGACGACGTCTCGTTCAACGCCGGCTCGCCCGAGTCGAGCGGCTCGATCAAGGGCGTCGCCTCGATGCTCCAGCAGATCGTCGGCAAGCTCGCCGCGCCGGGCGCGCGCGAGGAGGGCTCCACGAACGCCCCGACCGCGTTCCAGCCGCTCATCACGGCCGAAAACCGCCTCAACGCGGTGATCGTCACGGACGTCGCGCCGCGCATGCCCCTCTACGAGCGCCTCATCAAGGAGCTCGACGTCCCGCAGAAGCTCGTCGAGATCGAAGTCACCGTCGTCGAACTCTCCCGCAAGGACGCTCTCGACTGGCAGCTCTCGATCGCCGGAACCGGCACGAAGGACCGCTACTCCGGCGGCGCCGGCATGAACGCCGGCAACCTCTTCGACTCGGAAAGCGTTTCGGGCCGCGGCCTCGCCGGCGCCCTCACCTACCTCGGCAACCGCGCGACCGTCTCCGCTTCGCTCACCGCGCTGCGCGACAAGGGCAAGGCGCGCAGCATCTCGCGCACGACGCTGCTCACCGTGAACAACCTCGCGGCCGAGCTCTCCGACCGGCAGACCTACCACGCCCGCGTCGTCGGCGCCGAGGTGGCGGAACTCGCCGAAGTCTCCGCCGGCACCACGCTGCAGATCAAGCCCCGCATCATGCGGCCCGGCTCCGACGAGGCGCCCGGCCGCATCTGGCTCACGCTGTCGCTCCAGGACGGCGGCTTCGAGAGCGTTTCCGTGGACTCGATGCCGATGTCGCGTTCCTCCTCGCTCGACACGCAGACCTCGGTCTACGAGGACGACACGATCGTCCTGGCGGGCTACCTGCGCGACATCGAGGAATCGGCCGGCTGGGGCATCCCGCTGCTGCGCGACCTGCCGCTGGTCGGCTGGCTCTTCGGCGGCCATTCGTCCAAGACCGAAACCGTCCAGCGCCTCTTCCTCATTTCGCCGCACGTCGTCGACGCCGACGCCGAAGACCTCGCCCGCATCCAGGCCATGCGCCTGCGCGACATCTCGGTGGCGGAAGAACTGCAGGACGACGCCAAGGACCTCGACGAAGTCCGCGAACTGCGCGACATGGACCGCCAGGAGCGCCGCGAACGGCGCGAGGACGTCCTCGACGAGCGCCTGAAGCAGCGCCGCCGCGAACTCGAACGCGCCCGCGAGGAACGCGCCCGCCTCCGCAAGGAGCGCGAGGCGGAACTCCGCGCGGCCGAAGGCCGGGGAGGATGCCTCCCGTGGTAGTCGAGCTCTCCGGCGGATTCGCCGTCGTCGGCGCGGGCGCGTGGCTGTTCGGCCGCGCGCAGCCCGCCGCCGTCCGCGGCACGCTGAAGAGCCGTTCGCTCAAGGGGTTCGTCTGCCCCGACCGCGCGGCGCTTTCGCTCTGCGAAATCGCCGAGTCCGGCTCCGCGCACTGCGCGGCGTCGGACCGCCCCTTCCTCACCCGCATCGACTGCGGCGCGCCCGTCTCCGCGGTGTCCGACAAGGTCCTCGCGGCCCCCGCCGCCGCGCGCTCCGGCGCCCGGTTCGTCAAGCTCGTCCCCCTCTCCTTCTCGCGCTCCGTCCGCGTCACCGAGTTTTCGTCGGAGTGGGTCGTGATGGCGACCCGCTCGCGCACGGCCCGCGTCGCGCTCGCCGACGGCGAGTCGCTCGGCGTGCGGCCGGACGCCGCCGTCGCGTGGACCGGCCCGCGCCCCACGGGCTTCTGCCCGCGGCTGCGGCTCCTCGACGTCCTGCTGCCGCGCGGCCCGCGCGACCTGCTGCTCCACTTCCACGGCCCGGCGATCGTCTGGATCGAGGGCTCCGAACCCCGGCCGCTTCGCAAGGCGGCCCCGAGAAGGGCGGTGTTCTGATGCCGATGGACGCCGCCCAGCTCCTGCGCCACGCGATTTCGACGCAGTACGACGTCGCCGCGCGCCAGAACGAGGCGCTCGACCGCGCCGCGCACGCGCGATGGGCGTCGCGCTCCAGGTCGAGGCCGACCCGACGGCCGAGCTCATGGACTCGATGGAGGAGCTCACCGCGCAGTTCGAGGAGAAGTCCCTCAAGAAGCTCGCCGACCGCAAGCTCGGCGAGGCGCAGGGCCCCCGCTCGTCGTTCCTCCGCGCGATCGAGGCCTGGAGCAAGGTCCTGCCGGACATGCCCGGCCGCGACCAGCTCGACGGCATCCTGCGCCAGGCCCGCCTCGCCCGCGCCGGCGGCCAGCCGATGTCCGCCGACGATCTCCTGCGCCAGCTCGGCCGCGCCTCGACCGACGCCACGCACCAGTTCGCGATGCTGGACCTGCTGGAGCAGATGCTCGGCGAGTCCGAAGGAGACCTAGCGCAGTTGGTAAAGGACGCGCGCGCGCAACTGATGGCCGAGAAGGGCGCCGACGTCAAGGCCGGCCTCAACCTCGCGCAGGAGGTGAACGCCCGCGCGGGGACGCCCGAGGAGATGCAGGGCCTGCGCGACCTCTACCGCTCCGAGGTCCTCGGCTTCACCAAGCCCCAGGACTGCTTCCGCTCGCTTCTCGCCGCGCGCGGCCCGGAGGGGCTCAAGGGCGCGATTTCGTTCCTGCTCGCCGGCTGCGGCGCCGACCTCTCCGCCTCGAACCCCTCGATGGATCCCGTGCAGCTGCGCCAGATCCTCCTCGACCTGCAGTGCGTCGACGTCCTCCAGACCGTCCTCGGCGACCTCGACAAGCTCGGCGCGCGGATGCAGCAGCAGTTCGGCGAGGCGTGCCGCCTCACCGGCGAGCAGATGACGGGCCGCGTCCTCGACTTCACCGAGCAGGCGTTCGTCACCGCGCCCGGCATCGGCGCCTTCGTCGGCGAGGCCGGCCTGCAGGCCCTCCTCGCGCAGATGGACTTCACCCGCGAGCTCGTCGGGCTCTTCCGCCGCCTCTCCCCGCGCCTCTTCGGCAAGGAGACCGACCGGCAGAAGCTCGTCGACGCC
>CADBEF010000026.1:20154-26350 GCA_902793555.1 uncultured bacterium | reverse complement strand
GGCGGCGCGCGGGTCGTCGCCGCGGCCCCAGCCGCGCCCGAGGAACGCCGGGACGAGCCGGTCGCGCGAGAGCGCCTGCAGCACGCGCGGCGCGGCCAGGAGCGAGCCGAGCGCGCTGGAGAGGCACGCCGCCCACACGCCGAGCAGCACGAGCGCCGGCCAGCGCGAGCACTGGCGGAAGATCGTCGCGTCGGAGACGAGCGCCGGGTGCGTCCCGACGAAGAGGAAGAGCGCCGCCGGGACCGCCATGTAGACGAGGTAGCCCGTCCCGATCGCGGCGAGCGTGCCGCGCGGGATCGCGCGCCCCGGGTCGCGCAGGTCGCCGGACATGCCGAGGCCCGAGAGGATGCCCGTCACCGCCGGGAAGAACACGGCGAGGACGAAGAAGAAGCCCTTCGGCTCGACCGCGGGCGTCGTGGCGGGGTCCGGCAGGCCCGCGGGCGTCCCGCCGAGGAAGAACGAGACGAGCGAGAGCGCGATCGCGCCCATGATGAAGAACTGCGCCTTGAGCGCGAGGTTCGCCGAGAAGACCGAAAGCAGGCCGAGCGCGACGAGCGTCGCCGTCCCGACGAGCCGCGGGTCCCAGCCGGCGAGCGACGGGAACGCGCCGAGGAGCGCCTCGACGAAGCCCGCCGTGTAGAACGCGACGGAGACCGCCTGCGAGAGGAAGAGCGGGATGCCGATCGCGGCGCCGGCCTCCGCGCCGAACGCGCGCGAGACGAGGTAGTAGGCGCCGCCGCCGCGCACCTCGCGGTTCGTGGCGAGCGCGGAGAGCGAGAGCCCGGTGAGGAGCGTCACCGAGTTGCAGACCGTGACGAGGAGCAGCGTCCGGCCGAGCCCGAGGTTGCCCAGGACCCAGCCGAAGCGCAGGTACATCACCACGCCGATGATCGTGAGGATGCTCGGCGTGAAGACGCCCTTGAAGGCGCCGAAGCCGTATCCGCCGGTGCGTTTCGTTTCCATGCCCGCGCATTCTACCCGAACGCCCCCGCCCGCGTCCAGTCCGCAACGCGCGCGGGCGGGATTCCCTTGACGGAAGATTTGTGGTAGACTCCGCGCCCATGCCCGACCTCTCGAACATCCGCAACTTCTGCATCATCGCCCACATCGACCACGGAAAGTCGACGCTGGCCGACCGGATCATGGAGCTCACGAAGGCCGTCGACGCCCGGACGTTCCACGACCAGCTGCTCGACTCGATGGATCTGGAGCAGGAGCGCGGCATCACGATCAAGTCGCACCCCGTCTCGATGAGCTACACGGCGCGCGACGGGCGGACCTACCTGCTCAACCTCCTCGACACGCCCGGCCACGTCGACTTCTCCTACGAGGTTTCGCGCTCGATGGCCGCGTGCGAGGCCGCGGTGCTGCTCGTCGACGCCGCGCAGGGCGTCCAGGCGCAGACCGTCGCCAACACGCTGCTCGCGCTCGAGGCGAACCTCGAGATCATCCCGGCCCTGAACAAGATTGACCTGCCGAGCGCGGACGTCCCGGGCTGCAAGCACCAGGTCGAGGAGGCGCTCGCGATCCCGATGGACGACTGCGCGCTCGTTTCGTCCAAGACCGGCGCCGGCGTCGAGGACCTGCTCGAACGGCTCGTCCACCTCGTCCCCCCGCCGAAGTCCGAGCATCCGGACGGCCCGCTCCGCGCCATCATCTTCGACTCGCTCTTCGACCCCTACCGCGGCGTCATCCCCTACGTGCGCGTCGTGGACGGCTCGGTCAAGGCCGGCGACTGGGTGAAATTCATGGGGACCGGCCTCGAGACGCAGGTCAAGGAGGTCGGCATCTTCACCCCGAAGATGCAGCCCGTCGCCTCTCTCGCGCCCGGCCAGGTGGGCTACCTCATCGGCACCGTCAAGGACCCGCGCGAGGTGAAGACCGGCGACACGGTCACGCTGCGCGCAACGCCGGCGCCCGAGCCGCTGCCCGGCTTCCGCGAAGTGCGCCCGATGGTCTTCGCGGGCCTCTACCCCGTGACGACCGACGAATACGAGAAGCTGCGCGTCTCGCTCGAGAAGCTCCAGCTCAACGACGCCGCCTTCACGTGGCATGCGGAGAGCTCCGTCGCGCTCGGCTTCGGCTTCCGCTGCGGCTTCCTCGGACTGCTGCACATGGAAATCGTGCAGGAGCGCCTGCGCCGCGAGTTCAACTGCGACGTCATCTCGACCAACCCCGCCGTCGTCTACCGCGTCCACGGGACGGACGGCACGGTCGAGGAGATCGACAACCCGATCCGCCTGCCGGACCCGGCGGACGTCGACTTCATCGAGGAGCCGCTCATCCGCGCCACGATCATCACGCCCTCCTCGTGCATCGGCGACATGATGCGCGTCGTCATGGAGCACCGCGGCACCGTGGACAAGACCGACTCGCTCGACGGCGTGCGCGTGATCCTCACCTGCACGCTGCCGCTCAACGAGATCCTCGTCGACTTCAACGACACGCTCAAGAGCGTCTCGCACGGCTACGCGTCGCTGGACTACGTCCCCGCCGGCTACCAGCGCTCAGACATCGTCCGCATGGACATCCTCCTGAACGGCGACGCCGTGGACGCCTTCTCCTGCATGGTCCACCGCGACCGGGCGCGCGCCCGCGGAAAGGAAATCTGCGCCGCGCTCAAGGACGCGATCCCGCCGCACATGTTCAAGATCCCGGTGCAGGCGGCGATCGGCGGGACGATCGTCGCGCGCGAGGACATCCGGCCCTTCCGCAAGGACGTGACCGCCAAGCTCTACGGCGGCGACGTCACGCGCAAGATGAAGCTCCTCAACAAGCAGAAGGAGGGCAAGAAGCGCATGAAGCAGTTCGGCACCGTGAACGTGCCGCAGGAAGCCTTCGTCGCCGTCCTGCGCTCCTCCGCCAACGAAGATTCCCGCAAGTAGCAGGCCCGCCATGCCCGAAACGAATCCGACACCCCGCCACGTGGCGATCATCATGGACGGCAACGGCCGCTGGGCGAAGGCCCGCGGGCTGCCGCGCCTCGAAGGGCACAAGGCCGGCGCCGAAACGGTCCGCCGCGTCATCCGCGCCGCGAAGAAGTTCGGCGTGAAATATCTCACGCTCTACGCGTTCAGCGTGGAGAACTGGTCGCGGCCGCCCGCCGAAGTGCGCGGCCTCATGCGCCTGTTGCGCTTCACGCTCAAGCGGAACGAGAAGGAGTTCCACGAAAACAAGGTCAGGCTCCGCGTCATGGGCCGCCGCACGGACCTGCCCGCGTCCCTCGACAAGGTCCTCTCGGACATGGAGGCCGCCACGGCCCGCTACGAAGAGGGGCAGCTGGTCCTCTGCCTCTCCTACGGCGGCCGCACCGAAATCGCGGCCGCCGCGCGGTCGCTCGCGGAAGACGCCGCCGCCGGCCGCCTCGACCCGGCCGCGATCGACGAAAAGGCCGTCGCCTCGCGCCTGTACCTGCCGGACGTGCCGGACCCGGACCTGATCGTCCGCACCAGCGGCGAAGAACGCCTCTCGAACTTCCTGCTCTGGCAGGCCGCCTACGCGGAGTTTTTCTTCACCCCCGTCGCCTGGCCCGACTTCGGCGAGGACGACTTCAAGGCCGCCCTGGACGCCTTCGCCGCGCGCCACCGCCGCTTCGGAGGGCTTTGACCCCCCGCCCCTTTTCCACGTTCCCCCCTTCCACTCTTCCAACTGCGCGCGCTGCGCGCCATGCCATGCTCAAGCAACGCCTCGCGACCGGCATCACCGTCTGCCTGCTCGTTTTCGGGATCGTGTTCTTCTTCCCGGCGTGGATGCACATGATCCTGCTCTTCGCGGTTTTCATCCTCGCCCAGCTCGAATTCGCGGACATGGTGCGCGATTCGGGCCACCGCTACGAATTTCTCGCCACGACGGTCCTCGGCGCGCTCTTCCTCGGGTCGACCGCGCTCGAGACGCCGCTCGTGCGCGACCTGATGGAGCGCTTCCCGTGGACGCCGCCGCCGATGCCCGCCGGGCGGATCGACTTCTCGGCGCTCGTGCTCTGCGTGGCGCCCGCGGTGCTGCTCGTCCTCGGCGTGCTGCGGCGGAAGACCGAACACGCGATGGAGACCTTCGCTCTCTCCTTCGCCGGGTTCTGGTACGTCGCGGTCCTGCTCTCCTTCCTGGTCCGGCTCGCCTTCGAATGGAAGGTCTACGAGGACTGGCAGACGAACTACACGGGCCGCCTGATGCTGCTCCTGTTCGTCGTGCTCGTGAAAAGCGCCGACATCGGCGGCTACGCCTTCGGGCGCCTCTTCGGGCGGCACAAGCTCATACCGGCCATCTCCCCCGGCAAGACGTGGGAGGGCCTCGTCGGCTGCTACGCCGTCTCGCTTCTCGCCGGCCTCGCCATGTGGTACGTCTTCCACGCCTGGTTCAGCGAGTCGTTCGGCCAGATCCGCTTCCCGCTCGTCCACGCGCTCGTCCTGCCGGTCCTGCTCACGACGACGGGCGTCTTCGGCGACCTGGCCGAGTCCCTCGTCAAGCGGTCGGTCGGCGTCAAGGACTCCTCCTCCCGCTTTCCCGGCATGGGAGGGATCCTCGACATCCTCGACTCGCTCCTCTTCTCCGCCCCGTTCATGTACGCCTACGTCGTATGGTTCTTCTAGCCATGGAAGAAAACCCCATCAAGTCCGGCTACCAGCCGGCCGCCGAACGCGACCAGACGATCGGCGAGGAAATCGCCAACGCGGTCACGCACGGCATCGGCGCGATTCTCGCGGTCGCCTGCCTCGTCGTGGGCGTCGTGTTCGCCAGCATCCGCCCCTACCACGACGTCTGGAACATCGTCTCCGTCTCGATCTACGGCGCGACGATGGTCCTGCTCTACCTCTTCTCGACGCTCTACCACGCGATCAACCGGCCCAAGACGAAGGCCGTGCTGAACTACTTCGACCACTGCTCGATCTACCTGCTGATCGCGGGATCCTACACGCCGTTCTGCCTCTCGGGCATCCGGCCCTACAGCCCCGGCTGGGGCTGGGCGATCTTCGGCGTCGAATGGGCGCTCGCCCTCGCGGGCATCGTCTACCAGTGCCTGTTCATCAACCGGTACCAGACGCTCTCCAACCTCACCTACCTGGCGATGGGCTGGGTCATCGTGGTCGCGCTCTACCCGACCGCGATGGCGCTGGGCTTCTGGCCGGTCTTCTGGACGCTTCTCGGCGGCCTGTTCTATTCCGTCGGCGTGTTCTTCTACGTTCGCAAGGAAAAGAAGTTCATGCATTCGATCTGGCACCTGTTCGTCCTCGCGGGCACGCTGTCCCAGTATTTCGTCATCCTCTTCTACCTCGTCCTGAAGAAATAGGGCCGTCCGCCCCGCCGGCGGGTTTCCTCGCGCGCCCGCGCGAGCGACTTTTATTCCTTGACCCGGACGGGGGCTTTCCGGTAGACTTCCGCGCCATTCGCAACCAAGAACAAGAAAGAACAGGGAAAAAGAAATGCCCGACACGACCAAATACGTCTACTTCTTCGGCGCCGGAAAGACCGAAGGAAACGCCGACATGCGCAACCTCCTCGGAGGCAAGGGCGCCAACCTCGCGGAGATGGCTTCCCTCGGCCTCCCGGTCCCGCAGGGCTTCACGATCACGACCGAGGCCTGCACCCGCTACTACGACGACGGCAAGACGATCGCCCCGGACATCCAGGCGCAGATCGACGACTACGTCGCGAAGCTCGAGGAATGCGCCGGCAAGAAGTTCGGCGACGCGAAGAACCCGCTCCTCGTCTCCGTCCGCTCCGGCGCCCGCGCCTCGATGCCGGGCATGATGGACACGATCCTCAACCTCGGCCTCAACGAGACCGTGGTGCAGTCGCTCGCCGAGCAGTCCGGCAACCCCCGCTGGGCGTGGGACTGCTACCGCCGCTTCATCCAGATGTTCTCCGACGTCGTGATGGAGGTCGGCAAGAAGTACTTCGAGAAGCTCATCGACGAGATGAAGGCGAAGAAGGGCGTCACGCAGGACGTCGAGCTCACGGCGGACGACCTCAAGGAGCTCGCCTCGCAGTTCAAGGCCGAGTACAAGGAGAAGATCGGCCAGGACTTCCCGACGGACCCGAAGGTGCAGCTGGCCGAGGCGATCAAGGCGGTGTTCCGCTCGTGGGACAACCCGCGCGCCAACGTCTACCGCCGCGACAACGACATCCCCTACAGCTGGGGCACCGCGGTGAACGTCCAGATGATGGCGTTCGGCAACCTCAACGACGAGTCCGGCACGGG
>CADBEF010000026.1:0-20129 GCA_902793555.1 uncultured bacterium | reverse complement strand
GAGGTGTTCGAGCAGTTCACGGACGTGTGCCAGAAGCTCGAGGCGCACTACCGCGACATGCAGGACATGGAGTTCACGATCGAGAACAAGAAGCTCTTCATGCTCCAGACCCGCAACGGCAAGCGCACCGCGCGCGCCGCGCTCAAGATCGCGTGCGACCTGGTGGACGAGGGCGTCCGCACCGAGGAGGAGGCGGTCTGCATGATCGAGCCGCGCAACCTCGACACGCTGCTGCACCCGCAGTTCGACGCCGCCTCGCTCAAGAAGGGCAAAGTCATGGGGCACGGCCTGCCCGCCTCGCCGGGCGCCGCCTGCGGCAAGATCGTCTTCACCGCGGCCGACGCCAAGGCGTGGCACGAGCGCGGCGAGAAGGTCGTGCTCGTGCGGCTCGAGACCTCGCCCGAGGACATCGAGGGCATGAAGGCCGCCGAGGGCATCCTCACGGTGCGCGGCGGCATGACGAGCCACGCGGCCGTCGTCGCCCGCGGCATGGGCGAGTGCTGCGTCTCGGGCTGCACCGAGATCCAGATGGACGAGGAGCACAAGAAGTTCGTCCTCGGCGGCAAGACCTTCAAGGAGGGCGACTGGCTCTCCATCGACGGCTCGACCGGCAACATCTACGACGGCGTCATCACGACGGTGGACGCGACGATCGAGGGCGAGTTCGACCGCATCATGACGTGGGCGGACAAGTTCCGCAAGCTCCACGTCCGCACCAACGCCGACACCCCGCGCGACGCGCGCAAGGCGCGCGAGCTCGGCGCCGAGGGCATCGGCCTGTGCCGCACGGAGCACATGTTCTTCGAGCCGGACCGCATCGCCGCGTTCCGCGAGATGATCTGCGCCGACACCGAGGAGGAGCGCCGCATCGCGCTCTCCAAGATCCTGCCCTTCCAGCAGACCGACTTCGAGGAGCTCTACGAGGCGCTCGAGGGACATCCCGTCACGATCCGCTTCCTCGACCCGCCGCTGCACGAATTCCTGCCGCAGAGCGAGGACGAGATCGCGCTCCTGGCGAAGGCGCAGCACAAGCCCGTCACGCGCATCCGCGAGATCATCGCGTCGCTGCACGAGATCAACCCGATGATGGGCCACCGCGGCTGCCGCCTGTGCGTGACCTACCCGGAGATCGCCCGCATGCAGACGCGCGCCGTCATCCGCGCCGCGATCAACGTCCAGCGCCGCCACAAGGCCTGGAGCGTGAAGCCGGAGATCATGATCCCGCTCACCTGCGACGTGAACGAGTACAAGTTCGTGCGCGACATCGTCGTGAACACGGCGAACGTCGAGATCAACCTCTCGGGCATCAACCTCTCCTACAAGGTCGGCACGATGATCGAAATCCCGCGCGCGGCGCTGCTCGCCGGCGAGATCGCCGAGGAGGCGCAGTTCTTCTGCTTCGGGACGAACGACCTCACGCAGATGACCTACGGTTTCTCGCGCGACGACTCCGGGAAGTTCCTCGACGCCTACTACAACGCCAAGATCCTCGAGAACGACCCGTTCGCCAAGCTCGACCAGAGCGGCGTGGGCAAGCTCATGCAGATGGCGGTGAAGGACGGCAAGGCCGTCCGCCCGAACCTGCACTGCGGCATCTGCGGCGAGCACGGCGGCGACCCGACGTCGGTCGAGTTCTGCCACCGGATCGGGCTGGACTACGTGTCCTGCTCGCCGTTCCGCGTGCCGATCGCGCGCCTCGCGGCCGCCCAGGCGGCCATCGCGGAAAAGGCCGGCAAGTAGGGCCGGTCGCGTCCCGCACCCGCAGGCGCGGCGCCCCGGCCGGGGCGCCGCGCCTTTTGTCCCGGGCCGGCGAAAAAAAAGCGGTTGACTCCGACGGGCGTTTCTGGCACACTTGAAACCGTTCGGACGAACAGGCCCGCCCAGGCGGCCCCCGACCGCCGGACGGAACAATCCACACGGAACACAACCAAATGAAGAAATCCACCAAACTCTCGGCGTTCACGCTCATCGAGCTGCTGATCGTCATCGCCATCATCGGCATCCTCGCGGGCCTCATGTCCGGCGCCATCGCCAATGTCATGAGCGGCGCGAACGCCACGAAGATCGGCAACAACGGGCGCAACATCATCAACGCCCTTATGCAGACCAACCAGGACCGCGAGGCCGCGGCGCTCTCGGCGCTCTGGCCGAAGAAGGCCGGGAAGAAGGTCGCGGGAGAGACCGTCAACAACGCCAACGAATACTTCTACGCCCTCATGAAGGGGAATCATCTGCCCGGCATTTCGCTGCCCGACTTCGCCGGTGCCGGCGTTCCGGCTGCGGCTGACAACGATACGCTCAAAACCAAAGGCAACATCTGGTGCACGCTCGGCGGCATCGCCTCCTGCGGCTCCTACACCCCGATCTTCTGGACCCGCAACTTCAACACCACGGAGCTCCCTATCGCCGATATGGGCGCGGCGTCCGAGGATGGTGAGGACTGGTCGAAGTATCTGAAGCAGTCGACGCAGCCCTTCGGCAGCGATCTTGTCGTTCTCATCCGCAAGGGCGGCGCGATGCAGGTCATCAAGGCCAAGCAGCTTTTCGACACCACGTTCCTCGCGGGTGCGACGAACAACACGGAAGATATCGAGTTCCTCAACGCCGAAGGCACTGGTGCGGACTCCGCTTCCGAGGACGATGAATAACCCGCGCCCTCGGGCGCGATGATCGGTTCGATCAAAACGGCCGCGGCGCTTCGGCGCCGCGGCCGTTCCTTTTCCGTCCTGGCGCTAGAACAGCCCCGGGTTGAGGATGTCGTTCACGGGTCCGAACGACCGCCGGTGGCAGGGCGAGACGCCCAGGCGCCGCAGCGCGTCGAGGTGGGCGGGCGTGGGGTAGCCCTTGTTCTCGGCGAGGCCGTAGCCGGGGTGGGCGGCGTCCAGTTCGTCCAGGATGCGGTC
Source organism: uncultured bacterium (assembly GCA_902793555.1). Classification (GTDB taxonomy): domain Bacteria; phylum Verrucomicrobiota; class Kiritimatiellia; order RFP12; family UBA3636; genus UBA3636. The sequence continues at coordinate 17,226 of CADBEF010000026.1, read as the reverse complement.
GCGGGAGACTTTCGCGACGATGCTCGCGGCGGACACGAGGAAACTCCGCGCGTCGCCCTTCACGACGGCTTGCTGCCCGCACGGCAGCCCGCGCGCCGGCAGGCCGTCCACGAGCGCCATGGCCGGGACCCCGCCACGGAGCCCTTCCAGCGCGCGTTTCATCGCCAGATGCGTCGCTCGAAGGATGTTCAGGCGGTCGATCTCCGCCGGGGACGCGAGCCCGAGCGCCCAGTCGACGCCCGGCGTCCCCGTGATCGCCGCGTAGAGCCCGTCGCGCTCCGCGGCGGAAAGTTTCTTGCTGTCCGTGAGTTTCGCGAGCGGGCCGGCGCGGAGCTCGCGTGCGAGCGCCGGGGGCATGCAGACCGCGCCGGCCGCAACGGGGCCGGCGAGCGGACCGCGCCCCGCCTCGTCCACGCCCGCGACGCGGGCGGACGGGCCTTCGACCGCCCAGAACGCCTCCTCGAAATCGAGCGGCGCCGGAACGACGAGTTCGAAATCGACGCCCTCGCGGACGGCGCGCGGTCGCGGCACCCTACGCGCCCTTTCCGGAATGCGGCGGGGGCGGCGCCGGCGCCGCTGCGGCGGAGGCGGGAAGCGCCGCGGGAGGAGCCTCGCCCTCGCCGCCCCACATGCTTACGACCGTCCCCCGCACGGCCATCGTAAGGGGAACGGCGAAGAGCATTCCGACGGGCCCGAGCACCCAACCCCAGAAGGCGACGGAAAGCAGGACGACGACGGGCGACACGCCGAAGCCCGTTCCCATGATCCGCGGCTCGAGGATGTTGCCGAGGACCTGGTTCACGACCACGTAGAGCGCGACCGTCCACGCGGCGGCGATCCCTCCCCCCGCGTTGAGCGCGAGGAGCACGCCCGGCGCCGCGGCGATGATCGAGCCGAACACCGGAACGTAGTTGAGCGCGAACGCGACGAAACCCAGCAGGAACGGAGAATCCACGCCGATCGCGAGCAGTCCGAGATAGATGAAGAAACCCGTGAACGCGGAAATCACGGTCTTGATCCCGAGGTAGTGGCGGACGTCCACCACGAACCGCGTCAGGATTTCGCGCCGCGCCGGCGAGAGCCAGCGCGCGCGGCGCACCGCACGCGGCAGCCCCGGCAGCTCGAAGATCGCGAACGAGGCGATGATGAGGACGACCACGAGGAACCGGACGAAACCCCCGAGCCACGACAGGGCGGTGAGCCCGAACCGGGACACCTGGGACGGCTCGAAGGCGAGGCGCTGCTTGAGGTAGCCGTTCGGGATGTTCACGCCGTTTTCGCGGAGCCAGACGGTCAGGTCGTCGAGCGCTTCAAGGAACTCCTTGTGGTAGCCGCCCGCCTTCTTGGTGAACTCCATCACGGCCGGGTACACGCCGCCCCACAGGGCCCACAGGCAGCCGCCGACCATCAGGAGCACGAGCAGCGCCGCCGACAGCCGCGGGTGGATCCGCGCCCGCCGGAAGAGATAGTAGACCGGCGAAAGGATGATCGTGAGGAACAGGACGACGAGCACCTGCGTGAGCAGCGGCGCCGCGACGCGCATCGCGCCCACGACGACGCACGCGGCGGCGGCGCCGACGAGCCACTTCAGCAGCCGTTCGCCGCCGGACGCGCTTCCGTTTCGGGCAGAAAGGAGTTCCATGGCGCCCCATCCTAGCAGAAACCCCGCCGGATTGGAAGCGGAAACGATCGGATCGCGGAGCGGGGCGCCGCTACAGCCCCATGTCGGCGCGGACCTTCGCGAAACGTTCGGCCGCTTCGCGCAGGAGCGTTTCGGTCGTCTCCCAGTCGATGCAGGGGTCGGTCACGGAGACGCCCGGCTGCAGGCCGCCGCGGCCCGGATGCACGGGCTGGTTGCCCCAGCCGAGGTAGCTCTCGAGCATGAAGCCGACGATCGAGGAATTGCCGTTCTCGACCTGCGCCAGCACGTCGTGCAGCACGTCGCCCTGCCGCGCCGGGTCGTAGTGCGAGTTGCCGTGCGAGCAGTCCACGATGATGCGTTGCGGCTGGCCCGCGCGCTCGAGCTCCTCTTCCGCCCTCGAAACGGCGGCGGAGCCGTAGTTGGAACTTCCTTCGGATCCCCGCAGCACGAGGTGGGCGTAGTCGTTTCCGCACGTGTGGAAGACGGAAAGGCGGCCGTCGTCCGCGAAGCCGAGGTAGTCGTGGGGACGCGTCGCCGCGCGAATCGCCTCCGCGGCCGTCCGGACGCCGTCCTCGTGGCGCCCGTTCTTGAAGCCGACGGGCACCGGAAGTCCGCTCGCGATCATGCGGTGGGCGTTCGACTCGCTCGCGCGCTGGCCGATCGCCATCCAGGAGAACATGTCGCCGAGGTAGGCGGGAAGGAAGGGGTCGAGCGCCTCCGTGCCCGCCGGCAGCTCCATGCGGACGAGATGGTGCAGGAACTTGCGCGAGGCCTTCAGGCCGTCCTCGACGCGGAAGTTGCCGTCCAGGTGCGGATCGGTGAGGAAACCGCTCCACTCGGACGCCCCGCGCGGCTTCTCGAAGTAGACGCGCATGATCACGAAGAGCGACTCCGAGAGCTCGTGCGCGAGCGCCGAAAGGCGGCGCGCGTAGTCGTCCGCGCCCACGACGTCGTGGATCGAGCACGGCCCGACGACGGCCAGGAGCCGCGCGTCCGTCCCGTCGAGGATGTCGCGGATCGTCTTCCGGAACCCCGCCACGAGCTTCTCCTGCTGCGGCAGGAGCGGATCGAATTTCTTCAAGTCCGCCGGCGTAAGCAGCGGATCGACCGAACGGACGAGGTTGTTGGGGTTGAAGGGCGACGCCATGTCACTTGCTCCGGGAATGCGACCAGATGACCCCGAGACCGTAGAGCGTGAGGTCGGGCTCGACCGAACACGGAATGCCGGAATCCTCCAGCGCCCACGCGGCGTAGCCGCCGGTGGCGCAGAACGTCGTGTTTTCGCCGTTGCGGCGGCGGATGAAGTCCGCCATCTCGCGGACCATGCCGCGGTAGGCGACGCGCGCGCCGAGCTGCATCGCGTGGGCCGTGCTGTCGCCCCACGACGGCGAGCCGGCGCGCAGGTCGATCGCGGGCAGCTGCGCGGTCTTCTCGTGCAGGTAGCTGCCCATCACCGGCAGGCCCGGCGCGATGAGACCGCCCACGTACGCGCCGCGCGCGTCGACGACGTCGAACGTGAGCGCGGTGCCGAAGTCCGCGACCGCGACCGGGAAGCCGTGGCGCGCCGCGGCGCCGGCCGCGTCGCAGAGGCGGTCCGCGCCGATCTGCCGCGGGTGCGGGTAGTCGACCGAGATCGGCAGCGGCGTGTCGTGCGAAAGGATCTCGAGCTTGAGGCCGTAGAGCCGGCGCAGGTACCACGACCAATGCGCGTTCACCGCCGGGACGACGCTCGCCAGGACCGCGGCGCGCGCGGTCCGCGCACCGGCGCGGTCGAGCGCGCGGGCGACGTCGTCCGGAGACGCGGAGAGCCCGCCGCGCACCGCGGAGACCGCCGTCACGCGGCGGCCGTCCCACCGCCCGATCGACGTGGACGTGTTGCCGACGTCGATCACGACGCAGGCGCAGCGCGGGCGGGAACCGGTCTTGTGCGTTGCCATGCCGCGTGAGTATACACGACCGGCCCCGCGCTTTCAAGCGCGCGAAACGGCTTGCGGCGCGGGCGCGGTTGAAGTATAATGCCCGCCAACCACGCAACGGGCGCGACCGCGCCCCAACCAGCAAAACAAGGAAAACACACCATGGGCAAGTTCCAAGCCAAGGCCGCCGGCAAAGGCTTCTCGTTCAACCTCCTCGCCACCAACGGGCAGGTGATCGCGACCTCCGAGGTCTACAACAAGATGGACTCCCTCAAGAAGGGCGTCGCCAGCGTCCAGGCCAACGCGGCCGCGGCCGGCGTCGAGGACCAGACCGCCGCGGGCTTCGCCAAGCTCCCGAACCCGAAGTTCGAGGTCTATGCGGACAAGGCGGGCAAGTTCCGCTTCCGCCTGAAGGCCAAGAACGGCCAGGTCATCGCGGTGGGCGAAGCCTACGAAACGAAGAAGGCCGTTCTCGCCGGCGTCGCCTCCGTCAAGAAGAACGCCCCCGGCGCCAAGCTCGTCGAGGCGTAGCGACCCGCGCTTCCGCGCAAAAGGGGAACGCCCGCGGCCGGCCGGCCGCGGGCGTTCCCTTTTCGATGTCGCGCGATCGCGCGGCGCCCTACTTCCGGTCAAGCGCGGCGACGCCGGGCAGGACCTTGCCCTCGAGGTACTCGAGGGACGCGCCGCCGCCGGTGGAGATGTGGGACATCTTCTCGGCGAGGCCGGACTTCTTCACTGCGGAGACGGAGTCGCCGCCGCCGATGATCGAGGTGCCGCCGTTGGCCTTGACCTCCGCGACGGCCGCCGCGACGCCGAACGTGCCGGCCGCGAACTTCTCCATCTCGAAGCAGCCCATCGGGCCGTTCCAGACCACGGTCTTGGCGGTCTTCACGGCGTTCGAGAAGAGCTCGATCGACTTGGGGCCGATGTCGAGGCCCATCCAGCCGTCGGGGACGTCCTCGCCCACGACCTGGGTGTTCGCCTCGGGGTCGAACTTGTCGGCCGCGACGCTGTCGACGGGCAGGAGGAACTGCACGCCCCGCTCCTTCGCGAGCGCCATCATCTCGCGCGCGTAGTCGAGCTGGTCGTCCTCGCAGAGCGAGCCGCCGATCGCGTGGCCCTGCGCCTTGAGGAACGTGTAGGCCATGCCGCCGCCGATGACGAGCGTGTCGACCTTGCCGAGGAGGTTCTTCACGACCGCGAGCTTGTCGGAGACCTTGGCGCCGCCGAGGATCGCCGCGAACGGGCGGACGGGGTTCTCGACCGCGTTTCCGAGGTATTCGATCTCCTTCTCCATGAGGAAGCCGGCGACGCACGGGGCGCCCTTGGCCTTCATGAACTCGGTGACGACCGCGGTGGAGGCGTGGGCGCGGTGCGCGGTGCCGAAGGCGTCGTTCACGTAGACGTCGCCGTAGGAGGCGAGCTTCTCGGCGAGCTTGCGCTGCTCCTCCTTGAGCGCCTTCTTGGCGGCCTTGAACGTCGCCTCGTCCTCGCCGTCCTTCTGCTTGCGCTTGGCCTGCTCCTCCTTGTGGTAGCGGGTGTTCTCGAGGACGAGCACGTCGCCGTCCTTGAGCGCGGCGACCTCGGCGTCCGCCGCGGCGCAGTCGGCCGCGAAGGCGACGGGCTTGCCGATCTTGGCGGCGAGGGCGTCCGCGACGATCTTCATCGTGGTGTCGGCGGTGATGCCCTTCTCGTCGGGGCGGCCCATGTGGGACATGAGGATCAGCTTGCCGCCGTGCTCGATCACGTACTGGATCGAGGGGAGGGCGCCGACGATGCGAGTGTCGTCCTTGATCTTGCCTTCCTTCACGGGAACGTTGAAATCGACGCGCATGAGGACGCGCTTGCCCTGGACGTCGACGTCGCGGAGAGTCTTGGTGTTCATGGTGTGTTGTGTTTGGTGGATTGGGTTTCGGATGGGCGCGCATTCTAGCACATTTCCCGCGCGGGGGGAAGGGGCAATCGCGGGCGGCGGAAAAGCAGCGCGCCGGGCGGCCGAAGCCGCCCGGCGCTCTGGCGTCATGCGCGGGTCGCGCGGACTAGTCGCCGAGGAGGACGCGGGACCACATGTACGGCTTCTTCACCGCCATGTCACCGCGCTTCGGGCTCGGCCAGTAGACCTCGCGCGGGTCGCGCAGGCCCTGCACCGCGATCGTGAACATCATCTTCACGAACTCGCCCTTCTTCGGGTTCCAGCCGTGGATCCGGTCCTTGGAGATGAAGATCTCCATGCGGTAGCCGGTCACGTCGCCCGCCTTGTCCTTCACGACCGAGAGCGCGCTCGTGATGCCCTGCTCGGGCGTGATGCCCATCTTGTTGTCGGTGACCGGGCTCTTCTGGCCCTCGCAGTTGGGCCAGAAGCCGGAGAACACGCGGTTCTCGAGCGGCATCGGGCAGAACCAGAACTGGTGGTCGTCGAGGCTCCACTTCTGGTCCGGCGTGAAGTCGCCGTTGGAGCCGAACTGGAACTCGAGGCAGTCCGCCGCGCGCCAGAAGCTGTTCGGGTCGGACGTCTTGCACTGCGAGTCGTCGAGGTCGAACATCATGTAGAGCCCGTCGTCGTCGTAGGCCATGTAGATGCGGCTCGTCTCCTTGTCGCCCTTGGGGCCGAGCATCCAGTTCGGGAGCTGGTACCGGTCGGCGTCCTTGGCCCACTCGCCGGGCTGGCCGTCGATCTTGATCTGGCCCTTCTTGACGCGGCGCAGCGTCCAGGCGCGCGGGACGATCGGGGCGTAGTCGATGACCATGCCCTCCATCTTCGGGTTCGAGACGTTGAGGATCTCGAGCTTCGGGATGGCGACCTTCTCGGTGGCCGGGATGGCCGAGGACTTCAGGAGCGTGAAGGTGAGCTTCTGGATCTCGGAGGGCTCGAGCTCCTTCGTGCGCTGCGAGGCGGGGGAGACCTCCCAGCCCTCGGGCAGGTTGGCGCGCAGCTCGTAGACCTGGTTCGTCGCCGACTGGTTCACGACGTCGACGGTGAACGTGCGGTCGAACTGCTCGACGTTGCTCTTGGCGTAGGCCTGGGTGATGATGTCGATGTCGACGTACATCACCTTCTCGACGCCGCCGTTCTTGCCGATGACGCGGAACTGGCTCTCCTCGCGCTTGGCGCCGAGCGGGCCGACGACGTCGTAGCCGTAGTCGCGGGGCTCGACGACCCAGCCGGCGTCGGTCATGGTCTTCGGGAGCTCGACGCGGTACTCGATGCCGTCCTTGCCGAAGTTGAGGAGGTGCAGCGGGATGGGCTCGCCGGAGACGTTGCGGACGAAGAACGGGCTCTCGAAGCAGAAGTCGAGCGGGCACTGCTTGAGCCACTCGCAGTTCGGGTCGAGGCCGATGTACCACGTCGGGGCGATGTCGAGCTTGCGCTTGTCGGAGCGCGGGATCTCGGCGCCGAACATGTCATAGACCTTCTCGCACTTCGGGTCCTTGATGACGAGCTCGCGGTCCTCGGGCTTCATCATCGTGGCCTTCTCGTTCGGGTAGAGCTGGAAGGCCATCGCGACGAGCTTGCCGTCGGCGCGCTTCAGCATGTGCGCCATGTGGTTCGGGCCGAAGTTGGCGTAGCCGAGGTACTCCATGTCGGCCGGCAGGAACGTGCGCAGCGCGGCGAACGCGGGGGCGACGGGCTTCGGGTCGCGGAAGCGGTCGAAGATGCCGCAGCCGTCGAAGAAGTTCATCGGGGTCGGCGTGTCGCTGTCGTAGTACCAGTACCAGAAGAGCTTGTCGATGCCGTTGCCGAGGGCGAGCACCCACTCGCGCTGCATGTAGGCGGCCTGCTCCCACTCGGAGACGATCTGGCCGGCGCGGGTGTCCCAGCCCCACTCGGTGATCCAGCGCTGGCGCTTGACGCCGTCGAGCTCGGAGTTGATCTTCCACTGGCGCCAGAGGTCGCGCTGGTAGATCTTCGCCTCGTCCGCCGCGATGTCGGCGACGTTGAAGTTGGAGCGGGAGATCTCGGGGCCGACCATGCCGGCGTAACGGTGGCCGTTGAGGACCTTGAGGTCCTTGAAGTTGCCGTTGAGGACGTGCTTCTTGGCGCCTTCGGGGACGATGGCGCCGCAGCCCTCCTGGACGGAGAGCGCGTCGGGGCGGCAGGCCTTGACGATCTCGGCGAAGACGCGGTGCCACTCGCCGTACTTGTCGGTCGTCGGCCAGCCGTGCTCGTTGTCGAGCTCGAACGCGGTGAGCTGCGGGAACGTGGAGACGATGAGCGCGATCTGGCGGCGCCACTCGTTGTCGGGCGTGTCGGGGTCCTCGGGGCGGCCGGGCGCCGCGTTCATGAGGCAGGGCAGCGTGCGCATGCCGACGTCCTCGGCGGCCTTGATGATCTTCGGGTACCAGGGCCAGCCGGCGTACTTGCCGTCGCCGCGCGCGCGGACCATCCAGAGGTAGTTGAACGCGTAGTCGCGGACCCAGACGAAGCCGAGCTTGGCGAACTTGTCGTAGCCGACGTAGCCGCCGCCGTGGACGTTGATGCCGTAGGCGGAATCGTCCTTCTGCTTCTCGGTGAGGGCCGGCGGGTGCAGGATCACCGCGTAGCGCGTCTCCTTCTCGAAGGGCTCCGTGAAGCCGGTCGCCTTGAGCCGGAGCGTGTAGGCGCCGGGCTCGGTGAAGGGCAGCTTCACGCGGGCGGACGCGCTGTCGAGCACCTTCATGTCGGGGATCGGGAGCGGGCGCTTCTCGCCCGTCGCGCTCTCGACCTCGACCGTGGTGCGGATGGTGCGCTCCTCGCCGAGCCAGCTGCCGGCGGAGAGGACCACGACCGGATCCTCCTCCTTGTAGTAGAAGCAGTTCGCGACGGTCGGGAACGTGACGCCGATCTCGTAGGGGCGGTCCTTGACCGGGATCTGCGACATGTCCGTGTGGACGCGCAGGTCGTAGAGGTCGAGGATGCGCTCCTTGGCCTCGGGGTTATTGCGGTCGCCCCAGTTGTTCTGCGAGATGGAATCGAGCTTGATCGGGAACCTGATCGGCATCCGGACCTGCTTGCCGGTCTCCGGGTCCTTGCCGTTCACCATCTCGGGGATCACGAATTCGAAGGGCTCCCAGTCGGTGCTCTTCGCGGGGATGCCGTAGGAGAACGAGTTCGTGTTGGCGTCCACGAAGTTCATGCCCATGCCCCAGGAGTCCGGGTTGCCTTTGCGGGACCAGCCGGTGATCTTCACGACCTTGCCGGGGAGCGTGCGTGCCTTCGGGTTCGCGCTCCAGCCGCCGAAGGAGTAGGCGCCGTAGCGGACGATGAGGCGCAGGGCCTTGTGGTCCTTGGGAGCGGCGGGATCGGACGGCCGCGCGTCGAGCACCTGGAACTCGCCGGGCGTCGTGGGCCAGCCGCCCTCTTGCCAGATGTTGGCTTCGGGGTCGCCGATGTCGCGCGAGGCGAGCACGGTCTGCGGCTCGGCGCCGGGAGCCGGCGCGTCGTCCGCGAACGACGGAATCGCGCACGCGAGCGCGGCGAATCCGAACAACGGGAGTGTTTTTTTGTTCATGGGTGGGTGGGGTTGGTTTTCGAAAGGGCGCGCCCGCCGCGACCGCGCGGAGGGAACGGCTTGGATTGTAGCACGTCTCGTGCCAGAATTCAACCGAAACCGAATCCGGGAATATCCGCGAAATCCCGGCGAAACACCCGGACTCTCCCGCCTACTTCCGTACGCAGTCCCCTGCCCTGCCGCCTACCGCGGAATGCGCCTTCGAGGCGGCGGATTCCGCGCTTGATTGGCGAGCCCGTTTCGGCTAGAATGTCCGCCCACGACCACGCCAGTGTAGCCAAGTGACCAACGGCAACGGTTTTGTAAACCGTCGGGGCGACCCTTCGTGAGTTTGAATCTCACCGCTGGCTCCAACCTTTCCCCGGGACATCGCCCGGGGCGCGGATCCGGCACCGGTCAGTTCACCGGCTTGTGCCGCGGGACGGCTCGCGAGACGGCGGACGAGATGCCGACGCGGGCGCCGAGGCGGGAACGGATGTCGTCCATCGCGCGGGAGAGGGATTCGCGCTTGGCGGCGCGCTCGTCCGGCTCCGCGGGTCCGAAGAGCGTGGGCTCGGGCTCGGGACGCGAGTCGAGAAAACCGCTGACCCCGAAGCCGACGAGACGCACGGGGCGCGCGGCGGGGTTCGCGGCGAAGAGCGCGCGGGCGGCCTCGCGGAAGGTGAAGTCGTCCTGCGAGGGCGCGGGAAACGGGCGCTGGCGGGTGATGGTGCGGAAGTCGTCCGTGCGGAGCTTGTAGTGCGCCGTTGCGGCCCACTTGCCGGCGGCGCGGACCTGCGCGGCTACGTCGGAGGCGAGCTCCAGGAGCGTCTCCAGGACGAGCGCGCGGTCGGACGTGTCCTCCGGGAAGGTATGCTCGCGGGAGATGGACTTCTCCTCGCGCTCCGTCTCGACCTCGCGGGAGTCGACGCCGAAGGCGAGCGCGCGCAGCTCGGCGGCGGCGCGGGCGCCGAGTCGGCGGGCGAGCGCGGCGGAATCCGCGCGCTGCAGGTCGCCGATCGTGCGGATGCCGGCCGCCGCGAGCGACTCCCCGGTGACGCGGCCGACGCCGAAGATGCGGCCGACGGGCAGCGGCGCGAGAAACGCGCGGATGCCGTCCGGGTCGTCCGGGACGACCGTGAGGCCGTCCGGCTTGTCCAGGTCGGATGCGACCTTGGCGAGGAACTTGTTCGGCGCGACGCCGACCGAGGCGGTGAGCCGCAGCTCGCGCGCGATGTCGGCGCGGATGCGGCGGGCGATTTCGACGGAGTCGCCGAAGAGCCTCTCCGCGCCGGAGACGTCGAGAAACGCCTCGTCGCAGGAGAGTCCCTGGACGAGCGGCGTGTAGCGGTCGAAGATCTCGAAGACGCGCGCGGAGGCCGCCATGTAGCGCGCCCCGTCCGGAGGAAGGAACACGCCCTGCGGGCAGAGGCGGAACGCCTCGCGCGAGGGCATGGCCGAATGCACGCCGAAGCGGCGCGCCTCGTAGGAGCAGGTGGAGACGACGCCCCGCTCGTGCGGGCCGGCGCCGACGATCACGGGCCGGCCGCGGAGCTCGGGACGGTCGCGCTGCTCGACGGACGCGAAAAACGCGTCCATGTCCACGTGGAGGATCGGGCGGCGCGCCACACCCGGCCTACATCTTGGAGTTGAACTTCTTCGCGATGAGGTCGCTGCCGGCGTCGTTCATGTGGAGACCGTCGGCGGGGTTGAGGTACTTCTCCCCGTCCCCGAACGCGGCGTTCAGGTCGACGCAGGCCGCCCCCTCCTCCTTGCACATCGCCTTGATGGCGGGAACGAGGGCGGAGACGCGCTTGTTGTAGATGCGGTGGGGGCCGATCATCGGCGTGGGCGTGCCGACGATCACCTTCGACTTGTTCGCCTTGCAGGCGCGGACGACCCGGCGGAGGTTCTCCACCGTCGCCCCCGGAGAAACGCCCTGGATGCAGTCGTTGGCGCCGAAGAGGACGCAGACGTAGCCGGGCTTGCGGGAGAGGGCGCTCCCGACGACGGACGCGCCGTAGGAGCTCGTCGTGCCGCCGACGCCGTAGTTCTTGACCTGCTTGCCGGAGTAGGCGGCGAGCCGGGACGGATACGGGGCGCCGATGCAGGCGTAGCCCTGGGTGATCGAGTCGCCGAGGCAGGCGACGAGATTCTTGTCGTTGTCGCCGACGTCGTCGTTTCCGCCGCCGCCGTCGTCGCCGCAGCCGGCGGGAAGCAGGGTCAGAAGGGCCGCGCAAAGCGCGAACGCGCCGAATCGCAGGAATCGTTTCATGGTTTCGTCTGGGTTGCTTTTTTTCAACGGCCGGCGGCGAGGCGCCGGGCCAAATGCTCGGGCAGCCCGGCGGCGAGGACGCGCTGCTGGGCGGCGGAAACGTCGTAGTCGAGGCGGCGGAACCGGATGGTCCGGCTGCCGGGTTCGTACAGGACGTAGGAAGCGCGCGAATCGGAGTCGCGGGGCTGTCCCACCGAACCGGTGTTGACGAAATACTTGCGGCCCAGGACGAGCTGGAAGTCTTCCGCCGGCAGGCGGACGACTTCGCCGAACCCGTGCTGTTCGAAGACGGCCGGCACGTGGGTGTGCCCGTGGAAGCACAGCTGCGTGCGCTGGTAGGTGAAGCTCGGCTCCGCTTCGACGGACTCGAACACGTAGCCCCAGTGCTCCGGCTGGTCGAGCGTGGCGTGGACGATGGTAAGCCCGCGGACGACCTTCTGGTACGGAAGAGTCCGGAGCCAATCGCGGTTCTCGGTCGAGAGCTGGCGGCGCGTCCACGCGACGACCGCGGCGGCGAGCGGGTGGAAGTCTTCCAGGGACTCGTCGAAAGCGCAGTAGTGGTCGTGGTTGCCGCACACCGTCACCGCGCCCAGCGCGCGGATCCTCTCGCAGCACTCGTTGGGGCATGCGTTGTAGCCCACCACGTCGCCCGTGCAGATCCAGTCCGTGGCGCCCTGCTCCTTCGCGTCCGCGAGGACGACGTCGAGGGCGTCTACGTTGGCGTGGATGTCGCCGAGGATTGCGATCTTCTTGTCCATTCGGATGGGCGGACGGGACGGCGGAGGGGGCGCTAGACGGAAACGCCGAGCAGGCGGGCGGCGGTGACGAGGTCCTCGGGGACCGTGACCTTGGGATTGGGCGTGGCGGACTGCACGAGGCGGACCGGCTCTCCGAGAAGCTCCACGGCGGACGATTCGTCCGTGATGCGGGGGTCCTTGTCGTCCACCGCGGCGACGGCCCGCCGGAGCAGGTCGAAACGGAACGCCTGCGGCGTCTGCACCGTCCAGATCTTCTCCCGGTCGAGCGACTCGGTCACGATCCCGTTCTTGCCGGCCACCTTGGCGGAGTCGACCAGTTTCGCGGCGGCGACGCCGGACCCGTGCTTCTTCGCGGACGCGATGCAGTCCGCGACGATCTGGTGCGTGACGCACGGACGCGCGCCGTCGTGGACGAGCACGAGGCGCGTGTCGTCCGGATCGCAGGCGTCCAGGCCGTTGCGGACGGACGCGAGGCGAGTCGGACCGCCCGGCACGATCTTGCGGACCTTGCGGCACCCGAACATCTGGACGAGACCCTGCGCGGCGAGAAGCTGCTCCTTGCGCACGACGAGGACGATGTCGTCGATCCCGGCGTTGCCGTCGAGCGTCATGAGCGAATAGGCGAGGACGGGCTTCGGCCCCAACGAGAGGAAGGCCTTGTCGGCCTTGCCACCCATGCGCTCGCTCTTGCCGGCGGCGACGATGATTGCGGTTGTCATGGCATCTCCTTGTTCGCGGGTTCCAGGTTCGCACGCCCCGGTCCGCGGCCGCGGACCGGGGCATCCGGCGGCTAGGCGCCGGCCTTGCGGAAGTCGGGCCGGCGGCCGTGGTACCACGCGAGCATCACGGGCGAGGCGACGAAAATCGACGAGAGCGTGGACACGATCACGCCGATCAGCATGCACACGCCGAAGCCGCGGATCGAGCCCGAGCAGAAGACGACGAGCGCGACGACCGGGATGAGCGTCGTGAGCGACGTGAGGACCGTGCGCGAGAGCGTGAGGTTCACGCAGCGGTTCACGATCGCCGGGAAGTCCGTCTTCTGGTCGCGCTTGATCTCCTCGCGGACGCGGTCGAACAGCACGATCGTGTCGTTCACGCCGTAGCCGACGATGGTCAGCATCGCCGCGACGACCGTGAGGTTGAACTGGAAGCCGAGGCACGAGAACACGCCGACCGTGACCAGTACGTCGTGCGCCAGTGCGGCGATCGCGCCGAGGCCGAAGCCGAACTCGAAGCGGAAGCCGATGTAGACGAGCATCGCGACAACGGCGAGCGAGATCGCCCAGAACGCGGCCGAACGCATCTCCTTGCCGATCTGCGAGCCGATCGTGTCGTCCGAAATCTGCTCGAACGAGGCCTTGCCCAGCGCCTCGTTCTCCGGGTTCGAGAGCGCGTTCTGCAGGACGGTCGAGAGGTCGAGCGCCTTGCCGTCCGCGCCGGCGACCTCCGTGAGCACCGTCTTCACCTCGAGGAAGGTGTCGCCCTCCTCGGAGTGCTGCCACTGGACGCCCGCATCCGCGATGCCGGCGTCCACGAGCGCGGCGCGCACCGCCTCGGTCGTGGGCATGGCCTCGGCCGTGACCTTGTAGGTGACGGTCTTGCCGCCCGTGAAGTCGATGTCGAAGATGCTCGCGGGGTTGCCCAGGCCGCGCGCGACCGTGACGCCGACCGTGGCGACGATGAGGACGGCCGCGGCGACGCCGAACTTCTTGAAGTTCTTCGTGAACGGGATGGCGATCCCGTCGCGCACCGCCTGCATCATGCCGATCTTCCACTTGGAATCCTCGGACACGCAGGTCTGCAGGACGATCTTCGTGAGCAGCAGGGCGGTGAACATCGAGGCGAGGATGCCCGCGACGAGCGTGACCGCGAAGCCGCGGATGAGGCCCGTGCCGACGACGAACAGGATCGCGCCGGTGATGATCGTGGTGATGTTGCCGTCGAAGATGGCGGAGAGCGCGCGGTCGTAGCCGGCGAGGATCGCCGGGTAGGCCGACTTGCCGCGCTTCACCTCCTCGCGGATGCGCTCGTAGATGAGCACGTTGGCGTCCACCGCCATGCCGACGGTGAGCAGGATGCCCGCGATGCCGGGCAGCGTGAGGACGGGCAGGCGCAGGATCGAGCCGCCGGAGAGCGTCGCGTCGCCCGAGATCTGCGAGAGGAAGCCGGAGGAGGCGACCGCGAAGACCGGGAGCAGCACGAAGTTCATCAGGAGCGCCAGGTCGGCCACGAGGCCGAGTCGGCGGTAGTACAGGACCATGAACAGGAGCACGCCCGCGCAACCGACGAGGATCGCCGTCCGCGCGTCCGCGATCGTGTCCTCGCCGAGCGTCGGGTTCACGAAGCGGCGGCCGAGGAATTTGAGCGGCGCGGGCATCGCGCCGGCGTTGAGGACGTTCTTGAGCTGCGCGGCCTCCTCCAGCGTGAAGCGGCCCTCGATGATCGCCGACCCGTCGCGGATCGGGGTCTTGAGCACCGGCGCCGAGTAGACGATGTCGTCCAGGACGATCGCCATCTGGCGGCCCTTGCGGGTCGTGGTCTCGCAGAACTTGGTCGTGACGTCGGCGAACTTCTTCGCGCCGTCGCCGTTGAACCGGAGCGTGACGATCACGCCCTTGAACGGGTCGGTGTCGGTGCCGGCGCGCTGGAGCATGTCGCCCGTGAGGCGGGCGCGGCGCTCCACGTAGATCGGGTAGTAGACCTCGGCGCCCTGGCGAGTCTCCTTCTCGAGCATGAAGATGTAGCCGGCGTCCGGCTGGCCGAACGAGCGGAGGCGGCGCAGGTCGGGCTCGGGGACGGCCGGGTCGCGGACGTAGCAGCGGCCGCCGTGGGCGTCGTCCCCGATGTTCTCGGCGACCTTGAAGCCGGCCGGGACGTAGGGGTTGTCCGCGCGGCCCTTGTTCGCCACGGCCTTCTCGAGCAGCTTCGCGCCCTTGCTGTCGGACAGGGGCGAGACGAGGCGGAAGTCCAGGAACGCGATCGACTTGATGAGCTTCTCGGCGCGGTCGCGCTGGGCGTCCGACGCGCCGGGCATCTGCACGTAGATGCGGCCGTTGGACCCCTTCGTGATCACGGGCTCCTCGGTGCCGATCGAGTCGATGCGGTTGCGGATGATCTCCACGGCCGTGTCGTCCGCGGTCGCCAGCGCCTCCTTCACGCGGCGCGAGACCTCCTCCTCCGTCGTGCCCTCGGGCATGCGCTCGCGGACGGTCGTCTCGAGCTGGGCCTTGTCCAGCTCCACCGTGAAGCTGTAGCCGCCGCGCAGGTCCAGACCGAGCCGGATCTTGAGCTCGGGCGGCAGCGCCAGCCAGAGCGAGCAGATCGCGAAGCCGGCCACGATGAGCCATTTCCACCAAAGTTGGGATTTCATGTGCGTTTTCTTTCGGGTTGAAAAGGTTGAAGAGGTTGAAACGGTTGAAGGGGTTGCCCCCGTTCAGCATTCAGCATTCAGCATTCGGCATTCGGCATTACGCCTTCGCGTCGGGGAGCGGGCGCTCGACGGCGCCGCGGGCGATTTCGACGACCACGCCGTCGGCGACGCGGACGAGGAACGTGCCCTCCTTCTTCACTTCCTCGATCGTGCCGATCATGCCGCCGCAGAAGAGGACGCGGACGCCGGCGCGGAGCGCCTCGATCTGGGCGCGGCGCTCCTTCTCCTTGCGCTGCTGGGGGCGGATCATGACGAAGTACAGGATCGCGAACATCAGCAGCATGATGATCATCGGGCTGCCGAACGCGCCCTGCTGGGGCGGCGCGCCCGCGGGAACGGCGGGCTGTTCGGTCGTGGCGGAGGTCTCGGCGGCGGCGGGGGCCGCGGAAACGACGGCCGCGTCGGCGGCCGGAGCGGAGTCTTGCGGATTCATCGGGGTTTCTTCGCGTTGGAAAGTTCGCGGAATGCGCGCGTCATTCTACGCTTTCCCGCCCCGGTTTGCAAGCATTATTCGGCGCGCGGGAAGTAGCGGAAAAGTCCGGCCTTGTCCCGCGCTTCGATCCGCCACGGGGGCGAAAGGATTTCGGGCGGAACCTCCCAGACCGGCTCGTGCCGGCCGCCGACCCAGCGCACGTCCGATTCCCAGGTGCGGCCGTCGTCTTCGCGCCGGGCCACGATCTTGAGCGGGATCGGAAGCCCGCCGTTCGTGATCGCGAGCGTCCCGGCGACGGGATCCGCCGCGCCGAAACCGACCGAATGGATGCCGCCGTACACGGACAGGCGCGGAATCGCCAGGAGATTCGTCTCGACCCCGTAGCGAAACATCCGGTCGTCGCAGATCAGGGCGGTCCGGAACTTGCTTTCCCGCAGGGCATTGTACATGTAGTCGTAGCCGTGGAGGCCGAACGGGTAGCAGTAGTCCTTCGTGCGGATGCCGGTGAGCTCCTTGAGGCGGTAGCGCGAGCGGCGGATTTCGTCGGCGAGCAACCGCGGGTTCGCCCGGTGCGTGAGGGAGTGGGAGCCGATCGCGACGGTCCCGCGCGCGGCCATGGCGGCGACTTCGTTCGTGGACATGAGCGGTCCGCTGTCGAACGATGTCCGCTCCTCCCCTTCCCCGCCCAGCCGGTCGACGATCGCGTAGCAGATCGCCTTGAAACCGTGCTTCGCCAGAACCGGCTCGGCGAACGTCTTCACGCCCTCGTAGCCGTCGTCGAAGGTGATGACGACCGGCTTTTCGGGCAGCCAGCCCCACCCGCGCGAAGCGCGCTCGACGTCGCCCGGGAGGACCGGCGTGTAGCCCGCTTCGTCGAGCTGGTCCATCTGCCACGCGAATTCGTCCGCGGACACCTGCCACACGGTCAGGCCGTCCCCGTCGAGGACGTTGTGGTACATGAGAACGGGGATTTCGCGCGGACGCAGCTGGTGCGCGCGCTGCACGGCGCGGGCGCCCGCGAGGAGGGCGACGAAAAGGAGGACGGCGGCTATGCGCGCCGCGCGGCGGGATGTGCGTTGGGTCATGGCCGGAGCCCGTCCAGGGCGAGTCGGAGTTCTCGGATCGCGCGTTCGAGCTGTTCGAGCGGATCCCATTCGATCGAAAGGGCGCGGCAGGGGAGCCCGGTTCCGTCCTCCGCGCCGGCGCCGGGGAGCGCGCGCAGAAGGCCGTCGCGCGCCTGGCGCACGGTCGCGGCGCGGACGGCGCGGCCGTCCGCGCCGGCCCGCGCTTCGGCGTCGCCT
>CADBEF010000025.1 GCA_902793555.1 uncultured bacterium | reverse complement strand
GCGCGGTCGCGCTGGGGGATCGTCGCGGCGACGCTGCCCGCGGGCGCCGTCCCGGCGCTCGCCGCGGAGCCGGCGGTGCGCTGGATGGAGCGCTCGTTTCCGAAGCGCGTCTTCAACGACAACGCGCGCGGCCCGGCGAACCTGGCGGCGGACGCGCTGCAGACGCTGGGGCTGGACGGAGCGGGGCAGATCGCGGCGGTGATGGACACCGGGCTCGATTCGGGCGACCGGGTGACGATCCACCCGGACTTCGAGGGGCGGGTTCAGGACGCGATCGCCTACGGCCGGCCGGACGACTGGAGCGACCGGCGCGGCCACGGCACGCACGTGACCGGCTCGCTGCTCGGCTCGGGCGCGGCGTCGGACGGTCTCTACCGCGGCCTGGCGCCCGCGGCGAAACTGGTGATGCAGTCCATCGCGGACGCCAGCGCGGCCGACCTCGTCGTCTACGACGACCTGAACCTGCAGCTGGGCGACGCCTACGGCCTCGGGGCGCGCGTCCACAACGACAGCTGGGGCGGCGGCTACTACGGCACCTACGACATCTTGTCGCAGACCGCGGACGAATTCATCTGGGACCATCCCGACTTCCTGATGGTCGCCGCAATCGGAAACAGCGGCATCGACCGCGACAAGGACGGCGTGATCGACGCCGGATCGATCGCGCCGCCGTCCACCGCGAAGAACGTGCTCACGGTCGGCGCGGCGGAAAGCGGGCGCGCGCCGGGTTCCGGCGGCTATTCGTCCCGCACGTGGAAGCAGGTCTGGCGGAGCGACTATCCCGCGGAGCCCGTCGCCTCCGACAGGATCTCCACGCCGCCGGCGGGAAACCCGCGGGGGCTGGCGGCGTTCTCGTCGCGCGGACCGTGCGCGGACGGCCGCGTCAAGCCCGACGTCGTGGCGCCGGGGACGGACATCGTATCGGCCCGCTCGCGGCTGGCGAGCGGCACCAGCTGGGGCGTCCTCGGCTCGAACACGAACTACATGTTCAGCGGCGGAACGAGCATGGCCACGCCGCTCGCCGCCGGCGCGGCGGTCCTGCTCCGGCAATGGACGCAGCGCCGCTTCGCGCTGGAGTCGCCCTCGGCGGCCGCGCTCAAGGCCGCGCTGTGCGGCGGCGCCCGCTCGCTCGCGCCCGGCCAGTACGGAACGGACGCCTACCGCGAAATCCCGGACGCGCGCCCGAACAACGCCGAAGGGCACGGCTTCGTCGACCTGGAGGCGACGCTGCTCCCCGGCGGCGGCGCGACCGCGGTCCTGCACGACGGCGGCGCGTCCGAGGCGCTCGCCACCGGCGGCGAGGCGCGCTACGCGTTCGACGTCGACGAAGCCGGGCTCCCGCTCGCGGTCGTGCTGGCCTACACCGATGTGCCGGCACTCGCCGGCACCCGCAAGGCGCTCGTGAACGACCTGGACCTCCTCCTCGTGGCGCCCGACGGCGCGACGAACGGCGCGCCCGGCCGCCTGGACAACGTCGAGCGCATCGACCTGGCGTCCGCGCCGACCGGCCGCTGGGAGGTCGTCGTCGCCGCGCACGCCGTCCCCGTCGGCCCGCAGCCATGGGCCCTTTACCTGCGCGGCGCGGTCCGCACCGAGCCCGCCATCGCGCACGAGCCGCTCCCGGACCAGCCGGCGTCCGCGGCGTCGTATCCCGTCGAAGCGACGATCCGCGCCGAGGGCCTCTGGGACCTGTCTTCCGTGCGCCTGCACTGGCGCGTGGACGGCGGCGCGGAGCAGTCCGCCCCGATGGAGGCCGTCGACGCGGACGATCCGTTGGTCCCCGCCACGGCGTTCCGCGCGGACATCCCGGCCGCGCCGATCGGTTCGACCATCGAGTACTGGATCGCCGCCGGGACGGCCGCCGTCGCGCCGGCGGCGGGCTCGTGGACGTTCGTCGTCCGGCCCGACGCGACGCTCTCGATCGCCGGAGACCCCGCCACGGCGGGCTTCTCCGATCCCGCCTACGGCACGTGGACCTACGCGTCCGGCGTCGTCGTGCGCGTCTCGGCGCCGGCTGCGATCCCCGACGAAACGGATCCGGAGGGCCGCCGCACCGCCTGCCTCGGCTGGATCGGCACCGGATCCGCGCCCGCCGCCGGCGCGACGAATGCCGTCGAGTTCGCCCTCGAAGAAGACAGCTCGCTCGTCTGGCGCTGGCAGGAGCAGGCCGCGCTGCGCGTCGCGACCGACCCCGCCGCGCTCGCGCCGACGCGAGTCCTCTGGACGCCGCTCGGCGGCGCGACGTCCGTCGTCGCGTCCGCGAGCCTCGCGGACGCGGACGGCGCGCGATTCGACTTCGCGGGCTGGACGCTCGACGGCGCGCGCTGGCCCGACGCCTCCTCCCCTGCCCCGCTGGCGGCCGGCCCCGTCGCGATTGCGGACGCCCCGCGCACGCTCGTCGCCCGCTACCGTCCCGCCGAGCTCGACACCGACGGCGACGGCCTCCCGGACTGGTTCGAGGAGCGCTTCTTCCCCGCGGGCGGCGCCGGACGCGACGACGACCCGGACGACGACGGCTGGGAGAACGCCGTCGAGGCCGCCGACCGCACCGACCCGCTCGACCCCGGCTCCACGCCCGAACCGCCGGTCGTCGCGGTCGAGCCCGTCCCCTCGCCCTGGACGCGCCTCCTGCCGGTCCATGTCCGCGCGACCGCGTCCGACGGCGGCGACGTCGCCTCCATGCGACTCCACCTGCGCCGCAACGGCAAGGCCGAGCGCACGTTCGAGATGGCGGACGAAGGCGGCGGCGTCTGGGGCGTCGACACGCCCGCCACCGCCGCCGACCGCGACGTCTTCGCCTACGCCGTTTCTGCGCTCGACGCCGCCGGCCTCGAATCGCGAACCACCAATTGCACCTTCGAGGTGCGCTGGCCGGGCCTCGTCCAGGACGGCCCGTCCACCATCCTTGCCTTCGCCGAGACCAATGTCCTCTTCTCGTTCGCCAACACCGGCAGCATCCCGCTGGAGCTTTCCTTCGCGTTCGCGCCGGTGGGCTTCGCGGACGACATGGAAAGCGGCCCCGGCGGCTGGACCGCGACCAGCGGGACCGGCCAGGCGAGCCTCTGGCACATCGGGGGCGTCGACTCCCGCAGTCCCTCGAACGCCTGGAGCAACGCCAAGTACGACGGGAACCCCTACTACCTGAGCGGAGCCGACGACGCGCTCGCCACGCCGCCCGTGCGCCTCTGGCCCGCCGACGCGCCCGGCGCCGAAGCGCCGCGCCTCGCCCTCTGGCATCTCGCCGACTTCGAATGCGAAGGCGCCGACGCCGACGACACCCTCCTCATGTGGGACGCAGGCGTCCTCGAGACCGCCGCCGGCGACGGCGACTGGACTCCGCTCGCGCCCGACGGCGGCTACCCGGCCGTCCGCAGCAAATCCACCGCCGCGCTGCCGCCCGGGACGCCGTGCCTGGGCTTCACCGACGGCTGGGAGCCCCTCGCCGCCGACCTCGCCGCGCTCGCCCCGGACGCCGCCGCCGCGGCCGAACCCGTGCGCGTCCGCTTCCGGTTCGTCTCCGACAACTACACCGTCTACACCGGCTGGCGGATCGACGACGTCGAGATCACGCCCCGCACGAAACGCGCCGATTGGGCCTCTCTTTCAACCAACGAGCTCTCGCTGGCCCCCGGCGAACAAGCCGTCGTGACGCTCCGCGCGGACAACGCCGGCCTCGGCCCGATGGAGATGGACCGCCTGCTCCTGGACATCCGCCAGAACGACCCGCGCCATCCGGCCGTCCTGACCGTTCCGGTCGCCGTCGAGAACCCCGCGCGGCGGCTCGTCGTCACGTCCGAGGGCCCCGGCCGAGCCACGCCCGCCGGCGAAACCCTCTTCCCGGGTCCCGCCGTCGCCACGCTCGGCTTCGACCCCGACGACGGCGCCCTCCTCGCCGACGCGATCCTCGACGGCGCGCCGCTGCCCGGTGCGCCGGTCGGCGCCGCCGCCCCCGCGGACCTGGACCTGACGCTCGACGGCAACCACGCCGTCCACGCCGTCTTCGCCGCGCGCCCGCCCGCGGACGCCGTCCCGGACGCCGCGTGGCTCGCCGCACACGGCCTCACCAACCGCCCCGCCGAGGCGGAGGCCGCGCTCGACCCCGACCGCGACGGCCTGCTCACCTGGCAGGAGGCGCGCCTCGGCTCCGACCCGCTCGACGCCGCGGACGCCCCGCTGCGCGCGTTCCTCGTCCCGCCCGCGCCCGGCGAAACCGCCTGGCGCCTCGCGTGGCTGGCCTACACCAACCTCGCGGGAACCTATGAAATTCTCGGCGCCACGAACCTGCTCGACGCCTTCGAGCCGGTCCTCGACCTCTCCCCCGCCCCGCCGGAAATGATTTCGCCCCTGCCGGATCCCGACGCCCCGGCCGCCTTCTACCGCCTCCGCTACACGCGGCCCTGACGCACTTCTCCCCCGGCTACCGCAGGGAGACGGTGCGGCCGGTGCGGCGGGAGCGCTCGGCGGCGAAGACCGTGAGGTGCGACTCGATCGTGGCGTCTACGCCGGAGACGATGAGCCCGGGTTTGTTCTCGAGGATGGCGGTGCAGAAGGCGTCCATGATCCCGTTGTCGCCGCCGCCGTGGCCGCCGGCCATGCTCGCGCCGGACGCGTTCGTGTCGATCGTCTCCGTCTTCCCCGTGAGGAAGTCGCAGATCCGGATCGTCGAGCTGTCGTCGGTCTCGATCGTGCCCTTCGTGCCGAAGATGCGCGTGCGGCGCCCGCCCATCGGCGCGAAGGCCGTCATCGTGAAGGACGCCGTGACGCCCCCCTCGTACTCGAAGTTCACGACCTGGTGGTCGACGACGTCGTTGTCGCACGCGAAGACGCAGCGACCGTAGGGACCCTCGCGCAGCGCCTTCGTCAGGTTCTTCTTCGTGAAGGTCGGGTCGACGACGTCGAGCGGCCAGCCGTGCTGCTTCGGGTCGGCGAGGCGCTTGAAGTAGAACTCCTTGGCGGACCACGGGCACTTGCGCGAGAGCTTGCAGTCGAGGCAACGGTCCGCGGCGCCGGCGGGTTGGTTCTCCCTCTTGAAGAACGAGAGCGACCCGAACGACGAGACGCGGCGGCAGGGCCGGCCGATGACGAACGAGAGCCAGTCCACATCGTGGCACGCCTTCGCGAGCAGCATGAAGGAGCTCTCCTTCTCGTTGCGCCAGTTGCCGCGGACGAACGAGTGCGCCTGGTGCCAGTACCCGACGGGCTCGAGGTGCTCGACCGTGACGACGTCGCCGATGCGGCCGGAGTCGACGAGCTTCTTCACGATGCGCGAGTAGGCCGTGTAGCGCAGGACGTGGCAGACGGCGAAGGCGTTGCCGTGCTTCCGCACCTCGGCGACGATGCGCCTGCACGCGGCGGCGGTCGGCGCCATCGGCTTCTCGAGGAGGATGTGGTAGCCGAGCGGCGCGAACGCCTTCACGCACGCCTCGTGGTCGGCATCCTGCGTGCAGATCGCGACGCAGTCGGCGACGCGGCCCGCGGCGGCGGCCTCCTGCCAGGTCCGGAAGACGAGCTCCGGCGCGATGCCGTGCTCGCGCGCCATCTTCTCGCGGTGGAAGTCGCGGGGCTCCGCGACGGCGACGACCTTCGCCTTGGCGGGAATCTTCTTCGCGAGGTCGGCGTAGACGAAACCGCGGCCGCCGGCGCCGACGATGAGGAAGGTGAGCGGACGGGGCTTGGATGTGCGTTTGGTGGCGTTCATGGCGGGGGAGTCTAGCAGAACCGGGGCCGTCTGGCAAAGTACACGAATGTACAGTGGGGGGGGGCTCCGAGCCGGAAGGCCGCTTCAGCAGGCGCGGGCAACTACTCGACTTCCGCCTTGAGGCGGAAGAAGCGGACGGGGCCGCCGACGGGAAGATTCACCGTCCCGTCTTGGCCGACGGTAACCGTCCGCTCGTCGAGGGCCGCGGACGTCCAGTCCGAAACGTTCGTCGTGGAGAGGACCTTGAGCGTGACGCCCTCGGCGTTGACGACGCCCGGGAGCCGCAGGACCGATCCGCCGCCCGCGCCGGGCGCGGCGGACAAAATCGGCGAGAAGGTCTCGGTCGGCTTTCCGAACACGTAGCGGAACGCGTTCTCGACGCCGCCCGTGACTTCATCCGGCGCGCCGCCGGACACATTGTTGTCCGCCCACGTCTCGTAGGGCGTCTTCTGCACCGTCAGGTTGCCGGACCAAGACAGCGTGAACGCACCGGAACCATCGTATCCCATCATCCCGACGATGCGGTAGGTCGTGCCTTGCGAAACCTCCATCTCAAGAGTCGTCACGTAGCTCGATTCATCATACTCGTACGCAAAAGTCTGTCGATTGTCCAATGAAAGCGTATTGCCCGTGTAGACGGCGATATAGGTCGGATATATGTACCCGCCGCCCCTAGCGGATGTCAAAAACGTCATCGTCCCGCTTCCCGGAGCCGTCCACAGGTACCAAATGGTGCGATACTGGTAACTGTATGTGTAGCTGTTGCTACCGCTTGGACGTCGTGTATGATAGGGCTCGCCGGGTTCTACCGTGTAGTTCGCGTTGTCTTCGATCACGCGCGTGCCGCTCGCGCCGGAGATCTTGATCGGATTGTCGAAGTAGTCGCCCTTCGGCGCGCCCTGGGCGGCGTCGTAGGTGTAGGTTTCGGCAACAATCGGGCTCGGGTTCTTGCCGGACGAGAACGCACGGGCCCGGATCGTGACGTCATCGTCGACGAGGATCGGCCCCGTGTAGGCTGTGCTCGTTTCCGTCGGCTCGGTTCCGTCGAGCGTGTAGCGGATCGTCGCGAACGGATCGGCGCAGGTGATCGTCACGTTGGTCGTCGGGTAGAAGAGGCAGCCTTCGGGATCGAAGACCGGCGCGGGCGTGGCGGCCATTCCGGTAAGCGCGATGTCGTTGCCGTAGGAGTTGCCGATCGTGGCATAGGAGCCTGTATACCAGCTGCCCGTCCCGCCGGCAACGAGGGGGACGCCCGTCGTCGCACCAAGATCGACGCCGATTGTCGCGGAGACGCCGTCCTTCGTCGCCGTCACGAGATAGGATCCCGCCGCGGCCACGAACGCGTAGATTCCGTTCTCGTCGCTCGTCGCGGTGTCCACCGTCGAGGAACCGCGCTGGAGGACGACGGACGCCCCGGCGACCGGCGTACCCGAGGCGTCGAGGATTCGTCCGGAAAGGATCGAACCGGTTTGCTCGGGAAATACATTGAAGACGAGCTGGTCGATGACCGTGTATTTTTCGATGTCGGGCGGCACGTACCAGGCGTCGCCGCTTCCGCCCCAGCCGCAGTTGACGTGGATGCAGAACTCGCCGTCGGTCCAGCCATAGCCGTCCGCAAGCACCGCATGGCCGTAGTGATTCCCGTCCTGGACGCGCTCGACGCCCACTCCGACCGGCGCGCGCCTGTCGCAGTTCGGGATGACGGCGGCCTTGAGTTCGTCGAGGGAGAACGGATGCTCGTCGTCGAAACGCGCGGCGACGGCGTTGGCGTAGCCGAACGTGTCCTGGAACCGCAGGACGAGGCCGAAGATGTTCGAACCACTGCCGTTCGACTTCCACTTCATGCCGACGGACACGCCGATGTCGTAGGTCAGCTTGCCGATGGCCTGGCACTGCGCCTCCGTGACGCCGCCCGCGGGGACGAGCGGCATCGACGCCCAGTCGTAGACACCGCCCTGCATCGTCTTGGAAACCGAGGAACCGTCGACCTGGCATGTCTGCGTCCTGGGCGTCACGGCCGTTTGCGGCCACTGCCAGTAGCGCATGATCTGGGCGCCGGCCGTCGCGACGCAGCCGCAAACGTAGTTGTTCGGCGTGTAGTAGTTGTAGCAGTTGTATGTCGTTCCGGAAGTGTATACCGTGCTCTGGTTCCACCGGCTCTCGACGAACGAATCGACGCGGAGGTCGGATGGCGCGGCGACCGCCGCGCGCGTCTGCGGCTTCGAGCCCCCGTCCGCGAGCAGGTCCGCCCACTTCTTCTGGCTGGCGGTCGGTTCGGCGGACGCCGCGCGCCGGGCGCTCCCCTTCCCCGCCCCGCCGCGCTCGACGCCCGCGGCGGCTTCGCGCGCGGCGATGTCGCCTCGCAGTAGCGCCCAGAAGGGGTTGTTGTCGTCGAGGACGATTCCGTCGCCCGTCTCGGAGAAGGCGATCACGGGATCGACGAGATCGTCGGCCGAGAGCACGACGTAGCCGCCGCCCTCGAACTTGACGACGCGCAGTTGCGCGCCCGTGGCGGGGTCCTCGACTTCGTCGACCGCGGAGACGGTCCGGCCGGCGGGGAGCTTGCCCATCGCGTAGCCGCGGTCGACCCACGCCTTCGCGGCGCGGGCGGCAAGGTCGGAGGACACCTCGGCGGCCTGCGCGGGATCTGCGAGGAACGGAAGAAGCGCCGCAATCGCGGCGAGACGGCGGAAGCGGGGAAAGGTGTCCATGCCGGAAGTCCGTGAACGATTGGAGGGACGGCGGGGCCCGAAACGTGCGGGAACGATTCAATCATACCCCATTGCCGGCGTTCGCGCAAGCGTTTGCCGGCGGCGCGGCGCGCGCGGCGAAGCGGCTGTTGACACGCGGCGGTGCGAACCGCTAGAATCCGGCGCGTTTCCGCCCCAGTAGCTCAGTTGGACAGAGCACCGGTTTCCTAAACCGGGTGTCGGAGGTTCGAACCCTCTCTGGGGCACCACCCTTTTCCCGCCGGCGCCATGAAAGACCGTCTCCTGCAGCTCCTCACCTCGGACTACGCCGCGCGGCACCTGCTGCCGGCGGTCCTGATCGTCGCGGCCGCGGGCGCGGCCGGCTTCTACGCCGGGCGGCTCGTCCGCGCGCTCGTCCGCCGCCTCCCGCACTCGGACTCCGCCGTGGAGCGTTTCGCCGGCGGCGCGGTGGCGTGGAGCATCTGGCTCTTCGGCCTCGTCGCCGCGCTCAACGCGCTCGGCGTGAACACGAACGGCGTGCTCACCGCCTTCGGCGGCCTCGCCATCGCGATCGGCCTCGCGCTCAAGGACACGCTCAGCAACGTCGCGGCCGGCCTGGAGCTGGTCTTCCTGCGGCCGATCTCCGTGGGCGACTTCATCTCCTTCCGCGAAACGTCCGACGGCCGTTCCTTCGGGACCGTCACGCGCATCGGACTCTTCTCGACCGACCTGCGCACGCCCGAAGGCCTGTTCGTCTCCGTCCCGAACCGCATCCTGCGCGACGAGCCGATCGTCGACTACGACCGCAACCCGGAACGCCAGATCCGCCTCGTCTTCTCGATCGCGTACTCCGATTCGATCGAGGCGGGCCTCCGCGCGTTGCTTGCGCTCGGCGAGCGCGAGGCGCGCCGCGTCGAAGGCAAGCCCGTCGAGGTCTTCGTGGACGGCCTCGGCGAGAGCGCCGTCAACCTCTCTCTGCGCCTCTGGGTCGCCAAGGCCGACTACTGGCCCGCCCGCCGCGACCTCACCCGCGCCGGCAAGGAGGCGCTCGAGGCCGCCGGCCTCACGATTCCCTTCCCGCAGCGCGACGTTCACATGCGCTAGCGAGGGATGCGCGCGACGGCTCCGCCGTCGCGCGCATCCCGTCGTATCTCGCTTCGCTCGGAAGCCGGGGTTCTCGCCGCCGGTCCGTTCCGTGCCCGGCCATACTTGGCCGGGGCTACCGCTCGAGCACCGCCTTGATGCGGCGGACGCCGGCGGAGGAGCTCTCCTCCTTCTTGATCTTGAAGTGCCCGAGGACGCCCGTGTGCTCCACGTGCGGACCAGTGCAGACCTCCTTAGAGAAGAAGTCGTCGCGCGTGCGCCCCATCGTGTAGACGGAGAGCTTCTCGTCGGTGTACTTGCTCGAGAAGAGCGCGGTCGCGCCGGCGGCGCGGGCCTCCTCGAGCGTCATCATGTCGCGGTAGACCGGCAGGTCCGCCTTGATCTGCTCGTTCACGAGGTCCTCGACCGCCTTGATCTGCTCGGGCGTCATCTTCTCGCCGTGCGTGAAGTCGAGGCGCAGGCGCTCGGCGGTGATGTTGGAGCCCTTCTGGTTGCAGTGGTCGCCGAGGACGATCTTCAGCGCCTTGTGCAGCAGGTGCGTGGCGGTGTGCAGCGCCGTCGTCTCCTCGCTGTGCTCGGCGAGGCCCGACTTGGCGGAGCCGACGTTCGCGCGGGAGAGCTCCTGGTGCGCCTTGAAGCACTCCTGGTACCCAGCCACGTCGACCGTGAAACCGGCCTCCTTCGCGAGCTCCTGCGTCATCTCGAGCGGGTAGCCGTAGGTGTCGTAGAGGCGGAAGGCCTGCTTGCCGGAGATCTGCGTGTCGGGGACGTAGTTCGGGTCCTTCGCGCCCATGAACTCGTTCTTGCGGCGGATGCCGGCGACGGTCTTGTCGAACTCGCGCTTGCCCTCGTCGAGCGTCTTGCCGAAGCGCGTCTCTTCGGCCAGGAGCTCCTGGAACACGCGCTCGCGGTTCTGGTCGAGCTCGGGGTAGACGTGCTTGTACTCGTCGACGATGACCGCGGCCATCTTTTCGGTGAAGCCGGGGGCGATGCCGAGGCGGCGCGCGTGGCGCACGGCGCTGCGGATGAGGCGGCGCAGGACGTAGTTCGCGCCGACGTTGCCGGGCGTGACGCCGCCCTTCTGGTCGCCGAGAATGAACGTCGCGGTGCGCATGTGGTCGGCGACGACGCGCGAGGAGCGGACGTCCTCCGGCGTGTCGAACGACGCCTTGCCGGAGAGCTCCTTGATCTTGGCCATGATCGGCGCGAAGACGTCGGTGTCGTAGACCGTGGGCAGGCCGTTCATCATGCAGATCGTGCGCTCGACGCCCATGCCGGTGTCGACGTTATGGCGGCCGAGCGGGACGAACTTGCCGTCCTCCGTCTTCTGGTACTGCATGAAGACGTCGTTCCAGATCTCGATGTACTTGCCGCAGTGGCAGCCGGGGCGGCAGTCGGGCCCGCACTTCTCCTTGCCCGTGTCGATGAACATCTCGGTGTCCGGACCGCAGGGGCCGGTCTCGCCGGCGGGACCCCACCAGTTGTCCTCGCGCGGGAGGCGGTAGATGCGCTCCTCGGGGAGTCGGCCGGGATGCCCTCCTCGCCGCGGAAGACCGTGACGGAGAGCTGGTCGGGCGAGAAGCCGAGCTTCGTCGTGAGGAACTCGAAGCTCCAGGAGATGGCCTCCTTCTTGAAGTAGTCGTTCAGGGACCAGTTGCCGAGCATCTCGAAGAACGTGAGGTGCGCGCTGTCGCCCACCTCGTCGATGTCGCCCGTGCGGACGCACTTCTGCACGTCCGTGAGGCGCGTCCCGGCGGGGTGCGGCATCTTGCCCATGAGGTAGGGCACGAGCGGGTGCATGCCGGCCGTCGTGAAGAGGACGGTGGGGTCGTTCTCCGGGATGAGCGAGGCGCCGGAAATGACGGCGTGGCCCTTGGACTTGAAGAACTCGAGGTAGAGGTTGCGGAGCTGGTCGGCGGTGATCTTCATGGCGTTTCGTTCCGAAGTGGCCGGACATTCTACGCCAACGCCGCCGCCGCGTCAACGCGGAGGAAGCGCCTCCGGCGGTTCCGGGTCCGCCGGCTTCGTCCGGCGGGCCTTGAACGAGAAGCCCTTGCCGTCCTTGCCCGGCGAGACGGAGATCGTGCACGGCGGCTCGAAGCGCCCGCGCAGGATCGCGTCCGCGAGCGGGTCCTCGAGCCGGTTCTCGATCGCGCGGCGCAGCGGGCGCGCGCCGTAGGCCGGATCGAGGCCGACGGACGCCAGGTCGTCCATCGCGGCGCGCGAAAGCTCGAGCTTCAGGCCCTGCGCGGCGAGGCGCGCGCGAAGCGACTTGAGCTCGATGTCGACGATCTTGACGATGTCGTCCTTCTCGAGCCGGCGGAAGACGATCTGCGCGTCGAAGCGGTTCAGCAGCTCCGGCCGGAACGCCTTCTTCGCGGCGTCGAGCATCGTTTCGCGCACCTGCGCCTGGAGCGCGTCCGCCCCGCCCGCGCCGAAGCCGAACGAGCGGCCGCTCTTCGCCGCGTCGACGCCGAGGTTCGACGTGAGGATGACGACCGTGTTCCGGAAGTCGACCTTGCGGCCCTGGCCGTCCGTGAGGCGCCCCTCGTCGAGGATCTGCAGGAACGTCTGCATGACGTCCGGGTGCGCCTTCTCGACCTCGTCGAAGAGCACGACGCTGTAGGGGCGGCGCCGCACGCGTTCGGTGAGCTGGCCGCCCTGGTCGTAGCCGACGTAGCCGGGGGGCGCGCCGACGAGGCGCGAAACCTCGTGGCGTTCGGCGTATTCGGACATGTCGACCTGGACGAGCGCCTTTTCGTCGCCGAAGAACTGTTGCGCGAGGGTCCGCGCGAGGAGCGTCTTGCCGACGCCCGTCGGTCCGAGGAAGAGGAACGAGCCGATCGGGCGGCGCGGGTCGCGGAGCCCGGTGCGCGAGCGGCGAAGCGCGCGGGCGATCGTGGCGATCGCCTCGGGCTGGCCGACGACGACCGAACCGAGTTCCTTCTCCAGGTCGAGCAGGCGCGCCATCTCGTCCTTGCCCATCCGCTTGACGGGAATGCCGGTGGAACGCGAAAGCGTTTCCGTGATGTCGTCCTCGGTGATCTCCACCGTGTCGCCGCCGTGCTCCTTCGCCCAGTCCTCCTCGCGCTTCTTGAGCGCTTCCGAGCGGGCCTTCGCCTCGTCGCGCAGGCGGGCCGCGGCCTCGAAGTCCTGGGCCTTCACGGCCTTCTCCTTCTCGGCGAGGAGCGCCGCGACGGCGGCGGCCTCCTCCTTGAACTCGGGCGGTTTCGCGGACGACGCGATGCGCGCGCGGGCGCCGCTCTCGTCTATGAGGTCGATCGCCTTGTCGGGCAGCTGCCGGCCGGGGACGTAGCGCGCGGAGAGGCGCGCGGCGGCCTCGAGCGCGCCGGGGGCGTAGCGCACCTTGTGGAACGCCTCGTAGCGCGGGGCGATGCCGCGGAGGATCTCCACGGCCTCCTCCTCGCTTGGCTCGTCCACGCGGATCGTCTGGAAGCGGCGCTCGAGCGCGGGATCCTTCTCGATCGACTTGCGGTACTCGTCGAGCGTCGTGGCGCCGATGCACTGCAGTTCGCCGCGGGCGAGCGCGGGCTTCACGATGTTCGCGGCGTCCATCGCGCCCTCGGCGCCGCCGGCGCCCACGAGCGTGTGGATTTCGTCCACGAACAGGATCACGTCGCCGCTGCGGCGCGTCTCGTCGAGGATCGCCTTGATGCGCTCCTCGAACTGGCCGCGGTACTTGGTGCCGGCCACGAGCAGCGTGAGGTCGAGCGACACGATGCGCTTCTTGAGCATGGGCTCGGGCGCCTCGCCCGCGGCGATCGCCTGCGCGAGGCCCTCGACGACGGCCGTCTTGCCGACGCCCGCCTCGCCGATCAAGGCGGCGTTGTTCTTGTTGCGGCGGCAGAGGACCTGGACGAGCCGCGCGAGCTCCTCGCGGCGGCCGACCATCGGGTCGAGCTTGCCCTTGCGCGCGAGGGCCGTGAGGTCGCGGCCGAACGTGTCGAGCGCGGGCGTCCCCCGGCCGCGGCCGCCCTTGCGGCCCGCGTGGGGGCCGGACGGGCCGTCGGGCCCGATCTCGGGCTCCGGATCGCCGGGCGCCGGGCCGTCGTCGTCGTCCTTCCCCCCGGATTCCCCGCGCTCCTCGCGCTCCTCGCGCTCCTCCTCGGCGCGCTCCTCTTCGTCCTCGCGCTCGGCCGACACGGCGTCGCGCAGCGCCTCCTCGGCCTTCTCGAACGTGGCGCCGAGGTCGGCGAGGACTTTCGCGGCGACGCCCTCCCCTTCGCGCAGGATCGCGAGGAGCAGGTGCTCGGCGCCGACGGCGCGCGAGCGCCAGGAATGCGCCTCCGCGGCGGCGAACTGCAGGACCTTCTTCGTGCGCGGCGTGAACGGCAGCATGCCGAGCTCGTCCGTGGTGCCGCCGCCCTGCGAAACGTGCTTCTCGACGTTCCAGCGGACGGCTTCGAGGGAAAGGCCCATGGCCTCCATCGCCATCGCGCAGGGGCCTTCGGCCAGGCTCGCCAGGCCGAGCAGCAGGTGCTCGGTCCCGATGGCCGTCTGGCCGAAGCCGTGCGCCTCGCGGTTGGCGATCTGGATCGCCTTCTTGGCGTCGGGGGAAAAGGTTTCGAACGGATTCATGGCCCGGAAGCCTAGCAAAATCGGTCCGCGCGCGCAAGCGGCCGCCTCTCGCGCGCGGGACGGCCGCCGTTTTTTCTTGCGGGCGGAGGCGCGCGTGTGGTATTGTTCGGCCCGTCCCGCGTTTTGCGCGGCAAACGACAACGCCACCATGAGCAGTTTCACCTACGCCACGGACTCCGCCACGCCGGTCCACCCCGTTTCCGCCCTGGACTACCTCCCGGTCGACCAGATGCGCGCCCTGCAGCTCCACCGCCTGCAGTTCATCGTGAAGTACGCGTACGAGCGCGTGCCGCTCTTCCGCAAGCGCTGCGACGAACGCGGCGTGCGGCCCGAGCACGTCAAGACGCTGAAGGACATCAAGCTCCTGCCCTTCTCGATGAAGACCGACCTGCGCGACGAGTACCCCGTCGGCCTGCAGGCGGCGCCCAACAGCGAGATCGTCCGCTACCACTGCTCCTCCGGCACGACCGGCAAGCCGATCTGCATCCCGAACACGCTCAACGACATCGAGGTCTGGAAGAACGGCGTGATGCGCTGCCTCGCGATGGGCGGCGTGACCCCCAACGACGTCGTCCAGGTCGCCTACGGCTACGGCCTCTTCACCGGCGGCCTCGGGCTGCACTACGGCGCGGAGGCCTACGGCTGCGCGGTCCTGCCGATCTCCGGCGGCAACACCGACCGCCAGATCATGCTCATGAAGGACCTCGGCGTCACGACGATCGCCTGCACGCCGTCCTACTTCCTGCACATCCTCGACGAGGGCCAGAAGAAGGGCATCGACTTCCGCAAGGAGATGAACCTCCGGCACGGCTTCTTCGGCGCCGAGCCCTGGACCGAGGAGATGCGCGGCAAGATCGAGGAGGCGACCGGCCTCGTCGCCCACGACATCTACGGCCTCACCGAGATCGCCGGCCCCGGCGTCGGCGGCGACTGCGTCCACCGCACGGGCCTGCACATCTTCGAGGACCACTTCTACCCCGAGGTGATCGACCCGGACACGCTCGAGCCGCTGCCCGACGGCGAGTCGGGCGAGCTCGTCTTCACGACGCTCGACCGCACCGGCTGCCCGATGATCCGCTACCGCACGCGCGACCTCACGCGCATCGAAACGGCGCCCTGCCCCTGCGGCCGCACCGTGCGCCGCATCGCGCGCATCAACGCGCGCAGCGACGACATGATCATCGTCCACGGCGTGAACCTCTTCCCGTCGCAGGTCGAATCGGGCCTCCTGAAGGTGCCGGAAGTCCTCCCGCACTACCAGATCGTCGTCACGCCCACCGGCGCGCTCGACACGCTGGAGGTGAAGGTCGAGGTGACGCCGGAAAACTTCTCCGACGACATCCGCCACCTGGAAGCGCTCCGCAAGCGCGTCGGCGCGGCCGTGAAGTCCATCACCGGCCTCACCGCGAAGATCACGCTGGTGGAGCCGCACACCCTGCCCCGCTCCGAAGGCAAGATCCGCCGCGTCCTCGACCTGCGGAAGAAATAGGCGGGCGCCGCGCCCGGATCGGCCCGGAACGCGGTGTCGACGGGGAACGGAATGAATAGTCCGGACGGGGAATCCGTCAAAGGGACGACATCCCATCCACCCCATCCGCAAAACACCATGCGCATCCCCGCCCGCTCCGCCGTCGCCGCGACCGCCGTCGCCGCTCTCGTCCTCCCCCGCCCCGCCGCCGCCGCCTCGTTCGGCAACGCCTGCGAAAGCGCCCTCTACGCCGGCGCCGCCGCGCCGCTCGGCATCGTCGGCGGAGCCGCCGGCTTTGCGGCGGCGGCCGCCGCCGGCTACGTGCTCTTCGACGTGGGCGAGGCGCTTTACGTCGGGTTCCGCGAATCGAACGTCGCCCTCCAGGGCCTGGATCCGCGCGAGATCGGCGGCGTCCGCGGGCCGGAGAAGGGCCTCTGGAACGCCTGGCTCGTCTCCCGTCCCGCGGTCCCGGACGACGCCGAGCGCTGGTTCGCCGACTTCGCGATCGACCCGCGCCTGCAAATCGGCGGGGCGGACGTCGACGTCCTCGGCCTGCGCCTCGGCATCCTCTCCGCGGAGAACCGCAACGTGTACGGCCTCGACGTCTGCACGCTGCTCGGCCGCACGCTCGGCGACGAATACGCCATCCAGGCGGGCCTGTTCAACCTCGTCGACGGCACCGTCGGCGGCCTCCAGGCGGGCCTCGCGAACCTCGCGGGCGATTCCCTCTACGGCATCCAGGCCGCGGGCTTCTTCAACGTCGCCGGCGGCGAGGCGCCGTCCTACGGCATCCAGGCCGCGGGCCTCGCGAACCGCGCAGGCGAGTTCTACGGCATCCAGGCCGGCTACGTGAACGTGGCGGACTTCGTCGGCGGCCTCCAGGCCGGCGGCTACGCCGAATCGGACTTCGTCGCCGGCACCCAGGTCGCGATCGTGTGCCGCACCGACTCGCTCGCCGGCCTCCAGGTCGGCGTCGCCAACATCTGCATGGACCTCGACGATTTCGCGAACGCCGGCGACATGGCGGGCGCGCAGATCGGCGTCGTGAACGTCTGCAACCGCGGCGCGGGCCTCCAGGTCGGCGTCTGGAACCACGCCAAGCACTTCGAGGGCGTCCAGCTCGGCCTCGTGAACGTCATCGAGGACCACGAGGTCCCCTTCCTGCCGATCCTCAACGTCGGCTTCTAGCGCGGCGATCGGAAGCTGGAGCGGGCGCGGGCGGCTCGAGCCGCCCGCGCCCGCTTGGCGTTTGCCTCCGGTTTCATCCTGAGGTTCGAGACCGCCGGGTCCCGCCGGCCACGCATCCGGCATGGCGAAGCCGATTCGATCCGCTCGCCTAGAGCATTTCGACGATCTCGCGAAGGGGCGGAACCGATCCCGAAAATTCCTTTACCATTTCCCTTGCCTCCCTGAACGATTCTTCCGCCTCGGAAACCGGTTCGTCCAGGTCGTCGAAGTCCCCCTTGGAGACGATTCCGTCCGGCGGCCCCTTCCGGAGGATCGCGGACATGTCCCGAAGGGCCGAAAGATGCCTTGACAGACTCTTCCGGAAGGGGACGAGGAGCATTTCCGGAACGCCGTTCGTGGGCAGGGCCGAAAGCGTCGTGACGCGGGCCTCCAGCAATGCGACCGCCTCGCGGCACGCAATGTCGTCGTCCCAGTCGAAGTTGGCCGACTTCAGGGCTTCCTTGAGCTTGTCCGCCCTTGAGAACGCCTTGGCGAGCAACGCGGAGAAATCGGCGCCCGGACGATCCTTCGTCCCGAAGAACGCCTCGCACGAATCCTTGAGGGCGTCGGCTTGCCGG
The DNA here is from genome assembly GCA_902793555.1 of uncultured bacterium. GTDB lineage: Bacteria > Verrucomicrobiota > Kiritimatiellia > RFP12 > UBA3636 > UBA3636. Next base: position 13,794 of record CADBEF010000025.1, on the reverse strand, counting down.
AGAAGATCCAATGCCTCGGCCGGATCGAGCCGGGCCGAGCCCCGCGCGGCCTCCTTCACGGACACCAGGTCGTTCTCGTCGAAATCCGGCAGCGTTCCGCTTCCCTTCATGATGGCGGCGGCCCGGGCCCGGACAGCCTTGGCCGCGGCCGCAAGCGCCTTTGCCTCGGACCGGCGCGCCGCATCCGTTTCTTCGGAGGCCGCGATGGAAACCGCCTCCGCGGCCGCCATGCCCCCCCATGCATCCTGGGCCGTGAAGCGTTGGCTTCGTTTCGTCCGTTCCGATTCGGCGGCAGCCGCCTCTTTCTCCGCCCGGGCGGCGTTTTTCTCCGGGATCTGTTTGCCGGAGCGACCCGACGACGCCTTCTTCCCGGCCTTCGCCGGCGCGGCACGTTTGGAAACATCGGGCGCGTCCGCGGCCAGGCGGAATCCTTTCGAGGCGAACCGGTGGGCACGACCGGCTACGGAATGGGCGGACGAGGACTCCCCGCTCGGCGTCGTGCAACGGTCGGCCGAATCCATCCAACTTCCGCCATAAAAGCCGGCGATGTCCGCTTCGGCCAGGATGTCCACGAAGGTATGTTCCTCCACGTTGCCGATCATGTCGAAAAGTCCGAACGCATTCGGCTCCTTCTGCCCGACGGGATGCGGCCGCTTGCCGGAATTGTCCTGGAACCAGGCGACCCGGCCGAGGTCGTCCGGCCCGATCTCCGTTCCGTCCGGAAGCCGGCAGTAGTCCCCCGTCGTTCCGGCACGGCAGGCGAACGTCCATTCGGAGGGCGCCGGAAGACGGAAGACGAGGCCCGATTCCTTCGCGGCCGGGGTCGCGTTGAGCTTCTCCAGGAATCCCAGGCAATCGTCAAGGGAAACGCAGATGGCGGGCAGGTCCGGCGCGACGAAATCCAGGTTGTCGATGGGAATCATGCACGGGCTTCCCGTCACGGCGAACCACTCCGCCTGCGTCACCTCGCGCCGTCCGATCAGGAACCCCGTTCCGGGAACGGCCGCCATGTCGGCGACCAAACCCGGGACGGTCTTCCCGGAAACGGCTTCGCGGACCTTCCGCTCCGCGGCCTCGCGCTTCCTGCTCTGCTCCCGTTCCCTGTCTTCCCGCATTTTCTCGAGTTTCGCCCGCCGTGCTTCCTGGAAAGCCATCTGTTCCTCTTCCGCGGTCATGGCCCGCAGTCCGTCGAGCGCCTTCGCGATCTCCGCCTCCCCGCGGACCGCGCAAATCCGGAAGCCCGTGGTGAACCTTGACTTCCGGTCCTTGAAAAAGGTGTTTTCGGCGGACCAGTCTATTTCTTCCTCCTCCGCATCATCATCATCATCATCATCATCATCATCATCATCATCATCATCATCATCTATGAAGGAGCTCCCGCAGGCGACCAGGAGCTCGGGAGAAAACCCGAACGTCGACGTCATTTCCGAGACGTTCCCCTCCATGTCGCGAAGCCCGTAGGCGTTCGCCGGTCCCCGGGCGACGGGCCCGGGCCCGAAAGCGCCGTCGGGTTGATCCGGCGATTCCTCGGAACCGGTTTCGGACGCCTCTTTCCCCGGAGCGGCCCGATCGCCCGTTCTGGCGGTTTCCACCCACTCCTCCTTCGTCGGCAGGCGGCATGCGAACCCCGCCGCCTTGACGGAGTCCAGGGCATTCGCCTTCCGGAGGAACGAAAGGACCTCCTCGTAGGTCAGGTCGACGACGGGGTAGTTCGGCGCCGACTTCCACGCGGGCTCGTTCTTCGACGGGGCGGGCGACGCTCCCATCACCGCCGTCCACTGCGCCCGCGTCGTTTCCGTCTCCGCGAACCAGAGCCCGCCGGGAACGGAATGCAGAACCAGGGGCACGTCCCCGGGAAGCATGATCGTCTTCGACTTCGACCGGAACGCCGTTTCGGCCGCGGGCTTTTTCCCGGTGGCTGCGGCCTTCTTCCCGGCGGCCGCGGGCTTCTTCCCTGCGGTGACTGGGGGTTCGGCCGACGCGTCCAGGACGAACGCGGAACAAAGGGCGAAGATGGACAGGGCGAATGCGCAGGGCCGGGCGCTCCGCGGGTATGGGATGAATTGCATCGGTTTCATGGTTGGTTGTCGGCTGGAGTCCGAAATCCGGGATCATCGCGGCAAACGGACGGATGACGGACCGGATTCTACGATGGTCGCCCGCCACTTTCAAGCAATAGTGAATCGCGGCGGTGGCGGGGTGCGGGGCAGCCCCGCACCCCGCCACCGAGGACTTGCGAACTAGGCGCGACGTAGCTGGGGGAGGTTGTCGAAGTGCGCATCGCGCGAGAGGAGCGCGAGGTTGTACTGGAGCGCGAGGGCGGCGATCCAGATGTCGTTCGTCGGGATGGGCGTTCCCTGGCGGCGCAACTGCGCGAAGAGTCCCGCGTAGACCTGCGTCGTCGTTTCGTCCGGATAAAGGACGGAAACGCGCTCCGAGGCGAGAAACCGGGCGAGAGTCCGTTCGTTCTCGCGGGCCAGGGTCCCGGCCTGGAAGCCGCCGCGCAGCTCCGCGAGGGCGACGAACGGGAGGAAGACGCGCTCCGCCGCCGTCACCGGAGCGACCGCTTCCGGCACGGCCTTGCAGAAGTCCGTGTAGCGGTTCGTGTCGAGAAGGATCCTCATTTCCAGAGGTCCTCGTCAATGGTCCGCATCTCCGCCAGCGCGGCATCCGTCTCCTGGCCGCCGACCCACGTGCCCGCGAAGGCGGACAGCCCGTTGTCGAACGGCTTGTCCGCATCCGCCGTCTCGCCCGCGCCGAGCCGGAGCATTTTCAGAAGAAAGGCGTTGAAGCTGGTCGCGGCCTCGCGGGCGCGAGCCCGGAGGAGCCGGTCGAAGGAGGGGTCCACGCCCCGCACGGTGTATTGAATCGCGTTCATGCCTACACTCTATTCAAAAACCGCCTGCATTGCAAGCAAAAAGTTGCGAAGAGCGCCTCTCCGCATCCTGTTTCACGGGTTTGAACGCAATCGCTTCGCGACGCAATTCGGGGCGAAGCCCGGTCCGCCCCGCAATGGCCGCTGCGCGGCCGGGCGGAACCGGTCTTCGCCAAGGTTTGAATTCCGCGGAAATGCTTCTCCGCATAGCCGCGAAGCGGCGTGCGATGCGGGAAGCATTTCCGCCAAATGGCGTTGCGAAGCAATTGCGTTCTCCGCTTCGTGAAACGACAAGATGCGCCCGTTGCGCGCTACCGGATTGTGGCGTGGTATTCCTGCAGGGAGCGGACGGCGCCTTCGCCGTCGCGCGCGGTGCGGATGCCGCGCGCGGCCGCCAGGGCCGCCGCGGGGGTCGTGAGGTACGGGATGCGTCCCTTGATCGCGGCCTTGCGGATCGAGGCGTCGTCCGCGCGCGCGTCGCGGCGGCCGCTCGGCGTGTTGACGATGAGCTCCACCTCGCGGTTGGTGATGACGTCGATCACGTTCGGGCGCCCTTCGCCGATCTTGGCGATGCGTTCGCACGGCACGCCCTTGCCTTCGAGGAACTTCGCGGTGCCCTCGGTGGCGAGGATGGTGCAGCCCAGGTCCGCGAAGCGCAGCGCCGCCTCGGCGGCGTCCGGCGCCTTGTCGGAGAGCGAGAAGAGCACCTTGCCGATCTCGGTCGGGAGCGGCAGCCCCGCGGCCTCCTGGCTCTTGAAGTAGGCCAGGCCGAAGGTGTTGGCCATGCCGAGCACCTCGCCCGTGGAGCGCATCTCGGGCCCGAGGACGGGGTCGACCTCCGGGAACTTCTCGAACGGGAGGCACGCCTCCTTGACGCCGTAGTACGGGATGCGCTTCTCCTTGAGGCCGAGCGAGGCGATGGTCTCGCCGAGCATGAGGCGCGTCGCGAGGCGCGCCATCTGCGTGCCGCAGACCTTGGAGACGAGCGGGACGGTGCGCGAGGCGCGCGGGTTGGCCTCGATGACGTAGACCTTGCCGTCCTCGATCGCGAACTGCATGTTCATGAGGCCGACGACCTTGAGCTCCTGCGCGATGCGGCGCGTGTAGTCGAGGATCGTCGCGCGCTGCATCGGCGGGATGGAGACGGGCGGCAGGACGCACGCCGAGTCGCCGCTGTGCACGCCCGCCAGCTCGATGTGCTGCATCACGGCGGGGATGAAGACGTCCTTGCCGTCGGAGAGCGCGTCGGCCTCGCACTCGAGCGCGTGGTGCAGGAAGCGGTCGAGATAGAGCGGGCGGTCGGGCGTGACGCCGACGGCCATCGCGACGTATTCGCGGAGCATCTGCTCGTCGTAGATGACCTCCATGCCGCGGCCGCCGAGGACGAAGCTCGGGCGGATCATGAGCGGGTAGCCGATCTCGCCGGCGGCCTTGAGCGCCTCCGCGAGGTCCGCCGCCATGCGCGACTCGGGCATCGGGATGCCGAGCTTGTCCATGATGGCGTGGAACTGGTCGCGGTCCTCGGCCGCCTCGATGGAGTCGACGGACGTGCCGAGCACGTTGCACCCGGCGTCCTTGAGGCCGCGCGCGAGGTTGAGCGGGGTCTGGCCGCCGAACTGGACGATGACGCCCAGCGGCTTCTCGGCCTCGTAGATCTGCAGCACGTCCTCGAGCGTGACGGGCTCGAAGTAGAGCTTGTCCGAGGTGTCGTAGTCGGTCGAGACGGTCTCCGGGTTGCAGTTCACCATGATCGTCTCGTAGCCGGCCTCGCGCAGCGCCATCGCGGTGTGGACGCAGCAGTAGTCGAACTCGATGCCCTGGCCGATGCGGTTCGGGCCGCCGCCGAGGATGAGGACCTTCTTCCGGTTGTCCGAAACCGGGACCTCGCTCGCCTTGCCATTGTAGCTACTGTAGTAGTAGGCGGCGTTCTCGACGCCGGAGACCGGCACCTTGTGCCACGTCTCGACGACGCCCAGCGCCTTGCGCCGCGCGCGGATGGCGTCCTCCTTGACGCCGAGCAGCTGCGCGAGGTACTTGTCGGAGAAGCCATCGCGCTTGGCTTGGATCAGCAAATCATCTTGAAGCATCGCGCCGCGATGCTTCAAGATGATTTCTTCCTCTTCCACCAGCTCGCGCATCTGCTGGACGAAATACGCCTTGACGCCGGTGAGCTCGAAGATCTGCTCGTCCGTGGCGCCCTTGCGCAGCGCCTCGTACATCTGGAAGTGGCGCTCGGAGGAGGGCGTGGCGAGCATCTTGAGCAGCTCGTCGAGGGACTTCTCGTGGAAGTCCTTGGCGAAGCCGAGGCCGGCGCGGCCGCGCTCGAGCGCGCGGATGGCCTTCTGGAGCGTCTCCTTGTAGGTCTTGCCGATCGACATCACCTCGCCGACGGCCTTCATCTGCGTGCCGAGCTTGTCCTCGACGCCGCGGAACTTCTCGAACGCCCAGCGCGCGAACTTGAGCACCACGTAGTCGCCGGAGGGCGTGTACTTCTCGAGCGTGCCGTCGCGCCAGTAGGGGATCTCGTCCATCGTCATGCCGCTCGCGAGCTTCGCGGAGACGAGGGCGATCGGGAAGCCGGTCGCCTTGGAGGCGAGCGCGGAGGAACGCGACGTGCGGGGGTTGATTTCGATGATCACGACGCGGCCCGTCTTCGGGTCGTGCGCGAACTGGACGTTGGTGCCGCCGATGACGCCGATCTTCTCGACGATGCGGAAGGCGTCGCGGCGGAGGCGCTCCTCGAGCGCCTTGTCGATCGTGAGGAACGGCGCGGCGCAGTAGGAGTCGCCCGTGTGGACGCCGACCGCGTCGATGTTCTCGATGAAGCAGACCGCGATCATCTGGTTCTTCGCGTCGCGGACGACCTCGACCTCGAGCTCCTCCCAGTTGAGGATCGACTCCTCGATGAGGCACTGGTGCGTGAGCGAGGCGTCGAGGCCGCGGGCGCAGATCGTGCGCAGCTCCTCGACGTTGTAGCAGAAGCCGCCGCCGGCGCCGCCCATCGTGTAGGCGGGGCGGACCACGACCGGGAAGCCGATCTGCTCCTTCACGAGCCTCTCCGCCTCCTCGACCGAGTGGACGATGCCGCTCTTGGGCGTCTCGATGCCGAGCTCGGCCATCGTCGCCTTGAAGACCTCGCGGTCCTCGCCGCGCTCGATCGCGTCGAGGTTGACGCCGATCACCTTCACGCCGTACTTGTCGAGGACGCCCTTCTTCGCGAGCTCCATCGAGAGGTTGAGGCCCGTCTGGCCGCCGAGGTTGGGCAGGAGCGCGTCGGGGCGCTCCTTGGCGATGATCTGCTCGAGGCGGTGCTCGTTGAGCGGCTCGATGTAGGTCGCGTCGGCCATGACGGGGTCCGTCATGATCGTGGCGGGGTTCGAGTTCACCAGCACGATCTCGTAGCCGCAGGCGCGCAGCGCCTTGCAGGCCTGGGTGCCGGAGTAGTCGAACTCGCAGGCCTGGCCGATGACGATCGGACCGGAGCCGATGATGAGGACCTTGTGGATGTCTTTGCGGGTGGCCATGGCTGGATAAGGTGAGAGGTGAGAGGGTCGAGGTGGGAGGTGGAAAGGCCCGGGAGAGCACCGGTCGCGGCGCAGTCGTTTCGCGCGCGTTCGGGGCGGCAAGGATAGCACGAAACGGGGGCGAATGGAAGCGTTTTCTCGCGCGCGTGCCCAAGCCCCCGTGCGTTGCGCCCTTGCTCGGCGGAAAAATCGCGCGGACGGCCCCTTTGACTGGAAAAACGGGGGCCGTCGTTCGTATATATACGTGTAAGCCCGACGAAGCCACCGGATTCCCGGATTCCCGGATTCGCGCGACAACCTCTCACCTCTCACCTCTTACCTCTCACCTCCAACCTGCCGGCCCGCCATGAAACGACTCGCCCTCATCCTCGCCGCCCTGACCGCCGGGCTCCGCCCCGGCTTCGCCCCCGCCGCCGAACCCGGCGCGGCGGTCTCATTCGTCGACACGGCGTTCGCCGAGAAATGGGCCTTCGCGCCCGACCGCGCCGCGCTGCTCGACGAGCTGCCTCCCCTCTCGGACGCGAAGTTCTACTACGCGACGCTCCTCCTGCAGCAGCGGGGAAAGACCGACGAGGCGCGCGCCTCGCTCGCCGCCTGGCGCGACGCGTGGCTCCGCCGCAACGGCATCAACAACGCGGAGCCGGCGCTGGAGGAATACCGCCGCCTCAAGCGCCGGCAGGCCGCGCTCGAGTTCTTCGCGGAGAAGAAGGGCGTCACCGGGATGGACCTGGCGAAGGCGCTCGACGTCGACGTGCCGGACGCGTTCCGCCGCCCGGATCCGGCGCAGCTGGAGCACCCCACCGCGTTTCCGGCCGTCGACCCGGCCGAACGCGCGCTCAAGGCGTGGAGCATGGAGACCGCCCGCACGTTCCTCCGCCGCGACCTGGACCCCAAGTTCGTCGCGGCCGCGCTCGCCGCCGGGCTGAAGCCGGCCTCGCAGGACGCGGGGGCGATCCTCTCGCATCCGGAGCTCGCCGACGCGCCCGGCATCCTCGACCTCGTGGAGAAGGACCTACTCGACAACGTCGACGACCGGGGCTTCGTCGACATGAACCGCCGCTTCGGGTCCCGCGCCGTCCACGCGGCGCTGCCGCTTCCGGCGCTGCTCGAGCTGCGCAAGCGCCTCGCGGGAACCGCCTGCTCCGTGGACGACAACGCCGCGTTCGAGGCGGCCGTGATCGCGGCGCTCGGGCCGGACGCGGAATCGGGCCGCCCGGCGGACGAGGAGAAGCTCCGCCACCTCGCGCGCATCGCGGCGTTCGCGGAGACGCTCCCCCCGCGGCGTTCGGCGGTCCTCGCCGCCGCGCGCTACCGCGCGCTCGAGGCGGCGCCCGGCCTCCCGCCCGCCAAGCAGATCGCGGAGTATCTCGCGACGCCGCGCCGCTGGGCGCTGCACAAAGGGGATCCGATCAAGGAGGAATGGAGCTCGCTCCCGGACGCGGTCTTCGAGACGGTTCCCGACGCCTGCCGCCGCGCGGCGCCGGGACTGCTCGATCCGCCGGACTCCGAGGACGGTCTGGTCCGGGAACTGCTGCTCGCCCACTTCGTGGCGGGGTCCGCGAAACCCGCGGACTTCAAGGGCCTGCTCGACGCGGACTGGCTCGAAGGGATCGCGGTCGAGGCGGACCTGCTCGCCGGGCGCGAGGCCGGTCCGGCCCGCGTGCGCGCGGTCTTCGACGACCGCGCGTTCGCCGCGCTGCGCGACCGGCGCACGCTCGCCTGGCCGCGCGGGACGGCGTCCCTGCGCTTCGCGCCGGACGCCCCCGTCTCGCTCCGGCTCGACGTGAAGAACGTCCCGCAGGTGCGCGTGGCGGTCTACGACCTGGACGCCTTCGCGGTCGTGCGCGCGCTCGGCGGCGACCCGACGGCCGAGATCGGCCTGGAGGGCAGCGTCCCGACCGCGTCGCGGACGCTCGACTTCTCCGCCGTGCCGGCGATGCGCCTGCACGCCGAGACGCTCGACTTCCCCGAAATGGCGCAGCCCGGCCTCTACGTCGTGGAGGTCTCGGGCTCGGGCCTCGCGGCGCGCGTCCTCGTGCGAAAGGGCGGGCTGCGCGTCGTCCACCGCACGGGCGCCGCGGGCCTCGCGTTCACGGCGCTCGGCGCCGACGGCGCGCCGCGCACGGACGCGGAGCTCTGGCTCGGCGACCGCACGTTCCCGGCCGATCCGGAGACGGGCGAAATGCTCGTCCCGTTCGGCGCCGGCCCCGGCGACGCGGCAAAGACCGCGACGGTCCGGGCGGGCCGCGTCGCGCAGGCCGTCGCCTTTACGCTGCCGGCCGAGACCTACGCACTCTCGGTCGCCGGCGCGCTCCCGGCCGAGAGCCTCGTCCCGGGCGAGGAGGCCGCGCTCGTGCTGCGCCCGCGGCTGTGCGTCTCGTCCGGGTCCGAACCGGTTTCGCTCGCGATCGTCGAGAACCCGGAGCTCGCGCTGCGGCTCGCGAACCACGACGGAACGGCGAGCGACGAGACATTCCCGCTCGGGCCGCTGCGCGACGGCGAGGACGTCGTGCACCGCTTCCGCGTCCCGGCCGGCCTGCGCTCGGCCGAGGCGACGCTGCGCGGCACGGTCCGCAACGTCGCGGCCGGCAAGGCGGACGCCGTCTCCGCGAAGTTCTCCGCCACGTTCGCGACGATCGAAGGCACGGACCGGATCGAGACGGTGCTCCTCTCGCGCGACGCCGCCGGCGCGCGGCTCGAGGTGCGCGGCCGCGCCGGCGAACCCCTCGCCGGCGAACCGGTCTGCGTGGGGCTCCGTTGCGCGGACGGATCGGACGACGTGCGCAACCTGCAGACGGACGCGGACGGCGCGATCGACCTCGGGCCGCTCGCCGCCGTCGAATCCGTCTCCGCCACGTGCCGCCGCCAGTCCTACCGGTGGGACGTCCCGGAGGCGGAGCGCGGGACGCAGCCGCGCGTCGTCGCCGTCGCCGCCGGCGAGCGCGCGGTCCTCTTCTTCCCCGGCTACGCGCCCGAAGGCCTGCCCGCGCGCGACGAGCCCGGCGCGTGGTTCTCGGTCCGCAAGGTCCGCGCGGACGGCAAGCCGGGCGAAAGCGCCATCCGGGCGCTGGCCTTCCTCGACGGCGGGCGCGTCGCGTTCGCCCCGCCCGGCCCGGGCGTCTGGCGCGTCAAGGCGCGCCGCACGGGCCAGTCGGTCGAGGTGCACGCCGTCGACGCGCAACCGGCCGCCGCGCGCGCCGGGCTGCTCGCGTGCGGCTCGCTGGCGTGGCCGGACGCGGCGTCGCACCTCGCGCCGCGCGTCGCCTTCGCGAAGCGGCGGGATGACGGTTCGCTCGCCGTCGGGATCGAGAACGCCACCGAGCTCACGCGCGTCCACGCCGTGGCCCGCCGCTTCGCGCCGCGCCACGGTGCGAAGGACGACCCCTACAAGACGCTGTGCGGGCGGGAGCTCCCGGAACCGGAGCGGTTCGACTTCGGGCCGGCCGCCGCCACCGAGCCGGCGGACGCGATCCGCATCGGCGACGAGGCGCGCTACGTCCTCGACCGCGCCGGCCTGCCGCGTCCGCTCGGCGTGATGCTCGACCGCCCGAGCGCGCTCGTGTCGCCGTGGAGCCCGTCCGAGGCAGCGACCGGCCGGAACGACGCCGCGGCGGGCGAATCGTTCAAGGGCATCATGTCCTCGCGCACCCCCGCCATGCGCGGCAAGGCGCTCGGCCGCTATGGTGCGGAAGGCGCCGCCTCGGGCGCGCCGCTGCCGTCCTTCGCGTTCCTCCCCGGGCCGGCCGTCCTCCTCGCCAATGCGAAGCCGGACGACAGGAACCTCCTCGTCATCCCCGCCGACGCGCTGGAGGGATTCGCCGAGGTGCAGATCGTCGTCGAGGACGCCGCCTCGACGCGCACGACGCTCGTCCCGCTGCCGCGCCAGCCGTGGACGCCGCGCGAGGTGCGGCACTTCGACGCGGGCGGCGGCGGCATCGCCGTTCGCGAGCGCAAGTCCGAGGGGCTGCCCGCCGGCGCGCGCGTTCCGGCGGACGCCGACGCGACGGTGAAATACAGCGCGTTCGCGACCGTCGCCGACCTCGTGCGCCTCTTCCAGTCCGTCGGAAACGACGCGACCTTCGCCGACTTCGCGTTCGTGGCGGAGTGGGCGGACCTGCCGCCGGAACGCCGCCTCGAGCTCTACGGCTCCCACGCGTGCCACGAGCTCGACCTCTTCCTGCACGAGAAGGACCCGGACTTCTTCGCGGCGGTCGTCGCCCCGCGCCTGCGCGAGAAGCGGCGCCTCGACTTCGTCGACGCGTGGCTCCTCGGACGCGACCTCTCGCCGTGGGCCGCGCCCGGCGCGCGCGACGCGCTCTCGATCCCCGAGAAGGTCCTGCTCGCGCGGCGCGACCCCGCCGCCGCGCACGCCTTCGCCCGGCTTGCGGACGACTGGCGCGCCGCGTTCGCCGTCTGGGACCCCGCGGCGGGCGACGCCGCATTCGACGCGGCGATGGCCGCCGGCCCCGCGCCGGCCGAGGTCACCACCGTCCAGATGGTCAAGTCCCCGATCGTCATGCGGAACGAACCGAACGCCTTGAGGCGGCCCACGATGGCGCCCGCCGCGGAACGGCGTCTCAAACTCGCAGCCGAAATCGAGGAAGAAGCGGAGGAGGACGACGCGGAGGCGGAGGAAGTCGAAGATTTCTGGGCTGAGGAAGATGCCGCCGTCGATGATGTCGCCTCAAGCGACGTCGTTCGCGGCAAAGCGCTCGCCGCCGCGCGCCTGAAGGCGGATGCCGCGCGCCGCGCAGCGCAGCCCGCGTTCCGGCGTCCCTCGCCCGCCACGCGCGAGTGGCTCGAAAGCAACTGGTGGCGCCGCGACGCCGACGACGGCGCGCCGGACGTCGAACCGAGCCTCTTCTGGGCCGACGCCCTCGCCGCCGCCGCGGCCGGGGACGAGGGCGCGCCGCTGCTCTCGCCCGAGATCGCCCGGGCCGCCGGGTCCTTCTCCGAACGCATGCTCGCGCTCGCGCTCGAAGGCCTTCCGCTGCGCGGCGAGGGCGTCCGCGTCGAGCGCGGCGAGGACGGGGGCGCCGCGTTCGTCGCCGACTCGCCCGCGGTCCTCCTGCGCGAAACGACGCTGCACGTCCGCGGCGCCGAATCGGCCGATCCGGTGCTCGTCCTGCAGCGCCGGTTCGACCCCGCGAACCCGACGCGCGAGGCAGACGGCAAAACGTGGGAGCGCAACCTCGGCGCCGGCGACACGTTCTGGACGGGCCGCCCCTACGCGACGCGCACCGTGCTCTCCAACCCGACCGGGCGCCGGCGCGTCGTCACGCTCTCCGTCGCGGTCCCCGACGGCGCCGTCCCGCTCTGCGGCGACCGCGCGGCCGGCGCCTCGACCGTCGTGCTCGAGCCCTGGGGCTCCTCGCAGTCGGTCGTCCGATTCTACTTCCCGCATCCGGCCCCGGCGGGCGCGCCCTTCCCGCAGCGCCCCGCCTCGGCGCTCGAGCGCGGCGTCCTCGCCGCCGCCGCCGAGCCCTTCGCCTTCCGCGCCGAAGCCGGCGCCCCGCCGCCCGACAAGGCCTCGTGGGACTGGATCGCGCGCAACGGAACGGACGAGGACGTCTTCGCCTTCCTGCGCGCCGGCAAGCTCGAGGGCGCCGACCTCTCCGACGCCGCGTGGCGCGCCGCGAAGAGCGCGGACTTCGTGCGGCGCGCCGTCGCCGAGCTCGACGCGCGCGGGTGCGGCGACTGGGGCGACGCCTTCCTCGTGCAGGCCTTCCGCCACGGCGACCGCGGGCTTGTCGCGCGCTACCTGAACGCCGACCCCGCCGGCATCCGGCGCGACGCGTTCGGGCCGTCCTTCCGCGCCGGGCCGGTCGTCCGCGACCCGGAGGACGACGCTCTCTTCGAGCACCGCGAATTCTGGCCGCTCGTCCACGCCCGCGTCCACAAGCTCGGCGAGGGCCGCCCCGACAACCCGCGCCTCGCGCGCCAGTGGCGCGAACTGCTGGAGGTGGTCGGCCACGAGCCGGCGCCGACGCCCGGCCGGCGGCTCCTCGCCGCCATCGCGCTCTACGCCATGGAGCGGCGCGACGAAGCCGCCGCGCAGTTCGACGCCGCCGTCGCCGCGGGCCTCCCGGAGAACGTCGCGTCCGACTACCTGCGCGCCTTCCGCGCCTTCGCCGAAGGACGCCCGGCGGACGCCGCCGCGATCGCGCGGAAACGCGCGGACCTGCCGCTGGAGCCGTGGCGCGGGCGCTTCCGCGAAATCCTCGCGCAGGCCGCGCAGATCGAGAGCGGCGACCCCGGCGCGTTCGGCGAAGGCGCGCCCGGCGACGCGCCCGAGCTGCCGCGCGGCGCGTTCGGCGCCAGCGAAACCGCGCCCGGCGTCTTCGAGGTCGAGACCGCGGGGGACGTCCGCGTGCGGCTCTTCCCGATCGACGCCGAGATGCTCTTCTCCATGCACCCGTTCGAGGACCCGGGACAGTCGTCGCGCGCGGCGTTCGTCCGCCCCGCGTGGGAGCAGGCCTTCGCCGCGCCCGCGGACGGCAAGCCGCTGCGCGTCGAGCTGCCCGCCGAATGGAACGCCAAGGCGCTCTCGGTCGAGATCGCCGCCGCGGACGGATCCGCCACGGAGACGCTCCTGCACACGCCCGGCACGCTGCGCGTGCAGGCCGTGCGGCCGCGCGGCGAGCTGCTCGTGCGCGACGGCGCCGGCAAGCCGCTGCCGCGGGCCTACGTCAAGGTCTTCGCGCGCCCGGCCTCCGGCGGACCGGCCGTCTTCCACAAGGACGGCTACACGGACCTGCGCGGCGTCTTCGACTACGCCTCCGTCTCCGCCCGCCCGGACGTGGACGGGCTCGAGTTCGCGATCCTCGTCGTCCACGACGACGCCGGCTCGCGCACCCTGCGCGTCCCCGCGCCGTAGCGCGGCGCGGACGTTCCCGCCGCGCGAGGAGACTGTTTACAACCCTGTTCACAACCGGGGTCGGCCTGTGAACAAAAAGAAGATTCTTTTCCCTTGCGTTTGCGCGGGGGTTTTGGGAGGATATGCCCCGTTCCGCTTCCTCTCCCCACCCCGTTTTCCCGTTCCCCTTTTCGACCTTTCAACCTTTCAACCGTTTCGCTTTCCCCGTTATGGATTCCCCGAATTCCCTTTGGTCCGCCGCCTGCGAATCGCTCAAGAAAACGCTCCACCGCGACGTCTATTCCCGCTGGATCGAACCCATCGCCGCAAAAGGCTCCGAGGACGGCGTTCTCGTCCTCGCGGTCGACAACGACTGGTCGAAGTTCTTCATCGAGCAGAACTACGCGGACTTCATCCGCGCCGCGCTGCGCGAGACCGACCCGGGCGCGTCGTTCCGCATCGACGTGGACGAATCGCTGCCGCCGGCCGCCGCCCCCGCCGCCGAGCCGGCCGCGCCGAAGCCCGTGCGCGCCGCCGCC
>CADBEF010000024.1 GCA_902793555.1 uncultured bacterium | reverse complement strand
GCGCCGTCTCGACCGGCTTGGCCGCCGCGTAGGGGGCCACGACGTCCTCGGCGCGGACCTGGCGCTCGATGTCGGGGATCAGCTCCGTGCGCGGGCGCGCCGCGAGGTCGTCGTTGGCGAAGCGGGAGGCGATCTCGAGGATGCGTTCGCGCGGCTGCCACGCCGCGACCGGCTCCGGGGCGGACGTCTCGACCGGCGGCGCGACGCCCGCCTGCGCGGGCGCGTCCCCGCGGCGGACGGGCGGCGGGTCGAACAGCGTCGCGGGCGATTCGGTCGGGAGCGATTCGAGCAGCTCGTCCACCGTCTCGCGGCCGGGATCGGCCGTGCGCGTGGCGCCGGACGAAAGCGATTCGGCCGCCTCGTCCGGCTCCGGGCCGGCCAACAGGACCGTGTCGTCCCAGGGCTTGCGCCGGTCCTGGCGCAGCTCGGCCGGGTCGAGCGAGAGGCCCGCGAGGAACGAGAGGCGCGTGTCGCGGGAAGCGTAGCCGAACGCGAGATGGAGCGCGACCGAGACTGCGACCGCGGCGACGAGGAACACGGCGTGCGATTCGCCGCCGTCTTCGTGGGACCGGGAGAGGGACCGGAAGGACGTTTCCATGGCTGCGCGCTAGGGGGCGTAGGGCTTCTCGAAGGCGTCCTCGAAGGAGTAGACGTCCTTGAAATCGCTTTCCGAATCGGAGGGCTTCTTGCCGAAGACGCCCTCGTTCACGAGCGCGTGGACGATCCGGCCGAAGTCGGCGGTCTCGAACACGCCCCACTGGGAGAGGACGAGCAGCGAGAGCGGGCCGAACTGCTCCAGCGCGTGGTCGCGGATGCCCTCGCACAGCTCGCGGCCCGTCACGTGGCGGTCCTTCGCGTCCTCGCGGCCGAGCGCGCGGACGGTGCGGTCGAGCGACTCGCGCACGAAGTAGTACGCCTCCGCGTCGTAGTCGCCGTCCTTTTCGCAGATGCGCGACACCGCGTCCTCGAAGGATTGCTCGTTCATGGGCGCGCTATTCTACCAGAACGCGCGCGCCGTTGCAACGCGTTCCGCTTCGTGCTAGAATCGCCGCCATGAAAGCCCTCCTCGCCCTCCTTCTCTGCGCCGCGGCATGTTTCGCGGACGTCGCCCCGCCGGAGCGGCGGGAGCCGGAAAACGGGATCCGCGTTTCGCCGCGGGAGCCGGGTTTCGGGTTTCGCGAAACCCGCCGCGAAACCCGCGCGGCGCAATGCGCCGCTTCCGAATCCCGCCGCGAAACCCGAAATCCGGCTCCCGAATCCCGCCCGCCCCGCCCCCTCGCCGCAACCGTCACGCTCGTCGACGGCAGCGTCCTCCACGGCGACCTCCGTCCGCGCTTCCTCCCCGCTTTCTCGCCGAACCTCGGCCGCATCCGCGTCGATCTCGCGAAGGTCGAGCGAATCGAGTTCGAGACGGCGCCGGGGCAGCGGGATTCGGAAGCCGGGATCCGGGTTTCGCCGCGGGAGCCGGGTTTCGGGTTTCGCGAAACCCGCCGCGAAACCCGGGCGGCGCCGGGCGCCGCTTCCGAGCCCCGCGGCGAAACCCGTGCGGCGCCGTGCGCCGCACCCGAACCCCGGCGCGAAACCCGGAATCCGAATCCCGAATCCCGCCTCCTCTTCCGCAACGGCGACCGCATCGCGGTCGCCGTTGCCCCCGGCACCTTCCTCCGCCTCGACACGCTTCTCGGTCGCGTGCGTCTCCCACTCCGCGCGGTCTCGTCGCTCGCAATCGCGAGCGACGAGACCGACGCCCTCATTTACCACTGCCCCTTCGACTCTCCAGAATCGATTTCCCATCCCGCCGCCGGACCCGACGGCACGTTCCTCGGCGGCGAGTTCGTGCCGGGGAAGAAGGGCAACGCATTGCGCATTCCCGGCAACGTTCCCACCGCCCTCGTCGATCTGCCCCGCGGGATGATGCAGCCTCGCGGAACCATCGAGTTCTGGTCGAAGATCGAGGATCCGCCGGCCTCCTACGGCGATCGCGGAAACCCGCGCTTCTTCGGCCTGTCGCTCTTCGACGATCCGGCCAATCCCGGACCCTGTTCCACCTATCTGCAGTTCACCTCGAACGACGGCATGGGAATGTCCGGCCTGTGCGGCATGGTCTACCACCGCGCGATGGCGACCGATCCGCATATGCGGACGAACACCTACGGGCCGATTCTCGAAGATCCCGTCGCGTGGCACCACTACGCCATCGTCTGGGATTCGGACGGTCTTTCCTTCTCGAAGGCTTCGGATGGTACGCCCGCCGTCGCGGCGATCGTTCTTGACGGCCATGTTCTGCAGACTTTCGGCCGCAACCAGTTTGCCCACGGCAAGGGGCTTCTCCGCCTCCCGGAACTCCAAGGAAAGCTTGCCTTCCCGGTGGCGGATACCGGTTGGGGATTCTTCCCCCGTCCCGTCGCCTTCCTGATCGACGAGTTCAAGATCTGGTCCGTGCCGAAGACGGATTTTCCGCGCCGATAGATTCCGCTTGGTTCCTCCCAAGCCACCAGCAGAGAGCGGCGGCGAGGACCAGATCCAGCATCGAATTGAAGGAATCAACATTCCAGCCGACCGTTTCCGAAGCCGCGAACCGGCTCCCGAAAGCGACGGCAACCCGTTGGACAAGAAGGGATATCCTCGACACCGAGAGCAGGGAGGGAATAAGAAGAATGCGCAGGAACCGAGATTTCGGGTTCTTCGCAAGTTCCGCAAAAAGGATAAGGAAGAAGAACCATCCCGCGAAGTGTCCGTAGGAACTCGCGTACGTCCACGACATCGCGCAGACGGCCGCCGGCATGAGGTAGACGAGCCAGTCGCGGCGACGACCGAGCGACCGGGTCATGAAGAAGCAACAAAGCGCCCCGAGGACCAGGCCGGCCAGAACGGACGTCTCGCGGGGAATCAGTGCGGCGAGCGCATAGGGCATCGTTCCGCATCCGTGGAAGTAGGCCGTGTTCGCGGAGGGCGCTTCCAAAATCATTTTCAGGACGGAAGCGTGCCCGATCGCCGCGGCCGGAACAGATGCGAACAGACAGGTTCCCGCGGCGACGGCGCACGTTAGGAATTTCCGCCGCATCAGGAGCGGAACGGCGAAGGCGAGTCCGAGCTGCGGCTTGAGCATCGCCACGGCCCAGCAGATTCCCGCAAGCACGTCGCGTCCTCGGTCGAGGCAGACCGCCATGAGGGCCGCGGCCGCCACGACGACCACGGAGAAGTTCCCGATGCAAACGTTGGACCACGCGGGATACCACGCAGCGAGAATCGCGGTCGCACCGACGATCGCACCGGCGCACGCTCCCGCGATCCGGCCACCGTGGCGACGGCCGATTTCGAAAAGAACGGCGAGACACGCCAGCATGAAGACGAAATACATGGCCCATGCGACACGGCGGGGAAGAAAGGACAGCGGCAGCATCGCCGTATATTCCCACGGAACGTACGCGTTTACGAACTCGACGTATCCCTCTTCCCGCGGGTACTCCTCATCGGCCAGATTGTCGGCCGTTCCCACGAAGTTCGGTCGGAACGGTTTGAGCCGGACATCTCCGTGCCAGACATCGAACGGATCGGTTCCGGTCTTCAGGCACTTGATTTCGGACATCCGCAGCGAAAAGTCGCAGGGAGGACCGAACCATCGCCCGTCGCTTTCGAAACGCAACGGTGATACGGCCGTGACGACGAGAAAGACGGCGTAGGCCGCCAAAAGGGCGAACGCGGCGATCGAGGCGAGTCTCTTGACAACTGACATATGGGCAAGTCTAGCAAATCGAAGACGGCCTCGCAACCATCTCCCCCTTTTTCCTGCTTGTCGGCGCGGCGGCCAACTGCTTTTTGGGGGTTGACAGTTTGCCCCGTCTTGTGCAAGAATTGTTGTCACGAACGGAGGTTCACATGAAGACGCTCAACATCGCGGAGGCCCGGGGCCGGTTCAGCGAGCTCGTGGAGGACGTGTACGGCGGCGGCGGTCCCGTCGTCGTGTCGCGCTACGGGCATCCCATGGTCATGATCGTGCCCGCGCAGGTCGATCCGCCCGAAAAGCCGGATCTCTTCCCGCTCCGCGGCGTGCCGCTGGAGATTCCCCCGGACTTCGACGAACCGATGGATTCGCTCTGGGACGCCCTGTCGGAACCCGCTCCGAAGCGTCGCGGCTCCGTCCGCCGGAGGCCGCGATGATCCTGCTCGACACGAACGCCTGGCTCCGCTGGACGCACTGTCCGGAGACGATTCCGCGGGCCACGAGGAAGCTGGTCGAGGAGGCGTCGGCCGCGGGCGAGCTGCTGGTGTCCGTCATTTCGGTCTGGGAGATCGCGACGAAGGCCGCGCTCGGCAAGCTCTCCCTGCCTCTCCCGGTCGGGAAGTGGGTCGAGCTGGCGAGCCGCGCCCCCGGGCTTCGCATCGTTCCCCTGACCGAGGATGTCGCGATGGACAGCGCCGCGCTTCCCGGCGTCTTCCACAAGGACCCCGCCGACCGGATCGTCGTCGCCCTCGCGCGCCGGGAAAGCGCGGTCGTCGTCACCTCCGACCGCAAGATCCTCGACTATCCCCACGTCATCGCCCGCTGGAACTGACGCCCTTCCCCATGAAAAAGGCTATGTCGCCATGAGCGCCGACCGGATGCATCCGGGCCACCTCAACATCATCAGGACCGCCGCCGAGCTCGGCGAGACCACGCATAATTCTGCCCATTTCTTCTGCTAGAATACGAACCCGTCATGAACCAACACATCTTCACGTCCGAGGCCGTCTCCGAAGGCCATCCCGACAAGGTCGCAGATCAAATCAGCGATGCCATTCTAGATGAGGCCCTTCGCCGCGATCCCAACGCGCACGTTGCCGCCGAAACGTTCGTCGGGCCCGATTTTGCCGCCAATCTGGGCGAACTCAAATTCGAGGGGTCGGACTCGGTGGATTACGAGAGTATTGTTCGCGGCGTTGTGAGGGACGTTGGCTACGACCGCCCGGAAGAGCGGTTTTCGTGGGATACGCTTGTCTATGAAAACCGCCTGTCCGCGCAATCGCCCGACATCGACCTCGGTGTATCGCGCGGCAGCGCCGAGGAACAGGGCGCCGGTGACCAAGGGATGATGTTCGGCTACGCTACGTGCGAAACACCGGAGTTCATGCCCGCGCCCATCGCGGTTGCCCACCGGCTCATACGTCGTTTCACCCGCGAGCGGAAGGAACGTGGCCAGACGTGGTTGCGACCGGACGCCAAGAGCCAGGTCTCCGCGGTTTACGAAGGCGACCGGCTTGTCCGCCTCTCCACGATCGTTCTGTCGCATCAGACAGAAGACCTTCCCATCGAACGCATACGCGCCGATGTCGAAGAAATCATCCGCGACGAACTCGCCGGGACCGGGCTTGTGGACAACGAAACCGTCTTTCGGATCAACCCAACCGGGAAATTTGTCGTAGGCGGTCCTGCCGGCGATTCGGGTCTTACCGGCCGGAAGATCATCGTGGACAGCTACGGCGGTTCGGCACCCCATGGAGGCGGAGCCTTTTCTGGCAAGGATCCGAGCAAGGTGGACCGTAGCGCAGCCTACTACGCGCGCTATGTCGCGAAAAACCTCGTGGCGGCCGGCGTCGCGGACCGCGCGTTGTTGGAAGTCAGCTACGCGATTGGTGTTGCGCGTCCCTGCAGCCTCTTTCTCGATTTCTTCGGTACGGGTCGCGTGGATGAAGCCCTTGTTGTCGATTTGCTGAAAAACGGAAATCTCTTCGACTTCCGCCCTGGTTTGATTGCGCGTGAGCTCGGACTCATGAAACCCGAAGGCTGGTCCTACCGCCAGACCGCCAACGGCGGTCACTTTGGTCGCCCCGGTTTTCCGTGGGAACGACTGGACAAAGTTGACGTCCTCCGCGATGCCTTCCACCTCCGAATGGCTACCACGTCATCCGCTACATAGCCGGTATCCTGTCCGGTTTTGTCCGAGAGAACAAGGAGAGAAATCGAGATGAACTTTAAGCTGAAGACTTTTCTTCGCAGGACGGTTGCCCTTGTCTGGAATCGCGAGCGACAGGATTGCTATTCGCAAGAGGGCGAGGATCGAATCCTCTTGCGCCTTTTCGAATATAGCCCTCCTGGATTTTATGTAGATGTCGGTGCACATCACCCTCGTCGCTTCTCCAACACATATCTTTTTTATCGGCGCGGCTGGAGGGGGATTAACGTGGATGCTACGCCGGGAAGTATGTTCCTTTTTCGAGTGCTTCGTCCGAGAGATACGAACCTTGAAATCGCAGTTGGAGGGGGCGGGGGAGAGTTATTGTTTCATCAGTTTGAAGAGCCCGCCCTCAACACGTTAGACAAGGATCTCGCACAAAGGCGAATCGAGAAAGGGGCAAGATTCGTTGGGGTTCATCCTGTGTCCGTCGTTCCGCTTGCGGACATTCTGACCAAGTATCTTCCGGAAGGTCAGCCGATTTCCTTTTTGACCGTCGACGTCGAAGGTGCTGACCTTTCCGTTCTCCAAAGCAACGACTGGCAGAGGTTTCGCCCCTTGTATGTTCTGGCGGAGTCGCTGAACCACAAGAATGATGAAGACGATCCGATTTGTTCGTTTATGAAAAGCGTGGGATATCGTCCTTTTTGTAGCACAGTCAACACACAGTTCTTCGTATCTAACAAGCAATGTGAATCATGAAAACCGCTTGCGTTGACTCGAATCCGGAGGTTCTGATCCCTGGCTGCCGCGAGGTCGCCCGCGGCGCGGTGGATGCCGCGCCGGGAGACCTTGCAGAGCCGCAAGTTTGCGCGCCGATCCTTCTGCTCGGGTTCAACCGCCCCGATTTGCTTCGCGGACTCGTCGGGATTCTCGCGAAGGTCCAGCCGCCGAAGCTCTATCTGGCTGTCGACGGCCCGCGACCGGGGCGCGAGGGCGAGGCCACGGCGTGCGCCGAATGCGCCGCCGTCCTGGACCATCTCGACTGGCCCTGCCAGGTCGAGAAGCTCGTTCGGACCGAGAACCTCGGCTGCCGCCTCGCCGTCACGGGCGCCATCGACTGGTTCTTCTCGAAGGAGGAGGAAGGCATCATCCTCGAGGACGACTGCTGGCCCGACCCGTCCTTCCTTCGCTTCGCGACGGAACTCCTCGAACGCTACCGCAACGACGAGCGCGTTGGGATGGTATGCGGCAATAATCCGTTTCAGGCTATTTCATCGAAAACGGATTCTTACAATTTTATGATGATTCGTTCGATTTGGGGGTGGGCAACATGGCGCCGCGTCTGGGTAAAATACGATGGCGATCCGGAACATTGGCGACATGAACTCCCCGGGCTATTGAAAGAAGTCTATCTGACTCGTCAGGGGCGGAATCTCCAGACGATATATCTCCGTGGATTGCTGAAAAACAACAATACCTGGGACTTGCAACTTCAATGGGTGTTTCTTCGTGAGCGATTGTTATCAATACATCCAAGACGGAATCTTGTTCGTAACATGGGTTTCATCCCCGGCACTGCCGGGACGCATATTGCCGGTTATTGTTATGGGTGGGATAATGCCCTTTCCGTTTGGTCAATTGCTTTTCCTCTAGTTCATCCCGACACTGTTGAACGAGACTTCGCCGCCGATCGACTCCACGAACGCCGCGCTTGGGCTATTCTACCAAGGGCATTAACCATCATTGGACTCAAAGGGGGGAAACTGGGGCGTACACTTGCAGAATGCGCCCATCCAATTGAAAAGGCTTTACCTTGGCTGTTTCGAATCGGGTGATGACCATAGAGAAAGCCCATTCAACTTGACAATCAACAACAGCAGATTTGATTATCACGGCTCGAATCGGTCATCAAATGAAAGCCGCTTGCGTACCCTTGGAACGCTGTGCTAGAATCCACGCCATGAACGCGCACTTCATCGACAGAATAGCATAGGAGGTCGTTGTGCAAGCACTGATTTTGGCCGCTGGAATGGGCAAGAGGTTGAAGCACCTCACCCTTGACGACACAAAATGCATGATCAAGGTCAACGGCGTTCGCCTCATTGAACGGGCCTTGTCGCAGTTGGCGCGGTTTCATCTGTCGCGAACCATCCTTGTCATCGGATACAAGGGGGAAAGGCTCAGAAAGTTTGTCGGCGACAGCTGGGACGGGATGAAGATCGATTATGTTGTCAATCCCATCTACGACAAAACGAACAACATCTATTCGCTCGCGCTGGCCGCGGACGAAATGAGCAAGGATGATACGCTCTTGTTGGAGTCCGACTTGATTTTCGAGGACGCAATCCTTGAAAAGGCCATCAAGGATCCTCATCCCAATGTTGCCTGCGTGGATGCCTTCCAGAGCTGGATGGACGGGACTTGCGTGACGATCGACGAACACAACCTGATCAAGCGCTTCGTTCCGAAAAAAGATTTCGTCTATGAAGACATCCCATCGTATTACAAGACCGTCAATATCTACAAGTTTTCGAAGAACTTTGCGAAAAATGATTATATCCCATTTCTTCGCGCCTATGCGCAAGCACTGGGACTCAACGAGTATTACGAACAGGTGCTTCGGGTTGTAACCTTGCTGGATAAGCCCTTGATGTATGCGCTCCCGCTCAAAGGGGAGAAATGGTATGAAATTGATGATCTTCAGGATTTGGACATAGCGGAATCCATGTTTTGTCCGCCAGAAAGCCAGATCGAGCGATTGGCCTCTCGCTTCGGCGGTTATTGGCGTTACCCCGGACTAAAGGATTATTGCTATCTGGTGTCTCCCTATTTCCCTGGGCACCGACTGAGCGCCGAATTGAAAAACAGCTTTGACGTTCTCTTGGAGTCTTATCCATCTGGGCAGCGCGTCAACGCACTTCTAGCCGCAAAGACCTTCGGCGTCGGAACGGATCAGATCATTGTCGGAAATGGCGCAGCAGAATTGATACAGGCATTCATGGAATCGGTCTTGGGCGATGTGGGATTTGTTTATCCGACCTTCGAGGAGTATCCAAACCGATTGGCCACGGAACGGCGCATTGTGTTCACGCCTTCTTCCGACAATGGCTTCCGGTATTCGAGCCAAAACCTAATCGCCTATTTTTCCGCGAATCCTACATCGACTCTTGTTCTAGTGAATCCGGACAACCCATCGGGTAACTTCCTTGGCCATGAAGAAGTGCTGAGCCTCGTGAAGTGGACCGGGGATCGCGGAATGCGACTGTTGGTCGACGAGTCCTTTGCGGATTTCGCCAGCGACTCCTATTCGCTCTTGGACGAGTCGTTTCTGACGAACAATGCTCATGTCATAGTCATCAAGTCCATCTCGAAAAGCTATGGTGTTCCCGGATTGCGGCTAGGCATTCTCGCAACCGGGGATTCCGAACTCCTGAATCGGGTCAAGAGTCGCCTGTCCATCTGGAATGTGAATTCCTTTGGCGAGTTTTTCCTGCAGATCTGCGAAAAATACAACGACGAATATCGTCAGGGATGCGCCCAGCTGAAGGATGAGCGAAAGCGGTTCGTCGAACTGCTGAAGAGGATTCGCTTCTTGTCCGTTTTCCCGTCCGAGGCAAACTTTGTGCTTTGCAAGGTGCTGCCGCCTTTCTCGGCAAAGGCGTTGACAGTAAGACTTTGGGTGGACAACCAGATTCTAATTAAGGATTGCTCGGCAAAAAAAGGATTCGATGGAAGTCAATTCATCAGAATCGCAATACATGACCAGAAGGACAATGACTGCTTGCTGGAAGCATTGGAGAAGCTACAATGAAAGTTTGCGTTTACGGCGGAGGGCACATTGCGCATTCCATCGTGGCGGCCATTTCCCAAGTCCAAGACGTCAATGTCGTGACAAGAAGGCCGCTTCAATGGCAATCCAGAGTCGATGCATTGCAAAACGGGCAGTTCGTTGCCGGAAAGCACAACGTCGTTCCGACATCGCTCGCATCATCCTGCGCCGAAGCGGATGTCGTGTTTATCGCCCTTCCGCAGTTTGCGTTTGAAGAAGCGATCATGGTCGTTGAACCCATTGCCCATGCCGGCCAGACATTCTGCTTCGTTCCCGCCCCCGCGAAAAGCGCGCTTTATTCGGAAAGGCTAATTGCGAAGGGAGCGGATGTCGTCGCATTTCAAAGAGTCCCCTTCATCGCGAGGACTATCGAGTACGGAAAATCGGTTAGCATATCGTCCCCTCGCTCTGAACTCGCCCTGATGGTTTCGAGCCAAAGGCTCAAAGCGGATTGGGACGCCAAATGCCGGCTCTGGTTCGGTTGCGGCGCGAGATATTTGTCATCCTTCCTCGTGGCCGCCTTTTCCAATTCCAACCCTCTCCTTCATCCGTCTCGGCTTGTGGAATTGTTCAAGGACTGGGACGGCAGCGCCTATTCTCATGCTCCGCTTTTTTATGCCGACTGGACGGACGAGTCTTCCCGCCTTTACATCGATGCCGACCATGAAATGGAGAGAGTCATGCGTCACTATCCGGTGGTCGACATGGACAAGGACTACGAAAATGTTTTGGTGCACTATGGAGTGTCCGGCGTTTCTGAATTGACGAGGAAGATTCGCTCGATTCCGGCATTCAAAACAATCAAGAGCCCGATGAGAGAAATTGATGGCGGATGGATTCCCGATTTAAGCTCCCGATACTTTACGGAAGACGTTCCGTTTGGAACGAAGACTATTCAAGTCTACGCAAGGCTGGTCAACGTCGAAACGCCCGTGATTGATTGTCTTATCCGAAATGTTGAAAGCATCACGAAAAGAGAGGTGTAATTGCATGTTGATCGGAGGGGCGCTATGTGTTTTATGGCCTCTACCGCGTCCTTAAAACCGCCTCGACATGTCCGACAGATATGCCATCATTTTATGAGAGCGAGTTGTCAAGTCTTGACGATTCCAAGAAGATAAGGGAACGTTTAATGTTTTCCAATGCGATTTTTGCTGCATGCGGATGGTTGACCGCAACAATTGGAAGAAAATCATGGCGTGCTTGCCGGAGCGGATCCTTGTCTTCTAGAATGACCTTCGAAAGAAAGTATTCGATCTCCGCCTCTTCCCGCGCCGGATAGTAGCATTTGAGACAATCGATGCCGAATGGCGAGAATTCCTTTTCAAGAGGTTCGTTCGGTCGTAACATAAAGCAGCCTGGCTTCCCGGTATAGAGCCATTCGGGAAGAAATGATCCGCAATCCTGGACGATGGCGTCGGCGCGTGCGAATTCCAGAAGATAGTCTCCGCCTTCGTTCCATATCACGTTCGGATGTTCAGAGAAACGCGCTTTCCATGCGTCTGTGCGCCGCTTTCCCCAGAATGTCTTGGATTCGAGGCGAGGAAACAAATGGGGATGTGGACGAAATACAAAATCAAGCTCAGGATGTATTCTGGGCAGCTCCATGAAGTAGTCAGCGAAACGAAGAAAGTTGGATGTCCTTGACGCCCCATGTCCGTCGGAATAGACGGAATGATGAGGGCAGAGAAGAACCCGTTTGCGCGCGCCGGTTTCGCTGGGCTTGGACGCAGGAAGCGCATCCATTTTTACATACCCCGTGCAGACGCCGTTCTTTCCTCCGATCCGAGACCGAGTCCGATATTCAGTCGTATTGTGTGCGTTTTCGAAAAGCGCTTTCCAGAAATACCCAAGATTATGGCACTGCATG
Source organism: uncultured bacterium (assembly GCA_902793555.1). Classification (GTDB taxonomy): domain Bacteria; phylum Verrucomicrobiota; class Kiritimatiellia; order RFP12; family UBA3636; genus UBA3636. The sequence goes on along the minus strand of CADBEF010000024.1, from coordinate 8,777 downwards.
ATCCAGTTCCCGAACGGACTCATCCAGTATCCGTACGAGACATGTATCGGCAGAAACGATCGCCCGACGGACCAATGCGGATTGTAGCGGAAATCCGATAAGGAATATGGCGTGTTCCAGACAGCGAGGTCCGCGTTCGAGAGGACATCGGGCCAGTCTCCGCGCTTGTCGCGTTCAATGTTGAGAAACACGTTTTCTGGATAGGAACGTCCAAGTTCTTCGCGATCGCGTGATCGGCGACGATCATCCCCTTCCTTCTTCCACCTCAAATCTGGAATGATGGCGATCTTGGGATCGAAAGCTGAATCCTTCCGCATTTCGTCGAAGAGCGGCCGAGCTGGGAACATCGAAGTCGAATAAACGAGGAATACGGCGCGAAGAGGTTCGCCGCGTTTCATCTTTGCGCCGACGCGCCGAGCCGTCTCGGCAAGGGCCGCCTGATGCTCCATGAGAGAAACGTGACGGGGTGGACATCCCGTTTGCGCCTGGAGGTAGGAGATCGCGTAACCCTTCCGCTTTCCCTTCTTCTCGTAATGGACGAGAGGATTGGTTCCGCGGGCGTCCGGGTGGAGCGAAAAGTATTCCGCGGGAACGAAGTCGGGACACGGAAGCACATCTGGGTGGAAACCGGTAATGCTGTAGTGGAGCGCGAGAGGAAGCCCTGAGAAGTTGCCGTCGATCGATTCCTTCCTGTACCAGTCCGGGTCAAACCATGCGGACTGCTCGACCCATTTCCGGTCGCGGTATCCCTTGAGGACGCAGAAGACCAGCGAAGGTCGCCGGAGAACGCGCATGATGTCGGATTTGCTAATCATGTTGAAACCGATGATTGTAGAGAAGCGGGTATTAAGAGACCTTTAGCCGCATATGAAGTCCCTCGAATAGAAACGGGACGAATCGAACGATGGAACGGACCGTCCACGCGCTCTTGCATGGGGGATGGTCGCCGAGAGCGGCGAAAAAGTCGAGGATGCGGGACTCGTCCTCCTTCCAGCGCGCGTGGCGCTCCTCCGCCTTGCGGAGCCGCGTGGCGGGATCGGTCGCGGGAAGGTCGATCCGGGTGAGGTTCCGCATGTCGACGAGCCGGCCGTTCATGCCGTCCTCGACGGCTTCGTCCATCGTCGCGTCCTTGTGCGCGACGACGAACTTGCCGGCGGCGAGGGCTTCAAGAAAGGACATTCCAATTCCTTCGGTGAAGCGCGGGGCGATGTAGACGCCGGGTTCGGCGAGCAGGGCGCGGTATTCCTCGTCGGGGAGATAGTCGCCTTCGTGCAGTACGATGTGATAGGCCTCGCGGACCTCGTCCGGTATCGGCTCCGGCGCCTTCCCGCCGCCCGGACGACGCACGACGATCAGCTTGTCCAGATCGCTCGGCGCGAACAGCTTGCGGACCTGGACGATGCCGACCTGGCCGCGGTCCCACAGCACGGCGACACGCGGATTGCCCGGCGCAGCACCGACACCGTAGGTGTAGTCGAAGGCAATTCTCATGCGGGGGTAACGAGAGGCTGAACGGACCGGAAGACGTTCTTGGCGGTCACGGAGGAGAGATTGCGAGCCTTGGCCAGATGGGTCGCAACGAGCGGTGGAAGAAACGGCGCGGGCGCGTGGCGGGGGGCTGCTCCGACGATTGCAATGTGCTTGCCGAGCGAAGCGGGATAGGGCCAGAATGCGCCTCGGCCTTCGATGCCGTTCACGATGCCGACTGCCGGCACGCCGAGCGCAGCTGCGAGGTGGAGGGTCATCGTGTCGTTGGAGACGACCGCCTTGCAGGAGGAGACGAGACGGGCAAACTCGGAAAGTGACCGGTTTTGCGGCGCTTCAAAGGCTTCGAGTTCCGAAGGTAGCAGACGCGCCAGTTCGTTCCACCTACGCCGGGGCCAGCGCTTGGTCCAGTGGGAGGCGCCCGTGAAGAACATGACGCGGTTTGTTCGCGGGGGAGGATCCGGGATATCAAACGATAGGGGAATATCGCAGGGTTCGCCGGTCAGGTCGGAAATGAGGGCACGGTTGCGAAGGAAGACGAACGGCTCCGGACCTGGATTCAGGAGCCGGGTGTACATCGAGGAGTCGAGACCCTCGGCGCGAACGCCGATCACCGACGGCGCGAGGCCCGAGACCAGTTCGTCGAGGAGAGAATCGCGACTGGACTGGAGGGAGAGAACGATGTCGTATCGGCCTGCGGCCAGCTTTTCGCGGAGGCGTGCCTGCGCCTTCGCCACGCGACGGTGCCAGATGGCGCGGGGAAGAAGGTTCTCGTATCCCTTGCGGAACAGGTCGTCGCGCCGTTCGACCCAGATCCACTCGTCGGCAAGGTCCTTGTCGAAGACCTCCGCGAGACCCCGCCACGCGGGATTGCCGAGAATCGTCCAGTGCGTGTCCGCGAAGCGCGCAGACCGACGCAGCGCGTGCAGGGCGTTGCGGCAAAGAATCCAGTCGCCGATTGCATCGAGACGGACGACGAGCACGCGCTTTCGCGCGGACCGCGCATCCGCGCGGGCCGCCGATCCGGCTTCGGCCGGATGGTCCGTGGAGGAGGAAAGTGGGGCGTCGGCGATCAAGGAGGGAGGAGGTTAAGTGGTTAAGTGGCCGCTGCGCGGCCGAAGTGGCGGCTGCGCCGCCGAAGTGGGAGAAGAAAGTTGAAGGGGTTGAAGGGGTTGAAGGAGGGAGTTAAGTGGTTCAGTGGCCGCTGCGCGGCCTAAGTGGCAGCTGCGCCGCCGAAGTGATTGGAAGTGAAGAGGGAAGAGGGAAGAGTGAAGAGGGGGCAAAAGGGGGATGGTCACATGTCGTCGATGGAAAGGGCGTGCAGGGAAATCCGGCGGTCGCGCTTGTCCGGGTTCTTGACGAGGAAGGCGTCGCGCTTGTGCGCCAGGGTCCGGAGGTCGATGCGCGAGGGGTCGCGCTTGATCTCGTAGAAGTCCAGGACGTTGCGGGTTTCGTCCTCGCACACGAGGTCGATTTCGTTTTCGCCCTTGCGGTCCCACCAGCCGCCCATCCGGGTGTAGCGTCCTTCGCATTCGAACTTCCAGCGGAAATACCGCTCCAGGGCGGGGCCCGAGAACGTGTCGAAGTCGCGCGTGGCGATGTCGAGGAGCCGGTCGTACCGGCCCAGTTCGACGAGATACCGGTATTTGAAGACGAAGCGGAACCAGAACCGGAAGAAGCAGTCGTCGATCTGCCAGTGGCCGTTCTTGGCGGCGTCCCGGTCGAAGAGCGGCTGCTTGCGCGAGACGATGCCGTACTGTTTCTCGAGCTTGCCGAGGAATCCGCCGACGTCCGTTCCGAGCAGGTTTTTGAGTTCGGCCGAGGTCGTCTTTCCCGAGGCGACGGCCGAGAGGATCGTGAAATAGGTGCCGTAGTCGGAGCCGAATTCGTCCGCGAGGACCGTCCGGCCTTCGTCGGCGTAGGGCGACGTTTCGGAGAAGATCGACGCGAGCATCGCCTTGCGGGTGAAGGCGCGGGACGACATCATCATGTCCACGTAGCGGGCCACGCCGCCGCTCACGGTCCAGAGCGCGAGAAGGGCGTCCGGCGCGAACCGGGGACGGTAGTGCCGGAAGACCGTTTTCAGGAGCGCGGGCTCGAACGGCTTGAGAACGAGTTTCCCCGTGTTGCGTCCGTAGAGCGGTTCGCTGTCCCGGAAGAAGATCTTCTCCATGAGCCGGTTGACGCTTCCCGAGACCACGAGGTTGATCCGGGAGGTGGCGTGGTGCCGGTCCCAGATGGCCTGGACGTCGCCGAACACGCCGGGGTTCGTCCGGTCGAACTCCTGGAACTCGTCGAGGACCAGCGTGAACGGACGCCGGACCGATTCCCGCATCAGCGCGTCGAAGAGTTCGCCGAACCGCCGGCAGGAGCCGGGGATCGGCATGCCGAGCGCCCGCTCGGCCTCCTCCTGCATCTGCCCGCACAGGGTGGATTCCGGCTGGCGCGTGATCGGCAGGTGGACGTAGGGAAGGACGCCGTCGTCGAGCGCCTTGCGCACGAGGGCGGTCTTGCCGACGCGCCGCCGGCCCGTGAGCACCGTGAACCGCGCGGCGCGGCGCGCGGTCTCCCGCTCGTGCCGCAGCAGGGCGATCTCCTTCTCGCGTCCGAAGAACGAGTCCATGTCCGAATCCTCTTGTCGTTCCGTTCGAAATGCCCGTTCAGTAAACCGCCGTTTACTAAACGTCCGTTTCGGTTAAAAAGTCTAGCACGACCCCGCGCCCGGACGCAAGAAGATTTTTCATGCTCGCAGAAGCGGCGGCGGTTGTCAAACCGCCGCCGCTTCTGCTAGTATCCCCCTCTATGACATCCATCGTGGTCCTCCACTACGAGCGCATCGCGCTCACGGCCGAATGCTGCAAGACCCTGGTCTCGCATCAGGTGCCCGCGCGCGTGCTCGTGGTGGACAATGGTTCGCCCTCGCACGGCGAGGCGGAGCTGCGGGCCGCGCTGCCGGCCGGGGTGGAGGTGCTGCGCCTCCCGAAGAACCGCGGCTTCGGCGGCGGGATGAACGCGGGCCTGAGGCGTGTCCTCGCGGACCCCGCCACCGACTCGGTGCTCTTCCTCAACAACGACACGCGCTGCCCGCCGGAGCTGGTGGGCGCGATGCGCGCCGCGCTCGCCGCCGATCCCGCGGTCGGGCTCGTGGGCTGCGACATGGAGGGGGCCGGCGGCGGCGAGGACTCCCCCGCCGGCTATCGCCTCGGGCGGGTCTTCGGCTACCCGCGCCCGTGCCGCCCCGGCGAGGCGCCCGACTACGTGCAGGCCTCGTGCATCCTCCTCCCGCGCGACGTGGTGGAGGCGATCGGCGGGTTCGACGAGGACTACCGCTTCTTCTTCGAGGACGCCGACCTCTCGCTCCGCGTGCGGAGGCTCGGGCGGACGCTCGCGATCGCGCCGGGGGTGAAGATCTTCCACTACGGCTCCGCGACAATCGGCGCGAACGACGGGAGCAAGGCCGCGTGGTTCCGCACGGGATACCGCATCTTCCTGCGCAAGTGGTACTCCTTCCCGCGCCTGCGCGGGCTGCCGCCCTTCCTCGGTGCCGTGGCGTGGCACCTCGCGCGCGGGCGATTCGGCCTTGTGGCGGGGTCCTGGCGCGGATACTTCGAAACGCTTCCGCCCTTGTCGCGGAAATAGAACGCAAAGGACGCGGTTCTTGGCGCGAATGCGTCTGCCTCCGATCCGAACCGGACCGTTCGCTGCGCGTACGGCCCGGTCCGGCCGGCAGAACGCATTCGCGCCGGATTTCGGATGCGGCGCAGATTTGCGAACCGGCCCGGATGCGGTGTGCCGTCCCCGCGAGGCGCAGCCGCGCGGGGGGCGCAGGCACCCGCATCCGGGCCCTATTTCGCGTCCTTTGCGTTCCAGTCGGGGTGGGCCGGTGCTACAGCGACTCGAAGAACCGCTCGAACTGCTCCGCGATCTCGGCCCAGGAGTAGACCGGGATGTCGTGGGCGGCGGCTTCGGCGAGGCGGCGGCAGAGCGCCGGATCGTCCGCGAGGCGCAGGATGAGCGGCGCATAGTCGCCGCCGGGCGCGAGAAGGGCGTTTTCGCCGTTCCGGAAGAAGTTGTTGGCCTCGCCATCGAAGCCTAGGATCGGCTTCTTCCAGCGCAGGTATTCCTGGAGCTTCGCGTTGCAGTCCTGGTCGGAGGTGCAGACGAACGCGTCGGCCTGCGACATCACGGCGAACTGCTCGGGCTTGGAGAGCCAGCCGAGGAAAATGCAGTTTTCCGAGGCGTAGGGCTCGAGGTAGTCCTCCATCCGGCCGGTGAGGTAGAGCTTCACGTCCTTCGGGACACGCCGCATCGCCTTGCAGATATCCTCCGTGCGCTTCCACCGGGCCTTGTCGCCGGTGTAGACGATCTTGAAGCGGCCCTCGAGCTTCGGCCCGTCCGCGACTTCGAGGTTCTCGATCGGGTCCGCGCCGTTGGGAATGTAGTGGCACTTCACGCCCCAGCGGCGGCCGATCTTCTGCAGCTCGTAGCTGAGGGTCACGACCGCATCGGAGTTGCGGACGATGCGCTTCTCCATCCAGTCCATGAAGACGCGCCCCGGCCAGCCCGCCAGATCGCCCCAGATGCGGCCGTAGTGGTCGTCCCACCCGTGCACGACCTTGAAGTCCTTGTGCCTGCAGAGAAAACGCCGGCAGAAGAGCGGGTGGAGGGAGAGCATCGCGCCGTAGGTATAGATCACGTCCGGCTTGAACTCGTCGATGCGCCGAGCGAGGCGCCAGAGGTTCTTTCCGCCCCTCCAGCCGACCCAGCCGACCGTCCAGCCGCGCTTCTCGAGGTTGTAGCCGATCGCGTCGATGCTGTAGGGCGCGGCGGCAAAATGAGCAGCGGAGTCCTGCTCTTCGGCCCATGCGCGGCGTGAACTGGAAACGTAGAGAATGCGTCGGTTCATGGCGGTCAGGTCTCCGGCGCGACGAAGTCTTCTTCCCGCACGATCTGGTCGCGGGACTTGATCTGGAGCCGCGGGACGAGGCCCATGAAGGACGACCAGCCGGAGAAGGTGCTCGGCGGGCCGATGATGGCGTCGCAGAGCGACATGGAATGCATGTCGGAGACCGGATGCCCGGGGCCGCGCTGCCAGTCGAGACCTGCAAAGGTCTCGACGGGCGGCATCGCGTCCGAAAACAGCAGGAACCGCGTGCGGCCGGGGTAGAGCGCCGCGGTCTGCTCCATCCAGCGGCGGTAGTCGGCGGGGGCGTAGAACCACGCGCCTCCGTTGAACTTCGCGTAGTCGGTAAGTCGCATGTGGACGGCGACGAGACGGTCCGCGCCCTTGCGCGCGGCGGCGACGCACGCCTCGGCGGGTTCGCGCCATTTCGCGACGGGGCGGAATAAACGGCGGATCGTGTCGGCGTTCTCACGGAAGGCCTGCCTGTCGCGGAACAGCCAGATGCCGCAGAACAGGATGCTCGTGCGACGCTCCAGATCGAGGAACGCCGGCGAATCCATCTCCACGTCGCGCTTGAACCAGCCGTCCGTCCGGATCGCGAACGGGCGGCGCCATCGGGCGGCGCCATCGGGCTTCGGGCCCTTGGTCGACGTGTAGCGAAGGAAGAGCCGCCCCCGCGTGCCCTCGAAGTAGCGGTTGTAGGGCTGGAACGCGAGGTTCAGGTAGGTGCCGCCGTGCTTCTCGACATGGGCGATGAAGTTCGCCGCGAGCGAGATGCGGTTGCCCATTCGGCCGCAGGGGAGGGGCGTGACGATCATTCCGCGAACTCGGTCCTCGCCGTCTTCCAGATCTTGAACTCGTCGATGAGGAAGGGCTTCTTGCTGCGGCGGTTGACGCCGTGGGAACGGTCCCAGGGGGAGCCGAGGAGAAACGCATGGTTCGGGAGGTCGGCGAGGCGGGCGGGGACCTTGTCGTCGTCCACGCCGCCGAGGACGGGCTGCGGCCTGCCGTCGACGAAGACCTTGACGAACGAGCCGTCGCCGAAGCCCTTTGCCTTCCACGACATCGCGTAGTGGTGCCAGCCGGCCCAGTCCGGGCCGAGGACGCCCTCGTAGGGCATCGAGCCCGCCCAGTGCGCGACGGTGCCGAAGGGCCAGCTCGCGATCGCCCCGCCGAGGCCGCCGCGGGCGAAGCCGTTGTTGGCGGCGAACTGCAGGAGCGTCACGGCGCCGCGTTCGTCGAAGAGGGAGAAGAAGAGCGGGTCGCCGCCGTCGACGTAGCGCGGGTCGTCGCCCTCGATCTTCGCCCAGAACTCGATGCAGCCCTCCGGTCCGAGGAAGCCCTTCGGAAGAGCCGCCTCGAACGAGGCCGCGTCCTTCTCCACGCGCAGGGCGTTGCCCTTTTTGCCGGACGCGAACGAACCGCCGAGGAGGCGGCCGGCGGGGCCGGCGGCGGGGGTGGAGATGGCGCTCGCGTCGTCGAAGGTGCAGTGGTATAGCAATGCTGAATGCTGAATGCCGAATGCTGAATGAGGAGGATCGAACAAGATGGACCGAACCGTGGAGAGGGGGATGCGAAGGGGGCCGAGGAGGGTCTCGAGGACGAAGCGGTCGTGTTTGGAGGAGAGGGCGGCGGTGAGCGTGTCGCCGTTGCGGAAGGCGATGCGGCTTGGCGAGGTCGCTCCGCGGCCCGGCTCCGCCGCGCCGCGGGCGCCCTCGCGGCGGCCGGATCTCGCGCCTTCGGCGCTCGGCCCGGCGGGGGAATCGGATGGAAGAAACTCGATTCGCTCGACCGCCGCGAGGTCGATCCGGACGCGGCCGAGGGCGGGCGAACGCGCGAGAAGGAAGCGCGGGCGGAGCGTGCCGTGGAGGACGCTGCCGTCGACGAGCGTGACGGTCGCAAGGCAGGGGGCGGGGCAACCGGGCCGGCGGGATTCGGGTTTCGGATTCCGGGTTTCGCGCCGGGTTTCGGGAGCGGCGCGTTGCGCCGCGCGGGTTTCGCGCCGGGTTTCGGGAATCCCGGAATCCGGTTCCCGCGATTCCGCGGCGGCCGGCGGGGCCGGCGGCTCTCCCGCGGGAACGATCTGGGCGTTCACGGCGGAGAGGAGCGAGAAGGAGAGAAGAAGGGCGGCGGAATTCACGGCGTGTCCTTTCGGCGGGATTGTTCGGGATGTCCGGCGTTCCGCGCCGGAAAAGCCAGGGGCCTCCGTGGCGGGGTCCTCACCCCGCCACGGAGGGTTTGCGGGCTAGTAGAGGCCCTTGACCTTGCCGGTCGCAGTGTCGACGTCGATGCGGCGGAAGGCCGGGTCGGAGCCGGTGCCGGGCATGAGCTTGATGCCGCCCGCGACCGGGACGATGAAGCCCGCGCCGCAGTAGGTCAGCACGTCGCG
>CADBEF010000023.1 GCA_902793555.1 uncultured bacterium | reverse complement strand
CCAGGAGGACGCCTACTACGTGATGGACGAGTTCCGCAAGACCTGCCCCGACGCGGACCTCCAGACGCTCTCCCGCGGCGTGAACGTCGTCGGCCTCGACTCGCAGCCCTCCGACATGATCAAGCTGCACGCCGAGACGTTCAAGAAGCACGGCATCTCCTCGATCCGCAACTTCGACGCCCTCAACGACGTGAACAACCTCAAGTGGTCCGGCCAGTGCATCCACGACGCCGGCCTCAAGCACGAGGTCGTCGTGACGATGATGGGCCTGCCGCCCGGGGTCGACAACCAGGGCACCCACACGCCCGCGTTCTACGCCTCGCGCGTCCAGCAGATCATCGACGCGGGCATCCCGTTCGACCGCCTCTGCTTCAAGGACGCCTCCGGCACCTCCACCCCCACGACGGTCCGCGAGACCATGAAGGCCGCTCGCGAGGTCCTCAAGAAGGCCGGCAAGGGCGACACGCACATCCAGTTCCACTCGCACGAGACGGCCGGCAACGGCATCGCCTGCTACCTCGCGGCGCTCGAGGGCGGCGCGGACGGCCTCGACCTCTCGATGACGCCGATGTCCGGCGGCACCTGCCAGCCCGACATCATCACGATGTGGCACGCGCTCGACGGCGACGACCGCTTCGAGCTCGAGGGCATCGACATCGAGAAGGTCCGCAAGGCCGAGGCGGTCTTCAAGGAGCAGATGAAGGACTACTTCCTCCCGCCCGAGGCGATGTCCGTGAGCCCGGCGATCGTCTGGTCCCCGATGCCCGGCGGCGCGCTCACCGCCAACACGCAGATGCTGCGCGACTTCGGCATGATGGACAAGTACGACGCGATGATCGCCGAGATGTACGACTGCGTCCGGCTCGGCGGCTTCGGCACGTCCGTCACCCCGGTCTCGCAGTTCTACGGCCAGCAGGCGCTCAACAACGCGATGTTCGGCAAGTGGAAGAAGATCGCCCCCGGCTACGGCAAGATGGTCCTCGGCTACTTCGGCAAGACGCCCGTCGCGCCCGATCCGGAGATCGTCAAGATCTGCAGCGAGGCGCTCCAGCTCGAGCCCACCACCAAGACCGTGCTCGAGATCAACAACGCCGACCCGAAGAAGGGCCGCGCCGCCGCCGAGAAGATGCTCAAGGACGCCGGCCTCCCGATCACGGACGAGAACGTCTTCATCGCCGCCTCCTGCCTCGAGAAGGGCATCGCCTTCCTCAAGGACCCGGCCAAGGCCCCCAACGGCGTCCGCAAGAACGCGGCCGAGGCGGCCCCCGCCGCCGGCGGCGCCTCGGGCGGCAAGGACTTCACCGTCACCGTGAACGGCAAGGCCTACGGCGTCTCCTTCGGCGCGGACGGCCAGGCCACGGTGAACGGCCAGGCCTACACCTACGCGGTGAAGGACGGCCTCGCGGCCCCCGCCGCCGCGGCCCCCGCGGCCGGCGGCGCCGGCGAGCCCTTCAAGGCCCCGATGCCCGGCCTCGTCCTGCGCCTCACCGCGCAGAACGGCGCGCAGGTCGCGGCCGACGAGGAGGTGCTCGTCATGGAGTCGATGAAGATGGAGATGCCGATGAAAGCCCCGAAGGCCGGCGTCGTCACCATCAACGTCGCGCAGGGCGACAAGATCAACGCGGGCGACACGCTCTTCACCGTGGCGTAGCCCCGCGGGTCCGCGGCCGCGCGGCGGACGCCGCGCGGCGCGGACCCGAAGCGAAAGGATACCTCCATGAAGAAACTTTTCCTCTTCCTCGCCTGCGCCGCGCTCGGCTGCGCCGCGTCCGCCCAGGACGCGCCCGCCGCGGACGCCGCCGCGGCGGCGCCGCAGACGACGCACTCCACGGCCGCGCTGCTCGAAAAGGCCGGCGGCATGTGGCAGGACTCCGGCATCTACGGCTTCCTCACCGCAGAGCCGCGCGACTGGGCCGTCGACGCCGCCGTGGCGTTCGGCGGCGAGGGCGGCATCGACACGTCCAAGGGCATCGGCAAGGACGCCCCGCTCGACGAGAACGGCAACACGGTCCCCGCCGCGATGGTCGGCGAGGACGGCAAGCTGCACTACGGCGTGCTGACCGGCTACTACGACGCGAACGGCAAGTTCGTCCACGGCCACCCCGTGCACATGCTCTTCGGCATGCCCTACGGCGTGGGGCAGCTGCTGATGATCGTCGTGTGCGTGTTCCTCATCTACCTGGCGTTCGTGAAGGGCTTCGAGCCGCTGCTCCTCTTCCCGATCGGCATGGGCGGCCTGCTCGCGAACGTCCCGCTCGCGGGCGTCACGACGCCCACGATGATGATGGGCGGCACGATCGTGAACGACGGCCTCCTGATGGTCGGCGGCCAGGTCACGGCCGGCGGCTTCCTCTCCTGCATCTTCCAGGCGGGCATCGACACGGGCCTCTTCCCGATCCTGATCTTCTTCGGCGTCGGCGCGATGACGGACTTCGGCCCGCTGATCGCGAACCCGAAGATGCTCCTGCTCGGCGCGGCCGCGCAGCTGGGCATCTTCTCGGCGCTCCTCGGCGCGGTGCTGCTGCACTGGGTCGGCATCGACTTCTCGCTCGCCCAGGCCGCCTCGATCGGCATCATCGGCGGCGCGGACGGCCCGACCTCGATCTGGCTCACCACCAAGCTCGCGCCCGACCTGATCGGGCCGATCGCCGTGGCGGCCTACAGCTACATGGCGCTCGTGCCGGTCATCCAGCCGCCGCTCATGAAGCTCTGCACGACCGAGGCCGAGCGCAAGATCCACATGAAGCAGCTGCGTCCGGTGAAGAAGATCGAGAAGGTCGTCTTCCCGCTCACGGTCGTCATCCTCTGCGGCCTCCTGCTCCCGAGCGCCGTGCCGCTCATGGGCGCCCTGATGTTCGGCAACATCGCGCGCGAGAGCGGCGTCGTGGACCGCCTGAGCGACACGATGCAGAACGCGCTCATCAACATCGTGACGATCCTGCTCGGCATCTCCGTGGGCTCCAAGCTCGCGGCCGAGAAGTTCGTGACGGGCCAGACCGCGGGCATCATGATCCTGGGCGTCGTGGCGTTCGGCATCGGCACGGTGGGCGGCCTCTTCATGGCGAAGCTGATGAACCTCTTCGTCAAGGAGAAGGTCAACCCGCTCATCGGCTCGGCGGGCGTCTCGGCGGTGCCGATGGCGGCGCGCGTGTCGAACAAGGTCGGTCTCGAGTGCGACCCGACGAACTTCCTGCTCATGAACGCCATGGGCCCGAACGTCGCGGGCGTCATCGGCTCGGCCGTCGCGGCCGGCATCCTCTTCCGCATGCTCGGCTCGTAGCGCGCGGCTCCGGATCGCGAAACGGGCCCGGGACGGTTTGCCGTCCCGGGCCCGTTTGTGCTAGAATCCGCCGACATGAACGACACCGATCCGCCCGTCTTGCGCGTGAGGCGCGTCCGCCCGGACGCCGTGCTGCCGCGCTTCGCCCATCCCGACGATTCGGGGATGGACGTGTGCGCGTGCGAGGATCGCGTGCTGCAGCCCGGCGAGCGCGCGAAGATTCCGCTCGGGATCGCGTTCGCGCCGCCGCCCGGCACCGAGATCCAGTTGCGCCCGCGCAGCGGCCTGGCGATCCGCGACGGCATTTCGATGGTCAACACGCCCGCGACGATCGACGAAGGCTACCGCGGCGAGGTCTGCGCGATCCTGATCAACCACGGCGGCGCGCCCTTCCGCGTCGAGAAGGGCATGCGCGTCGCGCAGGCCGTGCTCTGCCCGATCCTCCGGCCGCGTGTCGTCGAGGCGGACGAACTTCCCGAAACCGCGCGCGGCGCGGGCGGCTTCGGCTCGACGGGGACGTGACGATGGAAAACCTGTTTCTGATGCTTCTGCGCTTCGCGGCGCTGGTGCCCGCGATCATGATCCACGAGATCGCGCACGGCTACGCCGCGCTGCGGTGCGGAGACACGACCGCGCGCGACGCGGGGCGGCTCTCGTTCAATCCGCTGCGCCATGTCGATCCGTTCATGAGCGTGATCCTGCCTCTCATCCTCATCGTCTCGGGGTCGAGCGTGATCTTCGGCGGCGCCAAGCCGGTGCCGGTCAACCTCTACCGTTGCCGAGACCCGAAGAAGGCCTACTGGATCACCGCGATCGCCGGTCCGGCGAGCAACCTCGCGCAGGCCGCGCTCGGCGCGATCCTCTTCCGCGTGTTCGTGCACATCCTGCCGGACGCGCGGATTTCCGTGTACCTGCTCTATTTCCTGCTGTCCTACATCGTCACGAACGCGGTCCTGATGGTGTTCAACCTCGTTCCGATTCCGCCGCTGGACGGTTCGCGCGTCGTCACGGTCCTGCTTCCGCCGGATCTGCGGTGGCGCTACATGCAACTGGAGCGCTGGGGGCTGTTCATCGTCTTCGCGCTGCTGTTCTGGGTTCCGGGGTTCAACGCGATGATCGGCCGCGCGACGGTCTGGGTCTGCCGGTCCGTTGGAATGGCCGACTACCTCTGGCTGCTCTTCCTGGGGCGCTAGCGACGGCATGGATTCGCCCGGGACGCTCGAGGAGATGCTCGCCAAGGGGCGACGGCCCTACGGGCTGGCGCGCTGCCGCGTGTTCGAGCGGGAGGGCGACTTCATGGAGACCTCGCCCTTCGGCTGGCGCACGCACCCGGTCACGGGCGAGCGCAGCTTCCACGCGGGCGTCGACGGCGCGGTGTGGACCGGCGCCGCGCTCGGCGAATCGTGGATCGTCGCTCCGCTCGCGGGCGTCGTCGCCGCCGCGGAGGACGGCGTGGACGGCTTTTCGCGCGACCGCCCCGCGGGCAACTTCGTGGAGCTCGACCACGGCGGCGGCCTGCGCACGCGCTACCTGCACCTGGAGCGCGGGACCGTCGCGGTCCGCGCGGGCGACCGCGTCGCCCCCGGCGACCGCCTCGGCTACATGGGCAAGAGCGGCCGCGCGACCGGCGAGCACCTCCACTTCGAACTCCTGCGCGACGGCGTGCCCGCCGATCCGGAGCCCTTCCTCCGCGAACGGCCGTCCGCCCCGGACGCCGCCCGGACCCCGACGACTTCCGACGGGCTGCTCCGGGAACTCTCCGCCCGGCCCGATTCGCCGCGCGCGGCGGAATTCGTCCGCCGCTACGGCCCCGCGTTGCGGCGCTGGATCGCGCAGTCGCGCTCGGGGCGCCGCCCGATCCCGCCCGACGACCGCGACGATCTCGTGCAGGAGGCGCTGCTCGCCGTCCGCCGCGCGCTGCCGGGCTTCCGCTACGATCCTGCGCGCGGCCGCTTCCGCGCCTACCTGCGGCGAGCCGTCCGGAATCTCGTCCTGGCCTACCAGTCGCGCCGCGCCCGCGAGGCGGCGCTCGCGTCCGCCCTCGCCGCCGAACCCGCCGCCCCGGAACCCGATCCCGCCGACGAGCTGCGCCTCCGTGCCTGGACGCTCGCCCTCGCGCGCGTCCTCGACGCCGGGCGCTTCTCGCCGAACACCGCCGCCGCGTTCCGCCGCTTCGCGCTCGACGGCGCGCCCGCCGAAACCGTCGCGGACGAATTCGGCCTGAAGCCCAACGCCGTCTACCAGCTCAAGAACCGCGTCCTGCGCGCCGTCCGGGAAGAGCTCCGCCGCGCCGGCCACGGCCGCCTGTCCCTCGAAGAGCTTTGCGACGCGCTGGAATGACGCTGCTTTCCGGCCAGCTCTTCGCAAACGATTTCGAGCTTCTCCGCCCGCTCGGCGAAGGCGGCATGGGCGAGGTGTGGCTGGCCCGCGAGCGGCCCCTCGGGCGCGAGGTCGCGCTCAAGATCATGCGCGAATCGGACGGCCCCGCGCGGAGCGAACGCTTCGCGCGCGAGGCGCGCGCACTCGCCGCGTTGGACCACCCCTCGATCCTGCCCGTCCTGCGCAGCGGCGAAGACCCCGCCACGCGGCGGCCGTTCCTCGCCACGCGGGCGATCCTGCTCTCGCCGGACGAAATACGGCGGCTCTGCCGCGAGACCCTGCGCTGTCCGCTGCCGCAAGACGGCGGCGCGTTGGCGGGGCCGCTTTCGCTCGCCGACCTGCTTGACGGCGGCAAGGCGCTTCCCCAGGCGGCGGTCCTGCGCCTCGCGCGCGATCTGGCCGGCGCGCTCGGCGCGGCGCACGCGGCCGGGATCCTGCACCGAGACGTCAAGCCCTCCAACGTCCTCTTCGACGCCGCCGGCCGCGCGCTTCTTGCCGACTTCGGACTCGCGAAGTTCGTTCCCCGGCGCTCGTCGCCCGTCGCTTCGGCGGCGCAGCCGCCGGACTCCATCTCGCTCGACGGCGAAGGCCGCGCGAAATTCCTCGGTTCGCCCGCCTACGCCGCGCCGGAGCAGTTCGATCCGGGCGCGCCCGCGACGCCGGCGATGGATTGGTATTCCTTCGGCGCGGTGCTCTGCCGCGCGCTCACCGGGCACCGTCCCGGCTCGCCGCGCAAGCCTTCCTCCTTCGACCCGGGCCACGTTTCCCGCGCGTGGGATCCCTTCCTTTCGGCCTTGCTCGAGCCCGACCCGGCGCGCCGGCTTTCGGAGACCGCCGCGGTCCTCCGCGCGCTCGACCGCGTGGAGCGCCGCATGGCCGGCCGCACCGCCCAGCGCGCGGCGGTCTTGGCCGCGGCCGCGATCCTCGTGGCGGCGGCCGCCGCCGCGTTTTTTCATCACGCGGAGTCCTCGGAGTCCGCGGAGTTCGTGGAGTCCGGTCCTCCCGGCGGGAGCTTGGCGGAGGAAGAACTTCCGTCCGTCGCGCCCCCCGGCGATGTCGACCCCGTTTGGGCCAAGATCGCCTCGTATTCCGTCTACGGCGGCGTTCCGCACGTCGTGGCGAAACTGGAGGGGCGGCACGTCGTCCTGTCGGAGCCGCTGCGCTTCGACGGACCGCAGAACGTCGAGATCGTCGGACCGGGGCGGCTCGACGCGGAGATCGCCGGCTCGCCGGAGGCGCACGTCACGATCCTCGGCGCCGCCGTGATCGACATGACGGAGGACCGCGACCCGCGGCATTCGCCGCGCTTCCGGCTCGGCGCAGGCGCGTTCCTCGCGCTTCCGAAGGTCCTCTCGATCTTCCCCGGCGACTTCGCGGAACCCTACGACGAACCCGACCCGGAGACCCCGAAGCCGGGCGACCGGGCCCTGCGGTTCTCCACGCCCGCCCGCTCGCTCGCCGACCAGATGCAGCTCGAACGCGCCCTCGCCGCCAACGCGGCGGTCCTCGCCGCGGGCGACGAGCTCGTCGCGGCGCCGGAGCTGGGGCGCGAACTGGGCTGGACGAACGTCGTCTGGCGCACGAGCGCCGCGAATCCGTGGCGCATCGACGAACCGGGCGACGGCATCGTCGTCGGCTCGATCCCCGGCGGCGTCGGGGATTCGACGCTCGAGATGGAGCTCGAAGACGAGGCCCCGTGCCGCATCGCCGTAGAAGGGTATTACCCCGGCCGGGCGGACCACGGCGGCCGCGGCGCCGTCTTCGAGATTCTCTCCGACGAAGTCGTCGGCTTTGCAGACGGCGACGACCGCCGTCCCTTCCACGGCTGGAAGCCGATCGCCCTGAGCTTCTATCCCGGGCGCCACGTCGTCCGGTTCCGGCTCCGGTCCGACCTCTGGGCCCCCGCCGGCCACGTCTTCGCCGTGCGTCTGAAGCGGCTGGAGTAAGATTCGCGCCCCGTCTCCGCTAGAAAGCGGGAAAGGGGGCGGCGCGTCGCCGCCTCCCGCCCGAACCCCTTTGGAGACGTCCCCGAGAGAGAAGCGCGAAAACGGAGTTGAATCCGCGGCCGGAGTCTGCTAGACTCCGCACCACAGATTTGCACCGCTGCAAACCGTCGATCACCCGAAACCTGGAAAGTTCCCACGATCGAGACGGCTAGCTGGTTGGGTGAGTGGTTTCACACGCCCTCCTTCGCGCTTCTCGATCGGGCTTTTCCAGGGCCTCGGGTGAGGCGCGAGGAAGGGCCCTTCTCCTTTGCGCCGATGGAAACCCGAAGGGCCGACAACGATGTCCGCCATGAATTCCAAAACCACACCTCTGCTCGCCACCGTCGCGGTCTGCCTTCTGCCGATTTCCGTTCTTTCGGGAACAATCACTCAATACAACACCACGCCCTACGGCGGAACCAAACAAAGTCAATACACGGCGCGGACCGATAGCGACGGATACCACGTCCATGTGACAATCACGGCGGATAGCCCAGTTGCCGTTTCCGACGGGATACGATACAGGTGCACCGGGTACAAGGCGACGGGATGCTGCGGAAGCGGCGATTGGGGAGGTTCCTGGTGCTCCTTCTGGCCGAATACCGACGGGACGATCACATGGAAATGGAAGCTTGAGAACAGGATCGCGGTGGTCGTTTCTGGAAGCGGCTCCTGTTCGTTCGGAACGCAATGGATTTCAGATGGATCCTCAGCCACTGCGGAAATCGTTCCAAGCATACAGTCGTATGAGATTGTTCTTTCGGGCGACACTTCCGGAGTCGTGTTGGACGGAACGACACTTTCGATTCCCTCGAATCAACCCCGACAGATCGCTGTGACCATTGCAGAGCGAAAGCTTTCGCTTGAAGTGTCTTCCGCACAGGGTATGGCCGTTCCCGACTGCGGGACCTCGTTGTTCTCCTGGAATGATACAGTCAATGCGAGCGTGACGAAAACGGAGGAGTCGGACCGGTGGCTCTATGTTTGTCGGGGATGGCGGGGCACCGGGAGCGTGCCGGCGAGCGGGACGGGGACGAACGTGACGTTTTCCATCATGGAGGATTCGACGCTGACGTGGCTGTGGGAGACGAATGTCTGGATCGAGTGCGCCGTGTCGGGCGATGCGTCGGGTTCGTTCGCCGGCTGGGCCGCGAAGGACGGCGCGTCGGTCGTCGTCCCGTTCGAGACGGACGTGAAGCGCTACACGGTCGCGACGTCGGGCGACACGGCGGGCGTGGTGGTTGACATGGCCGCGAAGACGGTCACGATCCCGGCGGACGCGCCGCACGCGGTTTCGGTGACGGTCTCGGAAGTCGTCGGGACCGGCGCCTTCCCGCTGTCGTGGTCCGATCCGGCCGGGTTCGCGGCGTGGTCGATGGTGGAGGAAGGGGCCGCCGCAGACGGCTGGTGCCTCAAGAGCGGCTCGGTCGCGGCGGGGGAAACGTCGGCGACGGAGATTTCGGTCGTGGGGCCGGGGCTCGTCGAGTTCGACTGGAAGATCTCGGCGAACCGCGGCGACTACGCACGCGTCTACGTGGACGGGGCGCGCGCGACGAACAACCTCTCGCGTTCGACGGGCTGGAAGCACGCGGCGGTCGCCGTCGAAGGCGCGGGCCCGCACGCGGTCCGCTGGACCTACGAAAGGCAGTCCGCGCAGGCCTCGGGCGCCGATGCTGCTTTCCTCGACAACGTGCAATGGCGGCCGGCGCGGACGCTTGAAGTGTCGTCGGCGGCGGGCAAGCCGACGCCGAAGGCCGGAACGACCACGTTCTATTACGGCGACGAAGTGTCGGCGACGGTCGCGGAGACGAAGCCGCCGCGCGGCACCCGCCGCACGTTCCTCGGCTGGGCGGGCACGGGCAGCGTGCCGGCGTCCGGCACGGCGACGAACGTGACGTTCGAGATCACGGAGGATTCGACGATCGCCTGGAACTGGCTCGTGGAGCACCGGATCGAGTTCCGTCCGGCCGGCGCCGTGGGTTCCGACTTCGAAAGCGCGTGGGTCCGCGAGGGGGAAACGACGGTCGTTCCCTACCGGCTGCTCGCCGGATACGATTCCCTGGCGCTGGGCGGCGACACGGCGGGCGTCGCGCTTGACGAAAACGCGCGGACGGTGGCGATCCCGGCGGACGGCCCGCGGACGGTGACGCTGCGGACGGTCAAGGCGATCCCGCTCGCGGACGCGCTCGACGCGCCGGCGGTCGGCTGGTCCACGGACGAGGGCGCGGCCGCCTGGCTCGGACAGGACTCGGACACGTCGGACGGCGAGGACGCCGCCACGAGCGGCGCGCCGGCGGGTGCCGCCGGAAGCGTTCTGACGGCGACCGTTCCGGGGCCCGGAACGCTTTCGTGGAAGTGGAAGCTTGTCGCGGACGGCGTGGCGGGCGTAGACGTCATCCTGGACGGCGACGACGAACTCGCAACCTTCGTCGAGGAACCCTGCGACTGGACGGACGAATCGCTCGTCATCGAAGGCGACGGGCCCCACGAGGTGTCGTTCCTCTTCTGGAACACGGGGTCCGAGCCGGGCGACCACGCCGTTCTCGACCGCGTGGCGTGGAGCGGCGCGGCGGCGACGGCCGCGACGCAGGCGACGCCCGCGCCGGTTCCGTTCTCCTGGCTTTCCTCATACAGGCTGGCCTCGGACGGCAATTACGGCGGCGCGGCGTTCGCGCCGGCGGCGAACCCGGCCTACGACGTCTGGCAGTGTTGGTTGGCGGGCATCAGCCCGGTCGACCCGGACGCGCAGTTCCGGGCCGCGATCCGCATGGTCGACGGCGAACCGGTCGTGACGCCGGTTCCGGACCTCGGCGCCGAGCGGGACTACACGGTCGTCGGCAAGGCATCGCTCGAGGAGTACGATTGGCTCCCGGCCGGCGCCGCGAGCCGGTTCTTCCGCGTGAAGGTCTCCCTGCCGCAGTAGCGAGGTGCCGCGCGCGCTTGCGGCGGCGCGCGAGGCGTGGTAGACTCCGGACGCATGAAAACGATGCCGTCCGTCCTGGTCCTGCTCGCCGCCGCCGCGTTCGCGCGCGGGGACGCGCTCGAACGGACGTTTTCCGGCGCGGGCGCGACCGCGACGGTGCGCGTCGAACCCGGCGAGGTCGATCCCGCGGCGGAGCTCGAGGCGGTCGCGTCCGTCTCGGCCGCCGCTCCGTTTTCGGCCGAGCTTCCGGCGGATCTGGCGCGCGCGTTCGAGGGGTTCGAGACGGCCGGTTCGTACACGGACGCCGTCGGCGCCGTCCACCTGCGCCTGCGCCCCGATCCGGCCGCGCCGCGGTGGCGGGTGCGCCCGTTCGCCGTCCGCGTCGTCGATTCGTCCGTCCACCCGCCCGCCGTGTCCTGGTTCGCCACGGAGCCGGTCGCGCTTCCCGCGGCCGCGCCGGCCGTCCCCGCCGCGGAGACCGTCGAAGCCGCGCTCGAGCCGGATTCGATCCGAGCGTCCCTGCGCTGGATTCCCCGCGCGCTGCTCGCCGGATTCGGCGCCGTCCTCGTGGCGGGGTTGCTGGCCTTCCTCTTCCGCAAGTTGCGCCGCGCGGCCGCGATCCGCCGCCTGTCTCCGCGCGAGCGGGCGTTGCGGGAGCTTGCCGAGCTGCTCGCGGCGGACTTGCCCGGCAAGCGCCGCTTCAAGGACTACTACGTGGAGCTCACGATGGTCGTGCGCCGGTACGTCGAGCGCCGCTACGCGATCCGCGCGCCGAAGCTCACGACGGAGGAGTTTCTCTCCGCCGCGCGCGGCAACCCCGCGTTCCCGGGGCCGTCCGTCGCGCCGCTCGGCGCGTTCCTCGAAGCGGCCGACCTCGTGAAGTTCGCCGGCGCGGACGCGACTCCCGAAACCGCGGCCGCCGCCGCGGCGCGCGCCCGCGCCTACCTGGACGCCGAGCCCGCGGATCCGCAACCGGCGCCGGAAGGGCGGGGGAGGGCGCGGCCGTGATCCGCTTCGCCTGCCCGTGGGCGTTCCTGCTCGCGATTCCACTCGCGCTGGCCGCGTGGCGGATGCTGCGCCCCGCCCGCGCCGCCGCGCTCAAGCTGCCGCTCGCCGGTTCACTGCCGCGGCGCGCGTCGTGGCGGAAGAGCCTCCGCCACCTGCCGCCCGCGCTCGTCCTGTCGGGGCTGGCGTGCGGCGTCGTCGCCCTCGCGCGGCCCCAGGAGACGCTCGCGACCGTGCGCTCGACGAAGGACGCGATCGCGATCGAGATGGCCGTGGACGTTTCCGGCTCGATGCGCGAGCTGGACTATTCGAAAAGCCGTACGGCGCCCAAGACGCGGCTCGATGTCGTGAAAGACGTTTTCGCCGATTTCGTGGAGAAGCGCCCCGACGACCTGATCGGGCTCGTGGCGTTCGGCGGCTACGCGACGACGCGGGCGCCGCTCACGTTCGACCACCGCGCGCTTCTCGACGTGCTTGCCGGGACGCGGATCCCGGGCGAGGACGGCGAGCCCGTTTCCAACGAGGAACTGCAGACCGCGATTGGCGACGGGCTCGGGATGGCCGTCGCGCGTCTGGCCGCGGCGAGCAACGTCGCTTCGCGGATCGTCGTGCTCCTCTCCGACGGCATGAACAATTTCGGGACGTTGTCGCCGGGTCAGGCGGCGGCGCTCGCGAAGCACGAGGGCGTGAAGGTCTACGCCATCGGCGTCGGAACGTCCGAAAACCGCGCCCAGGCGGGCGGCCTCTTCGGACTGCTGGGCGGCGGCGGGGACGGCGTCGACGAGCGCGCGCTCAAGTCGATCGCGAAGGCGACCGGCGGCCGCTACTTCAACGTGCGGTCGACGACGGGCCTGGAAAAGTCCCTCGCCGAAATCGACTCGCTGGAGCGGACCGAGGTCGAGAGCCGGACCTACGTGCGCCGGGACGAGCGTTTCCTTCCGTGGCTCGCCGCGTGCTGCGCGTTGCTGCTGCTTGCGCTGCCGCTCGGCGCCGCGCTCCGGCGGTCGCCGGTCTGAGAGGCCGCCCCGTTCAGGAGCCGAAGCGGCTCAGGAACGCGCGCGTCCGCTCGTTCTTCGGGTTGCCGATCACTTCGCGGGAGGGGCCCTCCTCCGCGACGACGCCGCCGTCGAGGAAGAGCACGCGGTCGGAGACGTCGCGCGCGAAAGACATCTCGTGCGTCACGATGACCATCGTCATCTTCTCCTCGGCCAGACCGCGGATGACCTTGAGGATTTCGCCCGTGAGCTCCGGGTCGAGCGCGGAGGTCGGTTCGTCGAAGAAGAGCACCTCCGGATCGAGCGCGAGGGCGCGCGCGATCGAGACGCGCTGCTGCTGGCCGCCGGAAAGCTCGCACGGGTAGGCGTCCGCCTTCGCGGCGAGGCCCATCTTGTCGAGCAGGTCCATCGCGTGCGCCGCCGCCTGCTCGCGCGAGCGGCCGAGCACGACGCGCTGCGCCTCGGTGACGTTGCGCAGCACCGAGAAGTGCGGGAAGAGGTTGAACTGCTGGAAGACGAGCCCGATGCGCAGCAGGATGCGGCGCTGCACGGCCTTGGGCGCGTAGACGCCGTCCTTCACGAGGTCGTCCCCGCCGATGCGGATCGACCCGGAGGTGACGGGCTCCAGGTTCACGGTGCAGCGCAGGAGCGTCGACTTGCCGCCGCCGGAGGGACCGATCACGGAGAGCACGTCGCCGCGGCGCAGGGAGAACGAGATGCCGTGGAGGACTTCGTTGTTCCCGAACGACTTGCGAAGGTCCGAGACCCGGAGGATTTCTTCCGCTTCCGACATGGCGCTCACCGGTAGTAGGAGAGTTTCTTCTCGATGCGCTCCATGCCGGAGGCGACGAGCCAGTTGAACAGGTAGTAGAAGACGCCCGCGACGACGAGCGGCGCGATCGACGCCTGCGCGTTGCCGAGCTGCTTGGCGATCGTGAACATCTCGACGACGGAGATGACCTGCGCCAGCGACGTGTCCTTCACGAGCGTGATCACCTCGTTGGTGACGGGCGGGAGGATGCGCTTGACGACCTGCGGCAGGACGATGCGGAGGAACGCGTCCCGCTTCGTGAAGCCGAGCATCTGCGCGGCCTCGTGCTGGCCGACGGGGATCGATTCGATGCCCGCGCGGTAGATTTCCGCGAAGTACGCCGCGTAGTTGAGCGAGAAGGCGATGACGGCCGCCGCGAAGGCCGGGTACTTCGCGAGCGACCACCCGAAGAGGTAGTAGGGCCCGAAGTAGACGAAGAGCAGCTGGAGCATCAGGGGCGTCCCGCGCACGATCGAGATGTAGACGCGCGCGACGCAGGAGACCGACCGGCTCCGCGACATCCGCGCGAGCGCGACGCCGAGGCCGAGCGGGAGCGAGAAGAGCACGGTGAGCGCGAAGAGCGCCATCGAGAGCAGCAGGCCGCCGAGGAGCTGGAGGAGAGACGAGGGCGAGACGAACTCCGTCGCGAAGACGTGCGCGCGCCACAGCAGCCCGTCCGGCAGCGAGTGCTTCTTGCGGAACGGTTCGAACAGCTCGTCCGCGGAGCGGTCGCCCGCCTCGCAGAGGAAGAGCTTCTCCGCGATCGCGCCGCCCTCCTGGGGCACCAGCGCCGCCCGCGGCGCGCCCTTCCCGCCCCGGAGTGCGGCCGGAACCTTGTCCGCGCGCTGCGCCGCGACGACCGTCACCTCGGCATGGGGCACGACGAGCCACGAGAGGCGCACGTCGCCCACCTCGGGCCGGTCCGGGTCCGCGGCGGCACGCGGCGAGTCGGGGGTGTCGCGGAAGAGCGTCCTCCCGGCGGGGACGGCGGGCAGGACGGCGCGTACGCGGCCCTTCGGCACGACGTGGTACGCGCCGATCCGCACCGCGTCCGCGACGAACTCGCGCGGGACGTACGGCGCGGGGAAGGACGCCGGGTTCCCGTGGCCCTCCGGCACCTGGAACTTCGACGAGTCGACGAGCCCCTCGACCCACGCGCCCTCGTAGCGGACGCCGGGCGAGCCCTCCGCGGGCTTCTCGACCCACTGGAACATCTCGACGCGCCGGACGAGCGCCAGCGCGTTGGTGGGCGGAAGCGTCGCCGTGCAGAGCGGGTCGGAGACCGGCTCCGGCGAGGACGTGACGCCGCGGACGAGGACGAGCCCGCGGTCGTTCGCCGGGTCGACGGCGTCGGCGGTCGCGGGCTCGGCGACGCGCGTGAGCGTCCGGAAGCGGACGACCTCCTCGACGTCCTTCGACGCGAGGCCGGCGACGAGGAGCATCAGCGCGGACCACGCGAACGCGGCGGCCAGCGCCGCGCCGAACGCGAGACGCACGGGCCGGATTCGGCGGGGTTTTCCGTTGGGGGCCATGGCGGATCCGTTTGCCGGGCGACGGGGCGGATCAGCGCGCGGCCGGACCCGCGACCAACCGGGTCTTGCGCGTGCCGGGGGCGATGCCGCCGACGACGACCGGACGGGCCTTGGCGGCCTTGAGGACGGCGAGCGTCTTTTCCAGGTCCTTCGGCCGGACGTCGATCACGTAGCCGATGCCCATGTTGAAGACGCGGTACATTTCCTCCGGGTCGATTTTCCCGACTTCCTGGAAGAAGCGGAAGATCGGCGGGACCGTCCAGGACGAGAGGTCGAAGACGGCGTCCACGCCGGCGGGGAGCATGCGGGGGACGTTGTCCACGAGGCCGCCGCCGGTGATGTGGGCCATGCCGTGGATCTTCACCCCGGCCTTGCGAAGCGCGAGGACGGGCTTGAGGAACGAGCCGTGGACGGCGAGCAGCGCCTTTTGGAACGTCGTCTTCGTTCCCGGCACGAAATCGGAGAGTTTCTTCTTCGCAACCTCGAAGACCAGCTTGCGCGCAAGCGAATAGCCGTTCGTCTGCAGGCCGGTCGAGGGCAGGCCGACCAGGTAGTCGCCGGGGCGGATCGTCTCGCCCGTGACGAGGTCCTTCTTCGAGACCTGGCCGACGATCGTCCCGCAGACGTCGTATTCGCCGTCCGCCGGGTAGAGGCCGGGCATCTCGGCCGTCTCGCCGCCGAGCAGCGCCAGGCCGTTGCGGCGGCAGCCGCGGCAGAAGCCGGCGATGACCTTCGCGAAGACGTCCGCGTCGAGCTTGGCGGTTCCGAGGTAGTCGAGGAAGAACAGCGGCGTGGCGCCCTGCGTGAGGATGTCGTTCACGCAGTGGTTCACGAGGTCCTCGCCCACGGTGTCGTGGACGCCGGCCATGTGCGCGACCTTGAGCTTGGTGCCGACGCCGTCGGTGGACCCGACGAGGATCATGTCCTTGCCGGGGGACTGGAAGAGCCCGCCGAAGCGGCCGATGTCCGAAAGGACGCCGGGGGTTTTGGTGCTCTTCACGTCGGCCTTGATTTTCGCGAGGCCGCGGTCCATTTCGTCGATGTCGACGCCGGCGGCGGCGTAGGCGGATTTCTTTTTCATGGTTTCAAGTTCGGGGGCCGGCCGCGCCGGCCGTTTCGGGTTCGCGGGTTCGGAAGTCCGCCGTCTGGGTTCGTGGCGGACGGAACGCCCGCGGATTCTCCCATGGACCGGGGAAAAAGGCAAGCGAAAACGAGCGCCCCGCGCCGCGGTTTGAACTTCCGGCGCGGTCGTGGTAGAATGTCGCACCATGCGAAAGACGACACCGGAAGACATCGACGCGTCGCGCGCGGACTTCGCCGAACTCGCGGCCGCCGTCGCGCGGCTCCGCGGCCCCGCGGAGGTCGCGCGGTTCCTGGAGGAGCTCTACACGCCGTCGGAGCGCGTGGAGCTCTCGAAGCGCTGGGCGCTCATGCGCGAACTGCTCGCGGGCAAGTCGCAGCGCGCCATCGCGCGCGAGCTCCGCCTGAGCCTCTGCAAGATCACCCGCGGCGCGAAATACGCGCGCGACCCGGATTCGCTCTTCCGGAGGGCCGTGCTCGCCGCGCGGCGCACTCCGTGAAGCACCTCGTCGTTTCGGTCGCCGGCCTGGGCTGGCGCGACCTGGAGGCGCGCGGGCTCGCCCGGCTCGCCGGGCTGGAGTTCCGCCCGGCGCGGTCGGTCTTCCCGGCGGTGACCTGCACCGCGCAGGCCGGCCTGCGGACCGCGCTTCCCGCGCGGGAGCACGGCATGGTCTGCAACGGCGCGTGGTCGCGCACGCTTCGGCGGGCGTCGTTCTGGGAGCAGGCCGCGGGGCTCGTCCGCGGGGAGCGGATCTGGGCCGCCGCGCGCGCCCGCGGCGACGCCGTCGGGATGTTCTTCTTCCAGCAGAGCCTCGGCGAGTCCGTCGACCGGCTCGTCTCGCCCGCGCACGTCCACAAGCACGAGGGCGGCTCGATCCTCTACCGCTACGCGCAGCCGCCGGAGGCGGACGCCGCGCTCCGCGCGCGCAACGGCGCGTTCCCGCTGCACCGCTACTGGGGGCCGATCGCGCACCCGAAGGCCGGGGACGCCTGCCTCGCCGATTTCCTCGCGATGCAGGCGTCGTTCCCGTGCGACGTCGCGTTCCTCTACCTGCCGACGCTCGACTACGACGCGCAGCGCTTCGGTCCGGACGATCCGCGCGGCGAACGCGCGTGGACGCATTTCCGGCGCGAGCTGGAGACGCTCGCCGCGTTCGCGGAGAAGGCGGGCGCGTCGCTGACCGTGCTCGGCGAATACGCCATCGCGTCCGTGTCGGCGCCCCCCGCGTTCCCGAACCGGACGCTCCGCGAGGCGGGGCTGTTCCGCACGCGGACGCTGCGCGGCATGGCGTATCCGGACTTCCCCGCCTCGCGCGCCTTCGCGATGTGCGACCACGAGATCGCGCACGTCTACGTGCCCGACCCGGCGGACGTCCCGGCCGCGCGCGCCGCGCTGGAGGCGACCGGCTGCTACGAGCTCGTGCAGGAGCGCGCGCCGGACCTCGAATGGGCGCACGAGACGGCGGGCGAGCTGCTGCTGCTCGCCAAGGCCGGCTCGTGGTGCGCCTACCCGTGGTGGACCGACCGCCGCGAGGCGCCGGACTACGCGACGCACATCGACATCCACAACAAGCCCGGCTACGACCCCTCGGAGCTTTTCTTCGACCGGAGCCTGTGGCTGCACCCGCGCACCTGCCAGGACCATTCCCGCATCCGCGGGACGCATGGCCGCGCCTGCGAAGTCTCCGTCGCCTCGACGCTGCCGCTCGGAGGGTCTTCGGCGCTCGGGATCGCCGCGTCGCTGCGCGGCGCGCTCTAGGCTAGGGCCGGTCCGGCGCCGGCGGCGGGAGCGAGTCGAGGAGGTCGTCGAGCGTCGTGCGCGCGCCCTTGGCCTGGTTGCATTCGCGGCAGCAGGGGACGACGTTGCCGCGCGTGGAGCGGCCGCCGCGCGCGAGCGGGACGACGTGGTCCATCGTGAGCTGGTCGGGCGGGACGGTCTTGCCGCAGTAGTGGCACACGCCGCGCGCGATTTGCGTACGCCACCAGGCGGTCTGCCGCAGCGCCCGCGCCTTCTCGCGCTCGCGCCGGACGTGCGCGTCGTCCGCCTCGAACGGAATCCAGCCGCGCGCGGTCACGCCCGGCCCTCCAGCAGCCCCTCGCGGATGCAGAGCGCGCCGAAGACGAAGAACAGCGCGCCCGACGCGAGCTTGAGGTAGCGCGGGTTCACGTGCGCGGCGAGCCACGCGCCGCAGCCCGCGGCGATCGCGGAGGTGCACACGAGAGCGAGCGCCGAGCCGAGGAAGATCGCCAGCTGCGGATGCCGCGCGGCCTTGTCCGCGGAAGCGGCGAGCCCGAGCGTGGAGAGTTGCGTCTTGTCGCCCATCTCGGCGAGGAAGATCAGTCCGAAAGCTTTGAGGAACAGTGCGGTCATGGCGCGGGATTCTACACCAACGCGCGCGGCGGCGGCAAGCCCCTGCCGGAGCTACGGGAGAGGGGCTGGAGCCCCTCCCCGAACCCCTCCCCGGAAAAGTGGCTGAAAGGCTTGGGAGGGCACCGGGGCGCAGCTGCGCCGAGGAGTCCCTCGCCGGCCTTCGCCAGCCAATGTCAGGAGGGGTTCGGGGAGGGCGAAGCCCTCTCCCGTAGTCCCCGAGCGTAGCGAGGGGCTTGTCCCGCCTGCGGCGCTCTGGTAGAATTCGCGGCATGGTGCAGAGTGCGCACAGGAAGGTCGGTCGGCGGCTGCGGTTTTTCTTCGCGACGTTGGTCGCGCGGGAGCGCTTTCCCCTTTTCGGAGCGCTCGGCGAGACCGGCGTGGCGCTTGCTCCCGCCGGCGAGCGGGTTGCGGCCGCGTGGGTCGGGCTGCGGGCGCGTTTCCCCGGCGTAACGGCCTCCACCTTCTACGTGATGCCGGACCACTTCCACGGCTTGCTCATTCTGGATCTGGATCAATGCGGCAACACGAGGGCGGACACGGTGCTCCGCCATTTCCGCAAGGCGAGCGGCGGCGAAGAGGTTTGGAGCGACGACCACCCCTACGTGATAACGCCGTTCGAAAGCGTCGCGCTTGCCAATGTCCGGCGCTACATCAAGAACAATCCGAAGCGCGCCCTGTGGAAACGGATGCATCCGGACCGTTTCACCCGATTTGTCGGCATCAAGCGGCCGAACCTCCCGGTTGAGACGACGTGGACCGCGTTCGGCAACGTTCTGCTGCTGGCTTCGCCGTTCCTGAAGTTCATGAAGATTTCGGGCATGCTCTCGCTCGAGGAGATGAACAGGAAAGTCGATTCCTTCATCGAAGCGGCGCACGATGGCTGGGTGCTTGCGAGCGGGTTCATTTCGCCCGGCGAGCGCGTAGTGCTGGAAGCGGTTCGTGCCCGGCGGCTCGGACCGCACGTGCGGCTCCTGCCCTACGGCATTCCGGCGAAGTTCGACCCGAGCGTGGAACTGTCGCGCGAGATCGGAGAGGAGGATTCCGTGTTGCTCTCCCCCTTCCCGGAAACCGTGCCGTGGGGCAAGACCACGAGGCCGAACTGCGTGGAGATGAACCGGCTCGGGGCGATGATTGGCCCTGCGTGACAGCCGAAACCTACGGGAGGGGGGCTGGCGCCCCTCCCCGGACCCCACCCCGAAAGGCGGCTGGAAGGTTTGTGAGGGGACCGGGGCGTAGCTGCGCCGGAGAGCCCTCGTGGTGCTTCCCGGGGGCTGTGTCGGGAGGGGTTCGGGGAGGGCGAAGCCCTCGCCCGCAGGCCGCGAAGCGGCTAGAGCGGGAACTCCGCGTACGATAGCGCCAGCCCGGCGGGGGCGGGGGCCGTGCGAATCACGAGGCGCTCGACGCCGGGTGCGAGGGGGCGGCGCGGCGGTTCGCCGAGGGCGAGCGCTTCGACCGCGAAGCGGCGGAGCGATCCGCCGACGTCGGCGAGGAGGTCCACGCCTTCCGGGTTCGGCGCGACGGACGCCGCGGAGAGCACCGCGGGGCGGTGGCGCAGTTCGTCCAGCGCGGCGCGCGCGAAGTCGACGCGGCCCGGTTCGAAGTCCGGCCCGAGCGCGGCGCGCTCGTCCTCGGAAAACTCGGTGCGGACGAACGCCGGGCCGCCGCGCGCGGCGCGGGCGGCGGGTTCGTCCTCGCGCCACGGGACCTGCCCGGGCGCGGGGGCGTCCAAGTCGGGGCGCGCCACGAACCAGCCGTCCGCGCGGACGAGCGCGCCGGGGCGGGCGGCGGCGGCGAGGGCGGCGCCGGCGAGCAGGACCGGGCGGAAGGGCACGTCCGGTCCGGCGTCCAGTTCGAGCGCGGCGACGGGCGCGCCGCCGGGTCCCGCGAGGCCGGCGTGGACGGAAACGACGGTGCCGCGGAGCGAGCGGAACGAGGGCTGCGCGGGATCGGCGGGGGCGTCGAGTCCGGGCGCGGCGCCGTCCGGCGCGTCGGCGATTGCGGTCGCGAGGAAGGCGAGCCGGACGGCGAGGCGTTCGCCGCGGCGGCGTTCGTCGCGGTCGAACGCGTAGTCCGGCCACACGGCCCAGAGCGGGCCGAGGTCCCGGACGAAAAGCTTGGCGTCGGCGGCCGCGTTCTTCTCCCAGACGCGCATCGACCAGAGCGAGACGGCGAGCGGGGTTCCGGCGCCGGGGAGCGGCAACGCGCGGATCGGTTCGGCATCCGCCGGCCCGGGCGGGTTTTTGCCGGCCGCGCCGCGGACGGAGAGCAGACCGACGCCGCTCGCGGGCTCGAACGCGCCGGCGAGCCAGTCGCGCGGCGCGGAGTCGGTGCGTTCCTCGGGCGCGAGGCGGCGCGCGCGGTCGAAGGGCCGCGAGGCGGCGCGCGCGAGGTCGTCGGGCGCGGACGCGTCCGGGAGGACGCCGCGCCAGAGCGCATCCGGCGCGGGACCGCGCGCGAAGGAGCGTGGCGG
>CADBEF010000022.1 GCA_902793555.1 uncultured bacterium | reverse complement strand
CGCCCGCCGCCTCCGGGGAGCCCGCCGCGCTCGACTGCGGCGAATCCGGCACCACGCTGCGGCTGCTCGTCCCCGTCGCCGCCGCGCTCGGGCGCGCCGCCGTCTTCTCGGGCCGCGGCCGCCTGCCGCGCCGCCCGATGAAGCCCTACGCGGACTGCTTCGCCGGCTCGGGCGCCGTCCTGCGCTTCCCGGACGATCCGGCCGCGTTCCTCCCGCTCGCCGTGTCCGGCCGGCCGCGTCCGGGCGTCTTCGAGCTCCCGGGCGACGTCTCCTCGCAGTTCGTCTCGGGCCTCCTGCTCGCGCTGCCGCTGCTGGACGGCCCGTCGGAAATCCGCCTGGCCTCGCCGCTGCAGTCGCGTCCCTACGTGGACATGACGCTCGCCGTGATGCGCGCGTTCGGCGTGGAAGCCTCGGAAACGCCGGACGGTTTCGCCGTGCCCGCCCCGCAGCGCTACCGCGCGCCTGCCGAGCCCTACGAAGCGGAAGGCGACGCCTCCCAGGCCGCGTTCTGGCACTTGGCGGACTTCCTCGGCTCGCGCGTCGCGGTCGCGAACGACGGGTCGTCCCTCCAGGGGGACGCCGTCTTCCCCGCGCTGCTCGCGCGCCTCGCCGCCGCGCCCGCCGGCGGACCTCCGCCGGAGATCGACGTCTCGCAGGTCCCCGACCTCGTGCCCGCGCTCGCCGCCGCGGCCGCCTTCGCGCCGGCCGGCGCGCGGATCGTGCATGCCGAACGCCTGCGCCTCAAGGAAAGCGACCGCCTCGCCACGACCCGCGCGCTGCTGCGCGCGTTCGGTTGCGCCGCGGAGGAAACGCCGGACGGCCTCGCCGTCCCGCCCGGACCGCCCGCGCCGCCCGCGGAGCCGCCCGTCGTCGACGGCGCGGGCGACCACCGCATCGTCATGGCCGCCGCGATGCTCGCCACGCGCGCGCCGTGCCTGCTGCGCGGCGCGGACGCCGTCGCCAAGTCGTATCCGGCCTTCTTCGACGACTACCGCCGCGCCGGCGGCCGCGCCGGACCGCCCGCTTGAACGGGCGCGGTTCCTCTAGAGCGCTTCGAGGACGTGGAGCGACTGCGTGATCGCGCAGGCGTCCGCGGCCGGCATGCGCTTGACGGGGCAGTCCGGCGCCCAGGGGTCCGAATAGAGGATCGTGTCGCCGCCGTCCTCGTAGCCGACGATCAGCCGCAGGTGGCCGGCGCGCGAACCGCCCTCGACGTTCGGCTCCGGAACGACGCCGAGCACGACGCCCCAGAGCAGCGGGCGCCACGCGGCGATTTCGCGGCGGACGTTCGCGCGGAAGGCCGGCAGGCGCGGCGCGGCCGCTTCGCGCAGCAGCGCCGGATCGGCGCGGCCGAACAGCCGCCCGAGATCGACCGTGGCGGAAATGAAATCGTCCGGGACGGCGAGCGGAAAGACGCCGCGCGTCCGGGCGAGGCGGTTGTATTCGCGCGCCAGCGAGAAGGCGCGGACCGGATCGACCGAAACGATCGGACGCAGGCGGAAGCCCTTCTCGCGCAGCAGCGGCGCGAGCGCTCGGTAGAACGCGTCGATGTCCGCGCCGCCGTCGCGCGTGCAGCCGCCGTAGAGCGCGAGCGTGCCCTGCGGGACGGGGCAGCCGGCGAAGGCCAGCGCGCGGGAAAGCGTCGCCGGCGCGCAGTAGGCCGCTTCTTTCTGGACGACCGCCGGAACGCCGCCGAGGATCGCGCGCCGCGGCGGCGGGGGCGCCGAAACGCAACCGGCGGCGAGGAGGACGGGAAGGAGAACCGGAAGCGTGCGCATGGGGTCAGTCCGCGAGGGGTGCGAGGGCCTTGTCGGAGCCGAAGACGACGAGCCGGTCGTCCGCGCGCAGCACTTCGGAGCCGGTCGGGATGATCGTCTCGCGGGGGCGCGACGCGTCGCCCGTGACGCGGCGCACGGAGAGCACCGTGATGCCGAACGCCTGGCGGACGTTGCCTTCGGCCAGCGACTTGCCGGCGAGCGCGGGCGGAACCGCGACCTCGGCGACCGAATAGCCGTCCGCGATCGAGAAGACGTCGATCGGGTTGCGGTGCAGGATCGACTCGGCGAGGCGGTAGGCGCGGTCGCGGTCCGGGTAGACCACGTTGTCCGCCCCGATGCGCGCGAGGATCCGGCCGTGGACCGCCGAAGCGGCCTTGGCGACGACGCGCGGGATCTTGAGGTCCTTGCAGTTGATCGTCGCGAGCGTCGACGCCTCCATCGCCGAGCCGATCGCGACGACGGCGATGTCGCACGCCTCGAAACCCGCGTCCCGCAGGACGCCGGGATTCGTCGCGTCGCCCTGGATCGCGCGGATCGGGCTGTCCGCGAGGCTTTGCACGACGTTCCAGTCCTTTTCGACGAGCGTGACGTCGAGCCCGTTCGCGGCGAGCGCTTCCGCGAGCGTGAGGCCGAAACGCCCCCCGCCGACGATGCCGATCTTGCGGTTCTTTGCCATGGTTGCCTGTCCTTTTCCCGCGGGCGCTAGCCCACGATGACGTTTTCCTCCGGGAATCGTTTCGAGAGGTCCGCCCTGCGCCGGCGGAAGAGCGTGAGCACGAGCGCGACGGGTCCGAGGCGCCCCGCGAACATCGCGACCGAGACGACGAGCAGGCCCGGCCCCGAGAGCGAGGCGGTCGTCCCGTCGATTTCCATGCCGTTGTTGGCGAAGGCCGAGACGGCCTCGAAAACGAGCGCGCCGGGCCGCGCCGGGCCGCCCGCCTCCGCGAGCAGCAGCGCGAAGGCCGTGGCGGCGACCGCGGCGGCCGCGAGGACCGTCACCGCGATCGCGTCGCCCACGGCGCGCCGCGGGACCGACCGCCCGTGCAGCTCGGGCGTGTCGCGCGAGTGGAACATCGCGCGGACCGTCGCGAAGAGGACCGCGACGGTCGTCGTCTTCACGCCGCCGCCCGTGGAGCCCGGCGCCGCGCCGACGAACATGAGAGCCATCGTGAAGGCGAGCGTCGCGGGCCCGTAGGACGCGACCGACACGCACGCGAAGCCGGACGAGCGCGACGAAAACGCCTGGAAAAGCGCCGCGCGGAACGTTTCGCCGCCGGACAGCCCCGCGTAGGCGCCGCCCGCCTCGAGCGGCAGGTACGCGAGCAGCGAAAGCCCCACGACCGCGGCCACGCCCTCCAGGACGAGCCGCCCGTGCAGCGGCAGGCGCCCGCGCGCGAGGCGGTTGCGCCGCCACGGCCGCAGGGAGAGCAGGCTCGCGTGGACGATGAAGCCGATGCCGCCCACGAACGAGAGCAGGCACGAGAGCAGCGTCATGGCCGGGTCGCGCAGCAGCGGGGCGAACGAGTCCGGGAACAGGCTGAAACCCGCGTTGCAGAAGGACATCACCGAGAAGAACGCGCCGTGCGCGAGCGACCGGACGGCGCTCCCGTAGCCGGGAAACGCCGCGTGCAGGCGCGCGGCCATCGCAAGCGCGCCGGACAGCTCCCAGAAGAGCGTGAACGCGACCGTCTGGCGCAGGATCGGTCCGACCTGGCGCGGCGTGCCGGTGCCGAGCGTGTTCATGACGGAACGCTCCTCGTCCACCGAAAGCGACCGCCCGGCGGCGAGGAAGAGGAACGTGCCGATCGTCATGATCCCGAGGCCGCCCAGTTCCACCAGGACGACGAGCACGGTCTTGCCGAACGGCGTGAGCGCCGCGCCGACGCCGACCGGATCGAGCCCCGTCACGCACGCGGCGCTCGTCGCGAGGAAGAGCGACCGGAGGTCGAGGTGCCACGCGCCGTCCGCGCGCGAGGCCGGGAGCGCGAAGAGAAGCGCCCCCGCCGCGACGGCCGCCGCGAAGGCGAGCACCACGAGCCGGGACGGCGCGCCGAAGCTCCGCTGGAAACGGGTTCGCGCGATCATCGGGCGGGAAAAACCGGACGGGTTGGATCCATGCGCGGGATTCTACCACATCCCCCGCGCCGCTGGCAACGCCGCGCGCCGCCGCCGGAAAGCGGTTTTCGCTTGCGCCGCGCGCGCGAGTATGGTAGGCTCCCCGCCCATTCCGCTCCGGTCGCCGACGCCCGGGGCGGGCAGCCGGGCGCGCGGCGGGTGCCGCGCAAGTCCCGCGAACGACAACCAGCCAACCAAAGCGCCGGAAACCTGCAATGCTGAAAAAACAGGAAAAGAACACGGCCGAACGCAAGGCGTTCGCCGAAATGCTCGAACAGTCCCAGAACCAGGCGCCCGAGCAGCGCATCGTCAAGGGCATGGTTCTCGAAGTCCGTCCCGGCGAAGTCCTCGTCGACGTCGGAGCCAAGTCCGAAGGCGTCATCCCCGCCTCCGAGTTCGCCGACGTCGCCTCCGTCAAGCCCGGCGACGAAGTGGACGTGCTCGTCATCCAGGCCGAGAACGACGAAGGCACGGTCGTGCTTTCCAAGAAGCTCGCCGACGAGAAGATCAAGTGGGAGGCCGTGTTCCAGCGCTACCAGGAAGGGTCGGTCGTCAAGGGCGTCGTCAAGGGCAAGGTCCGCGGCGGCCTCCTCGTGGACGTCGCGGGCGTGGACGCGTTCCTGCCCGGCTCGCAGATCGACCTGGTGCCCGTCCACGAGACGGACGCGTTCGTCGGAAACGAGTACGAGTTCAAGCTCATCAAGCTCGTGCCCGAGCGCCGCAACATCATCCTCTCCCGCCGCGAGCTCCTCGAGGAGCAGCAGTCGGAGAAGCGCCGCGCCCTGCTCGAAACCCTCGCCGTCGGCGAGAAGCGCAAGGGCCGCGTGAAGAACATCACCGACTTCGGCGCGTTCGTGGACCTGGACGGCATCGACGGCCTGATCCACATCACGGACCTCTCGTGGGGCCGCGTCAAGCACCCCTCCGAGGTCGTCCAGCCCGACCAGGAAATCGAGGTCGTCATCCTCGACGTGGACCGCGAGCGCGGCCGCGTCTCCCTCGGCCTCAAGCAGGCCCAGCCCAACCCCTGGGAGACGATCGAGGCCAAGTACCCGGTCAACGCCCGCCTCCGCGGCAAGGTCGTCAGCCTCGCCCCCTACGGCGCGTTCGTCGAGCTCGAGCCCGGCATCGAAGGCCTCGTGCACGTCTCCGAGTTCTCGTGGACGCGCCACGTCTCCCGCCCCTCCGACATGCTCCAGGTCGGCGACGAGGTCGACGTCATGGTCCTCTCCGTCAACAAGGACGACCAGAAGATCGCCCTCGGCATCCGCCAGACCGAGGAGAACCCCTGGGACACGGTCGCCGAGCGCTTCCCGGTCGGCACCCGCGTCAAGGGCAAGGTCCGCAACTTCACCAGCTACGGCGCCTTCGTCCAGATGGAGGACGGCATCGACGGCATGATCCACGTCTCCGACATGAGCTGGACGCGCAAGGTCAACCATCCGACCGAGGTCCTCCAGAAGGGCCAGGAGGTCGAGGCGGTCGTCCTCGAGATCGATTCGGCCAACCAGCGCATCTCGCTGGGCCTCAAGCAGGCCCAGGAGGATCCCTGGACCACGGTCACTTCGCACTACGCGGTCGGCCAGACCGTCAAGGGCAAGGTTTCCAAGATCGCCTCCTTCGGCGCGTTCGTCGAGCTGGAGGGCGGCGTGGACGGCCTGGTGCACATCTCGCAGATCTCCGACCAGCACGTCGAGCACGTCAAGGACGCGCTCAAGGTCGGCCAGGAGGTCGAGGCTCGCATCGTCCGCATCGACCGCGACGAGCGCCGCATCGGCCTCTCGCTGCGTCCCGCCGGCGAGGCGACCCCCGAGGAGGAGGCCGCCGCGTTCGACCTGCCCGAGGAATACAAGGGCGAGGGTTCGCTCAAGGCCGGCCAGAACATCGTCGGCCTCGCGTCGGCGTTCGACCAGGCGTTCGGCGGCGAAGAGTGGTCGCCCGATTCCAAGGACGAGCCCGCCAAGTAAGGCGGCGATCCGTCTCGGAAAACGGAAACGGCGCGCGGTCCCCGGACCGCGCGCCGTTCCTTTTTTCCCGCCGCGCGCGTCCGGCGCGCGCGCCGGCGCGGGCGCCGCCACGCGGATGGTGGCCCGCGCGCGCCCCGGGCTTACGCGGCCGGGGCGGCGACCGCCTTCCGCCGGCGTTTCAGCAGGAGGGCGGCCCCAAGCAGCGCGGTCCCGATCGTGCCGGGCTCCGGAACCGCCGTGAACTTGTCGGGCTTCCACGGGGTCTGGTTCGGAGGCGTCAGTTGCTCCACGGTGGAAAGGAATCCTTGGTTCTCGAGATCCGAAAGCGCGACCGTGCCCGAGACGGCCATTCGCTCGAAATCGAAACTGACGGTCAGCCCCGTCGGATCGTTTTGATACTGGGTATCGACATCATCCCAATCGACATAGCCGAGCTCCAACGTGACGGCGGTGTTCGCGTTTTCGTAAACATCGTCGCTGACGAAAAAAGCCAGCCAGTCCGCGCCAGAAACGGCCTCCCCGGAACCGGAACTCGAGCCGGAACCGGAACTCGAGCCAGGATTCCAGCTCACCTCGACAATGTCGTAGCCGTCGGCGTCGGCCACCATCCTGGGACCGTCGTCGTTGGCGAGCAACAAATAGGTCGTAGAGGTCGCACCGCTGCCGGGGTCGGTCACGGAGACCTTGGCGGCGTTGAGAACATGCCCGGACGCCTGGAACTGGTATACGGGCTTCTCGATTCCATCCGTGTCGAGGACCATGGCCTCGTCGCTGATGCCGACCCACAGGATTCGACCAGCGGAAGCGACGGACGGCGAAAGCGCCAACAGCAACGGCAACGCAAGAATGAAAAACGCCTTCTTCATCGCAGCTCCTATTCCTCCCCTCCGAACCGGATGGAGAGCGCGCCCTCCGCCGTGCGGACGTACCAGAAGCCGGTGCCGGACGGCACCGTGCCGCCGGACTCCCACGTCTGCTTGATCCGCCCGTTGACCTTCCGGGAGACGTAGCGGCCCCAAACGCCGTCTTTGCGGACGTAGACCTTGTCGATGCCGGAGACGTCTTGGATTACGATGCGGTCGGTGTCGGCCGGCGTGGCGGTGTTGCCCGATCCGCCGACGAACGCGAGGTCGTCGTTCAGGTCGACGTCGTCCATCGTCGGGTTCGCGACGAGCGTGTAGCCGGGCTCGTCGGCCGTGCCGCCCGCGAGTGCATTCGTATACGAGCCGCCCGTGTAGCGGCCGACGAGGTAGACGTGGTTCGTGGAACCGACGGAGCCGGGATCGTTCCGCACGAGCCAGAAGGCGGTGCCGCGCGCGAGCGTCGTCGTGTCGGCGTCGGAGGACGTGAGGCCGGACTTTTTGACCGTCGTGGCGGCGCTCCACGACGTTCCGGCCAGATGCGACCAGCTCAGGAACTCGTCCGCCGCCGCGTTGTAGACGAGGATCCGGTCTCCGTCGCCGTCGCGGGTGCCCTCGGCGAGCCCGTTCGGGTTCACCGCCTCGGCCACGGTGACGGGCTTGTTCGCCGCCTCGTCCTTCGACATCGCCATCCACGGCACCGCCGTGACGGTGTTGGTCGCCAGGCTCGACACGCGCAGGACGCCGACCGTCGCGCAGGAAGCGAGCACCGCCTGGCCCGTGAGCGGATTCGTCGGCGTCAGCACGATGTTGAACACGTAGAGGCCGGTCGGGTCGCCCGGCCCGAGCGGAACGTTCATTTCGTACTTGTCGCTCAACGCGCCCTGCGTAAACTCCGTCTCGCCTTTGAGCTTGCGGTCGAGCCGGTAGTTCACGTCGAGCCCGGTGTTGCGGAGTGCATCGACTCCCGGGAAGTGCACGACGAAACTGCCGGCGTTCACGCGGCTGCCGCTCTGGACGACGGCCGCGACGAGCTTCTTCGTGAGATCCTCGCGCTCGATGACGTAGTTCTGCCAGAGCTTGAGGCCGTTGTCCTGGACCTCGTCAAGTTCCGCCAGACGGGTGTCGCGGTCGGCGAACTGCTCGCTCGTCAAGCCGGTCGCCTTGAGGAACCAAGCGGGATCGGTCACGAAGATCGGCGTCTGGTAGCCGGTCTGGCCGTCCAAGTTGACCCAGTAGTCCCAGCCGACGACTTTGAACGTGCAATTCGTCGTGTAGGGCACGTGGTTCGCCGCCGACACGCGGTAGAACAGCTTGTAGGTGCCGGGTTGCGTGAACGCCGGCACGACACTCTGCCATTCCCCGGCCTCTTCGCGGAATTCGCTCGTGAGCGGGTTGAGATCGGGCCGCATGTGCCCGAACACGTTGGTCGTGATCGCAGGAACCTGCGCCGCTCCCGTGTAGTTCAGTTCGGCCGCGGAAATCTCCGCGCGAAGCGGCGTCGGCTCGATCGTGATCATGAAGGTGCCGCGCGCGTCGTCGTGGTTCGGAGCGGACGCCTTGAACTGGATGATGTGCGTCCAGATGTCCGAGTAGGTCGTTTCGATCGTGCTTGTCCAGTCGTTCGTCCCGACGCGGTACAGGAACGTGATGGGCTGGGCGTTGCGGAGCCCGTTCGTCGTCACCACGAGGTTCAGGTCGTCGAACGGTTCGCCGGTATAGCGCGTCGAGGCGTCCGCGACGGAAACCGTGAACTGCGCATTGGTGACGGTGTATTTCGAACCCGTGAACACAAGCAGATAGCTGTAGGTGACAGGCGTGAGAGCGGTCTCCCCGGTATCTGGATCGACGACCGGATTCCCCGTCTCCGGATCAATCACGGGCTCGTTGTTGACGAACGGCTGTCCGCCGTTGTTCAGCAGGAGCGACCCCTGCACGATGTCGTATTGGCCGGTCGGCGACAAGGCGGAGACGTCACTGGCCAGTGCGCCCGTGAGCCCGCCGACTCTCTGCCAGTTGTCCCAGCCGGGCCCCTCGGTGCGGCCGCCATAGGACACCGCGTAGGTCAAGGGCTTCGGTTCGTCGCCGTAGCACCCGATCTGCGCGTCCGCGTTCGCGTAGATCAGCAGCGTGTTGGCGGGAACGGCGGTGATCGCCGTGAGCGTGTGGTAGCTCTGCGAGTAGCAGACGGGGACGACGTTTGTCACGGCGACGCCGTCCGTCACCGTGATGTTGTTCGTCGTCAGGGCGAGCCGCACGTAGAAGTTCGTGTCGGCCGGAGACCACATCGGGAACTGCGTTGACGTGTTCACGTCGTCGGGATACTGCGAGCAGAGGCCGAGATTCACGACGACGACGCCGGTCTTGTGCAGAAGGTCGTTCTTCGCCGGATCCGCCTTGACGTCGGCCTCGATGCCGGAATAGAGCGCGACCAAATCGACCGTGGCAGGATCGAGGGTTGCGGTGGTTAGGTGGAAATCAACGGTCGCCTTGTGATTGTTCCAGACGCCCTCGTCGAAGATGACGCGGGGCTTGTCGATCATCTCCAGCAGGACGATTTGTTTCGAAAGGAAATACTTCGTCCCGGCCTCGTTGCCGGTCGCAAGCCGGACGTAGTAGACCTTGTTGCGCTCGATCCCGTCCGCCGCGTAGATCGTGAACTTCTTGCCTTCCCCGGCGCGCCCGGTGCCCAAGTCGAGGAAGTGGACCGTGCTACCGGTAGGCGCCGCGTCGCCCTCGAGGTCGGACCGGTTCTCGCTCCAGTAGCAGTAGAGGCGGGCGTCCGATGCCGTGTCGAACAAGTTGTAGGAGATTTCCGCGGAGTCCTTCGAGGCGTCGTTCTCGTCCGGCATCTTCGGGTCGGTGCCGTTGACCTCGACGGCCGGAACCTCGAACGAGGCGATCTCGTCCGAATACATGAAGGAGTTGGCGGTCTTGCGCGCGACGAGGCGCACCCAGTAGGTGAAGCCGACCGCGGGAGGCTCGAAGCTGGTCGATCCGATGCCGATGGTGTCGGTCGCGACCTTGACCATCTCGCCGTTACCGGCGGCGACGTCCGCCTCGCTCACGGTGCTATAGAGGACGTAGACATCGTTCGTCTGCGCCTGGATGCCGGCCCAGTAGGCGCGGTAGTTGATGTTGGCGACCATCTCCTTGCTGATGTAGTCGCAACGGGTCATCGTGATGCGCGGCTCCTCGGAGACCGGATCGCGCCCGTGCGCCTCGTAGGAAATGAGAACCACGCCGTCGCCGCCGTCGCCGCCCTGCCAATAGGTGCTGTCGCTTTCATCGACGACATCGCCTTTGCCGCTGCCCTTGCTGGAGCCGCCGCCGCCGCCCGCGCCGGTATTCTCGACGCCGGAGGTCGCGGGCGTGCCGTTGCGGACGTCCGCCGCGTTGCCGCCGATGCCGGAGCCGCCGCCGCCCGGCTTGGAAAAATTGTCCGTCCCGTCTTGGGCGGTTTCCATGCGGTAGATGTATCCGCCGCCGCCGCCGGCACCGTAGAAGAGCGTCTCGCCCGTCATGGAGTTGGCGACGCCGACGCCGCCGGAGCCGCCCGTCGACCAGGAGTCGAACGTCGCTCCGAGGCCGACGCGCCCCGCGCCGCCGCCGCCGCCGGCCGCGACCTTGCCGATCGAGCCGCCTTTCAGGAAGTCATTGCCGCGCCCGCCGTCATGGCCGTAGACACCGTCCTCCGTAGCCGTCCCGCCGAACTTGGCATAAGTGCCGCCACCGCCGGAGGCGCCGTCCGCACCGGTCGCCACGTCGGCGTCGTTGGCATAGCTGCCGCCGCCGCCGCCGCCGGGGACGAAGATCAACGGATGCGCCTCGTCGCTCGCAAGGGCGAAATAGGAGTGCTGGCCGTTTCCGATCTCGCTATGGGTCGAAACGTCCGACGGCGCCGTTCCGCCCTCGCCGACGTTGATTCGATAGACCGTGCTCGTCGTCACGGGATAGGACGCGCTGTGGAAGAGGCCGCCGCCGCCGCCACCACCGCCGACCTTGTAGCCGCCCGCGCCGCCACCGCCGACGACCAGGATCTCGACGTTCGTCACGTAGTCCGGCGTCGTGAAGGTCCAGGCGCCCGCGCGATAGCGGTGCACGAACTTGTCGCCCAGACGGAACAGCTCGCCGTCGACAGTGCCGAGCTCCAGGTTGCCGTTGGTGCGGAACTGCCCGGAGTGCTCGTGGTTCTGCCGCAACTCCTCGTCGACCAAGGCGACCGCACGGATGCGGAAGTTGTAGAGCATATCCTGCTTGAGGCCCGTCACCGGTATCGAGAAATACTGTCCCGCCCGAAGGTCGCTCGCGAGCGTCGTCCAGGTCTCCGGCTGGGACTCGCCGTCCACCCAAAGCTGGTATTCGACCCAGCAGTTGGTCGCCCCCGAGCCGCAGTAGGTCACGGTGCCCGCGAACTGCACGTAGGCGTAGCTCACGTCAATAATCGTATCTGGCAGATCGGCGCCGCGCTCCCACACGACGACCGGCACGAGCGAATCGGCGCCGCGGCTGACCGTTCCTTTCGTAACGAACGTGTTCTGCTGCGGGTTTTTCGTGGAATCGTATTCGGCTCTGATCCAGTCGGCGGAACGGGTGCCCTTTGAGTATCGGGCTTCGTCGACGAAGCCGTTGAAAGCACCGGTGCCGTTCTGCTGTCCGACCACGCAGAGGTTGTCGTAGTCGGCGGTCTCGTCGTTCGCGATGTCGTATTTCAGCGGAAGCCCATTGGCGATGGACGTCACTTTCTGTCCATCCAGATAGGCGTAGAAGAGGCCGTTCGTGCCGGGGCCGAAAGGGCCGTTCCCGTCAAAGACGAAGGTCCAGTAATGCCAGGCCGTGCCGGTGTTCGAGAATTTGAAGGTCTGGCCATTGAACCCGTCCTTGGCTTTTGAACCGGACCAGACGCGCAGCTCCGCCGTGCTGTTCTCCTGGTACTGGACGCCCCAACCGCGGTCCGC
This sequence comes from uncultured bacterium, assembly GCA_902793555.1. Lineage (GTDB taxonomy): Bacteria > Verrucomicrobiota > Kiritimatiellia > RFP12 > UBA3636 > UBA3636. The sequence goes on along the minus strand of CADBEF010000022.1, from coordinate 9,662 downwards.
GTCCTCGCTCTTGCGGCTGACGAGATAGGCCCACTTCGGAGGCTGATCCTTCAGCTTGTACCAGCCGGAATAGGTGAACACGTTGCCGACGCCCGTTCGCAGGATGTCGTCGTGGTCGAAGGCGATGATCCGACCGTAGGACGCTGCGGAGCCCGGGGTCTGCGCCACGCGGCGGGCGCCGCCGATGCGCCCGTTGTTCTCGTACAGCGACTGCGCGTGCGTTTCGGTCTCGAAGTCGTTGACCGTGGAGTCCTTGAGATTGACGACGCCGTCGCCCTTCTCGCTCATGTGCCACACGCCGACGTAGCGCTCGAACGTGTTGCCCGGATCCGGCGGCGTTTTCAGCAACGGGCTGCGGTAGCACATCGTGAACGTCGTCCCGTTCTTCATTTCCGGCAGACGCACCCAGAAGAGCGACATGCCGTTCTTGTTCCACGTGTCGATCTCGTGCGGGATGATATGCCCCTTCTCGTCGACGAAGACGATGTCCGCGCCGTCATAGTGGTAGAAGTCGTCGTAGGAGAAGCCGTTCGTGTCCTTGGATCGAACTTCGACCAGTACCGGGAAGTTCGTGAGCGTCTCGCCGCCCCTGTAGCCCGTCACGGTGAACGGGAGATATCGCTCGAAGTCGTTCGCGACCCAGACGGCGTTCGTGCCGTCGTCGAAGAAGTGCGTCCATTCCGAGCCGATCTCCTCCCCGGACTCGCCCGGCGTCGTGAACGAACTGGAAACGGGAACCGTCGCCTCGCCGTCGTCGCCGACGGCGCGCAGCTCGTAGCGATAGGTCGTCCCCGCCTTGAGGCCCGGGACGTTGACCGAGAAGGTCCCGTTCAGGCCCAGGCGGTCCTTGAGCGTCGTCCACTCGTCCGGTTCGGTTTCGCCCGCGATCCAGATCTTGGACTGGACGGAGCAGACGGTCGCTTCGCCGAGCGCCGTCACCTGGCCGCCCACGGCGACAAAGCCGTATCCGAGGCTCGCGATGCCCGTGGACGCCGTCGCCGTGGACCACGCCACCGTCAGGCTCGGATCCGTCGTGAACGTGCCGGAAACGGGCTCCGTCGCCACGCCGTTGCTCCCGGCCAGGCGGAGCTTGTAGCTGTAGGCCGCCCCGCCCGCCAGGTTCGGAGCCGTCGCGGTGAAGGCGCCGGTCTGCGAAAGCGAGCCGCCGAGCGTCGTCCAGTCCGCCGGTTCGGTTTCGCCCGTCCAGAACTTGCCCTCGACGGTGCAGGTCGCGGAATCGCCGAGGCACTCGACCGAACCGCCGACGGTGGCCGAGAAGACCCCGACGGCCGTCACGCCCGGACGCCCGGCGACGTCGTCGGCCCAGACTGCCGCCAGCCCGACCGGCGTCGTGAACGAGCCGGAGGCCGCGGGCGTCTCCGAGCCGTCGGTTTCGGTCGCGCGAAGCTTGTAGCGGTAGGTCGTGTTCTCCGCGAGGTTCGGAATTTGGATCGAGAAGGATCCTCCGCCGACGCCTGCGCGCAGCGAAGACCATTCCGACGGCTCGGCCGCGCCGTCCGCCCAGAACTTGCCTTCGACGGTGCAGGACGCCACGTCGCCGAGCGCTTCGACGATGCCGCCGCCGACGGCCGCGTTCCAGGCGACGTTCGTGACGCCGGGCTGCTCGGCGGTGCCCGCCCACGAAATCGTCAGGCCATGGCTGGTCGTGATGGTGCCGGAAACGGGTTCCGTCGCGTTCCCGTTGCTGCCGGCGACGCGAAGCTTGAAGCTGTAGACCGTGTCGACCTCGAGGCCCATGACCGACGCGGAGAAATCGCCTGTCTGCGACAGATTCGCGACAAGCGCCGTCCACGTCGCCGGCTCCTCCTGGCCGTTCTTCCAGAACTTGCCCTCGACGGAGACCGTCGCGGAATCGCCGAGGCAACCGACCGAACCGCCGACAACCACACTATGGCCGAGCACGTTCGTCACGCCCGCCCGGCCGGGCACCGTCGCCCAGGTCACGGCCAGCCCGAGCGGCGTCGTGAAGGAGCCGGAAACGGGATCGGTCTCGGAATTGCCGTCGTCAACCGCGCGGAGCTTGTAGTGGTAGGTCGTGTTTTCCACGCAGGAAACGACGACTTCGAACGCGTCGAGCCGGTCGAGCCCGTTCGTGAGGGTCGTCCAGACGGCGGGTTCCGTCTCGCCGTCGGCCCAGAACTTGCCCTCGATCGCGCCTTCCGTCGCATTCGGGCCAAGACCCGTCACGACGCCGCCCACGGCCGCCGCATTCCAGGCGACGTTCGTGACGCCCGACCGACCGGAATCCTCCGCCCACGCAACCTCCAGCACTTCGGGCGGCGCCAGTATGACGAAGGCCGAATTCATCGCTGTGTCGAAGTCGGCCTTGATCCAGTCGGCGCTCACGATGCCGGGACGCAGACGGACCTCGTCCATGTCGCCCCAGAAACGACGCCCTTTCTTCTCCGCGGGGGAAGAGCCATATGCATCCTGCGTAGAACAACCGATGCCGATATTGGCGGGAACATCCGAGACGGGGCCGATCAACGCGCCGGCGGCGGCCAAAACGGCGTTTGAATAAACCTCGTAACAAGCGACGTCTCCCGCCGTCTTGTATTTCCAGAGGATATCGATTTTATACCATCCACCTCGAGTATCAAGGAATGGGAATTGGTTGGGGATCGTGGGGGGGACCGCCGTGGTGGTGAGACCATGACCCGTATCACGGTACGTGGAAACGAACCTCTGCTGGTCGTTCTTGGTTGTCTGCGTCCCGTCGGCATAAAGGCGCAACCCTTTTGCATCGTCGTCAATGGAGACACCCCAGGATTCACCTTTGTCGCCTTTGCGCCGACCAAGCAGATTGGACCATTTTCGATTTGTGGTTTTATCCCCCTGCGGACTCATCCAAAAGGAGGCATGGAAATCCGTGCCGAGCGAATCGGCGGCCGTCTTCTGCCACCCGTTCGTGGCTGCGACAATGATTCCCGGACCATGTCCATTGTCCCCGGCAATGCGGCGAGCGGCGCCGATGGCGCCTTCCGACACTCGGAAAACCGAATCTCCGCTGTTGACGACTTTGCCGTTAAGCCGGTTGGTTGTAGAATCGAAAATCGGCTTGTTCTGACCACCCGACTCATCCAGGTGCCAGACGCCGACATAGTCAGTCCAGGGGTTCTGGTTCGTGACCCACACGCCCGACGCCTCCGTGTTGTAACACATGTAGAACTTGGTTCCCTGCTGCATCCGCGGGAGGCTGACCCAGACGAGCGATTCACCGCTGGTCGTCCAGTCGTTCGTCTGGATTTCGGACGCGAGGTGGTTGCCGAGTTCGTCAAAGAAGGCGAGATCCTTCCCTGTGGCCTTCCCTTGGTTTTTGGCGGACATGTCGTCGTAGTGGAAGCCGGGAATGCCCGATTCCGACAGGCGCACGAGCACCGGGAAGTTCGTGAGCGTCTCGGTGCCGGTGTAGCCGGCGACCATGAGCTTGTTCGTGTAGCCGAACATGTCCATGCTGAGGTAGTCGGCCTTCGCAGGGGCGAGGGCGGCGAGGCAGAGGGCTGCGGCGAAAAGTGTGGAAATGCGTTTCATCGTCTGGTCTCCCCTTTTCTATTCGGCTCTCGTGATCCGGAAAAACCGGGTTTCGGTCGGCGCGTCGGTGGCGAGCGTGATCTCGGACGAGGCGTCGCCGTCGACCTTGTCGGCGTACTGGTCCTGGGTGAAACCGCCCAAGGTGTCGCTCGACTCGACCGTGTAGGTCAGATAGGAAACCGTGTCCGCGACGAGGAACGCGGCCTGGCCGCCCGTGACGTCCATCGCCGTGATTGTCGGCTGCGGGGCCGAGGCCGGCACTTCGGACAGGGTCGTGGCGCGGGCGCCGGCGTCGGCGCCTCTGGCGAGGGATCGGCGGCCGGGGGTCGCAACGCCCGCGCGGGAGGCGCCCGCGACCTGGACGCCGCCCTCGACGGCGGCCCAGCGGTTCACGCGCTTCGGGAGGCCGTTTTCGCCGACGCCGGCGGGGACGCCGGCCGCGGTGCGGGTGTCGACGAGGCAGACGCTCCACGTGCCGCCCTCGAGCGGCGCGGCCTCCTCGGCCGGGACCTGGAACAGGCACTCGCGGCAATGTCCGTCCTTGGCGAGCGGCGCGGCGAGGACGACGCGGTCGGCGGGCGACGCGGCCGTCCCGTCGGCGTTGAAGCCGGCGAAGGCCTGCCCGGCGGGCGACCAGACGAGCGCGTAGCACTCGCCGTCCAGGACGGGCGAGCCGTCCGCATACCGGTCGGTGCCGGACGAAGAGAACGACAGCACCTTGTCGTCCAGTCCCGCGAAGGCGGGACGGGCAGACAACGCCACGGCTGCGACGAGAAGGAACGGGCCAATCATGCGTTTCATGTCGGAGTCTTTCACGGGTCGGGGGTGGAAGCGGGGAAAGTGGGAGGGGGGTCTCTGCTGCTTTCGGGCTCGCGCGCGTGCGCAGGCCCACCTGCCAAAAAACTAACCCTACGACTCGGCTACGACGGAAACGGTCGGCCGGTTCGGGGAAGATTATCGGTAGTGGGGTTGCAACCTACAGAAAACGCCGACAGTTGTCAAGCGTTTTTTTTTTCGAACGGCATGCGCCGGAGGCTACCGGTGCAGGAACCAGACCACGACAAGGGCCGCGGCGAGCGCGAAGGCGAGCCGCGGGCTGCGCGCCACGAAGCGGCGGCGGTACCGCACGTCCCCGGGCAACTCGACGCGCCCGGCGGAGACGTACGTGTAGAGCTTGCCGGGCGAATCCGACGGCAGATCGGCGTCCACGCGCCGCCGCCGGATGCGGCCGGTCCGCTCCATCTCCTCCCGCATCTGCGGGAAAAGGCTCGCGGCCGGCGAGTCGGTCAGCGTGTGCCGTCGTTTCGCCACGGGGACGGGCCTCACGTGCGGGCGGCGACGAAGTCCGCGACGGCGCGGAGGTCGTTCGGGAGCGGGAACTTGCGCGTCGGGGCGCCCTTGAGCGCCTCGACCCGCGGCTCGGTCGCGAGCGAGGCGTCGCCCGTCGCGCGGCCGATGGCGTCCGGGAACTTCGCCGGATGCGCGGTGGAGAGGCAAACGACGGGCGCGCCGCCGTCGGCGTCGCCGGCGGCGAGCGCGACGGAGACGCCGACCGCGGTGTGCGGGTCCATCAGGTAGCCGAAGTCCGCGTGGAAGCGGCGGATCGTCTCCAGCGTCGCGGCGGTGTCCGCGCGGCCGGCGCAGAGCGTCGCGTCGAGCGAGCCGTCCGCGAGGCGCGGGACCTCGAGCGAGCCGTTCCGCGCGAAGGCGTCCATCCACGCGCGCACCTGCACCGCGTCGCGGCCGGCGTGCAGGAAGAGCCAGCGCTCGAAGTTCGAGGCGATCTGGATGTCCATCGAGGGCGAGAGCGTCGGGACGACCTTCCCGAGCGAGTAGACGCCCGAGGCGAAGAAGCGCGAGAGAATGTCGTTCTCGTTGGTGGCGAGGCGGAGGCGGCGGACGGGGAGGCCCATCTGCGCGGCCACGTAGCCCGCGAAGACGTCGCCGAAGTTGCCGGTCGGGACGACGAAGGAGACCTCCCGGGCGCCCGTGCGCTCCATCGTCCGGAACGCGCCGTAGAAGTAGTAGACGACCTGTGCGAGGACGCGGGCCCAGTTGATCGAGTTCACGGCGCCGAGGCGGTGCTCGTCCTTGAACGGAAGGTCGGAGAAGAGCCCCTTCACGATGCGCTGGGCGTCGTCGAACGTGCCGGCGAGCGCGATGTTGAAGACGTTGTCGTCGAGGACGCTCGTCATCTGCAGCTCCTGCACGGGCGAGACGCGCCCGGCGGGGTGCAGGACGAAGACGCGGACGCCCTTGCGTCCGCGCAGGCCGTGGATGGCGGCCGAGCCGGTGTCGCCGGAGGTGGCGACGACGACGTTGAGCTCGCGGCCGGCCTCGCCGAGGACGTATTCGAAGAGGTTGCCGAGGAACTGCAGCGCGAAGTCCTTGAACGCGAGCGTGGGCCCGTGGTAGAGCTCGAGCACGTGGACGGGGCCGACGGGGCGGACGGGCGCGACCTCGGGGCCGGTCCAGGCCTGGTCGGCGGCGGGCGGGACGGGCGAGAACGTCGCGTAGGACTTGCGGACGATCGCGCGGAGGTCGTCCGCCGGGATGTCGTCGGCGAAGAGCCGGACGACCTCGAAGGCGAGGTCCTCGTAGGAGAGTTTCGACCAGCCGGCGAGCTTGTCGCGGACGTCGGGGAAGGATTCCGGGAGGAGCAGGCCGCCGTCGCGGGCCAGGCCCATCATCACGGCTTCCTTGAACGGGATCGGGGCGATGCCCCCGCGGGTGGAGACGTAGTTCATGGTCAAGTGAGCTTCCGGTAGAACAGCAGCCCGAGAACGAGGAAGACGACGTTGGGGAGCCAGGCGGCGAGCGCGGGCGGGACGACGCCGCCCTGGCCGAAGTAGGACAGCGCGATCGTGGCGGCGTAGAAGCCGAAGAACGTGGCGAGGACGAGGACGACGCCCTTGAAGACGCTCTGGCGGCCGGTCGTGATGCCGGTTGGGATGGCGAACAGCGTGATGACGATGCACGCCCACGGGGCGGCGATGCGGTACCAGAAGTCGTACCAGTCCTCCGGCTCGGCGCTGTCGCCCTTGAGGCGGATGAGGCGCAGCATGTCGCGCAGCGGGAGCGTCGCGGCGGCGTTGGCCTTGCGGGAGAGGACCATGTCGTGCGGCGTTTCCTCCAGCTCGGGGAACGGCATCAGCTCGGGCAGCGGGGGCCCCGCCAGGTCCGAACCGGTGATTTCGGAGCCGTCCGCGTCGAAATGCATGAAAACCGGCCTGGTGAGCCACCACTGCCCGTCGAGCCAGTCGGCCCGCTCGGCGCGGACGCCCCAGCGTTCGTCCGGCGCGCCGTCGGTTCCGCGCACTTCGTGGCGGATCGACACGCGTCCGGTCGGGTGGGCCATCGTCTCGTCGTCGGACCAGTCCGCCGCCTCGAACACCCATTCCCGGGGGCCGAACGTGAACGGGCGGTCGCGGCGGACCGCGGTCTCGGCGTCCAGCCGGAAGCCGTTCTCCTTGAGGCGGTCCGACCACGTGGACAGCCGCGGCGAGACCCACTCCAGGTTGGCGAACGTGAGCAGGCTCATCGCGAACGCCACGGAGAAGAAAGGCAGCGTCAGCTTGTGGAACGAGATGCCGCTCGCCCGCATCGCCGTCAGTTCGCTGTGGTGCGAAAGCTGCCACATCGAATAGAGCGTGGCGAGCATGCAGGAGGCCGGGATGAACCAGTGCGAGTAGGCGCTCACGACGCCCGCGTAGTAGCGCAGGACGGCGAAGAACCCGAGGTCCGCGTCCAGGAACTTGGACAGGTGCCCGATCAGGTCGAACAGGACGAAAATCCCGTTGAACGCGACCAGGCACACGAAAAGCGGGCCCAGGAACTGCCGCAGCAGGTAGCGGGTGACGATCGACATCGGGGGACCGGCGCGTCCGGGGCCGCGGGCGCGGCCCCGGACGCGCGGGAGGGCGCGGACTAGAGCCCGAGCGTCTTGAGGTACTTGCGGCTGATCCCGTATTCGACGAACGGGTCGTTCGTCGCGATCTGGGAGTCCTGCTCGACGATGAAGTCCTTCACGCCGGCCTTCTTGCACTCCTTGAGGAGCGTCGGCCAGTCGAGGGAGCCTTCGCCGAGGGCGCGGAACTCGGGCGTGCCGGCGTCGTCCCAGATGCCCCAGTCCTTGAAATGGACCTGGTCCATGCGGCCGGCGACCTTGCGGATCCAGTAGACGGGGTTGTAGCCGCCGCGGGCGCACCAGCCCAGGTCGAGCTCGGCCTGGATGGCCTTGGTGCCGTCGTAGAACATGTCGAGGATGGTCTTGCCGCCCTTGCCGCCCTTGATCCCGAACTTCTGGAACTCGAAGGCGTGGTTGTGGTACTGGACGGTCACGCCCTCCTTCGCGAAGCGCTTCGCGTAGCCCTCGAACTCGCGGAAGAGCGCCTTCCAGTCGGCGAGCGTCTTCTGGTCGGACGCCTTGAGCCAGGGGATGGCGACGTAGGAGATGCCGAGCTTGCGGCAGTCCTCGAGGACCTTCTTCTCGTTCTCGCGGAACTGCGGCAGGCCGACGTGCGCGCCGATCGGCGTCACGCCCGCGTCCTCGCAGACGCGCTTGAGGTCGGCCATGTCCATGGGGCCGAAGCCGGAAATCTGGGCGTAGTCGTAGCCGATCTTCTTGACGCGCTTCATCGTCTTGGCGGCGTCTTCGAGGGTCTTGGTGTACTCGCGGAACCCGAACATCTGGGCCGCGACGCGGAACTTGCTGGGCATGTCGTGTGTCTCCTGGAAGGGTTGGTTGTCGGAACGACGGCGCTTCATTCTCTTTGATTCGCGGCAAAAAAGCAAGCGCTTTCGCGCGCGGACCGGCGCGCGCGGGAATTTTGGGTTGACCCGCCCCCGCCGGCGTGGTAGCCTTGTTCCCCGACCGAAGAAACCGCCCGCACCCGCCGCAGCCATGAAGAAGCTCCTCCTCCTCGCGTCCCTCGCCGCGTTCGCCTTTTCCGCGCCCGCGCAGGGCGTCTACTCCGACGAGGAGATCGACGAATCGATCGAGGCCGGCCTCGCGTACCTGGCCTCCGTCCAGAACCCCAACGGCTCCTACCCCGGCAAGTTCGGCGACACCGGCGCGATCTCCGCCCTCGCCGGCATGGCGTTCCTCGCCAAGGGCTACACGCCCGAGAGCGAGAAGTACGGCGAGACGATCTGCAAGGACATCGACTACGTGCTCTCGGTCGTGAACCCCGCGGACGGCTACTTCGGGAACAAGTTCCAGGGGCAGGGCATGTACGTGCATTCGATCTGCACGCTGTTTCTCTCCGAGGTCTCCGGCATGGTCGACCCCGAGCGGCAGGCGAAGTTCGACGAAGTCCTCCCGCTCGCGGTGAAGCTCCTGCTCGACGCGCAGAACATCCGCAAGAACGAGCGCGACAACGGCGGCTGGCGCTACACGCCGCGCTCCAACGACTCGGACATGTCCTGCTCCGGCTGGTGCCTCATGGCGCTCCGGTCCGCCTCGCTCAACGGCGGCCAGGTGCCCAAGGAGTCGATCGAGAAGGCCGTCGAATACGTCCGCAAGCAGCGCAACCCCGGCGAGGGGTCGTTCGTCTACCAGGGCGGCGGCAACGGCAGCGGGCGGACGCTCACGGGCGCGGGAATCCTCTACCTGGAGCTGTGCGGCCGCCACAACGACGAGATGTCGCTCAAGGCCGCGCGCTACCTGATGCGCGTCTACAAGGAGCTGCCCTCCGACGGCAACCGCAGCTACGGCATGTACTACGCCGCGCAGGGCCTCTTCCAGCTCGGCGGCGAGAACTGGAAGGTCTTCTCGGACTGGATGTACCGCACGTGGATCCCGCGCCAGAAGTCCAACGGCTCGTGGACCGAGGAGGAGAGCACGGCCTACTCCACGTCCCTGCTGGTGCTCGCCTTCACCGTCCCCTACCGCCAGCTCCCGATCTACCAACGTGACGAGACGGTCGACGAGGACTAGCCGCGCCGCGGGCTTCACGCTCGTCGAGGTGCTGGTCGCGTCCGTCGTCGCGGTCGCGGTCGCCGGCGCGGCCGCGGCGGTCCTCTGGCAGGGCCTGCGCGCCAACGCCGCCGTCGCGTCCAACCGCGCCGCCGAGGAGGGGCTCGCGCGCCTTGCGCTCGCCGAGGCGCTG
>CADBEF010000021.1 GCA_902793555.1 uncultured bacterium | reverse complement strand
CAAGGCCCGCGCGCCCCGCTCGGCGGCGCTTGCGCCGCGCGCGTCGGACGCGCGCGTCTCCGCGCTCGTCGATTTCGCGTCCGTCGCGCTCGGCGGCTTCCGCGGCGCGCTGGCCGACCTGCTGTGGCTGCGCGCGGGGCGGATGCAGGACGAACGGCGGTTCGTCGAGCTCGTCCAGCTTTCCGACTGGGTCGCCGAACTGGAACCCCGCAACGAAGAAGTCTGGATCTTCCACGCCTGGAACATGGCGTACAACGTCTCGTTCCTCCTCTCCCGGCCCGACGACCGCTGGCGCTGGGTGGAAAACGGCATTTCGCTGCTGCGCGACCGCGGCATTCCGCTGAATCCGCGCTCCGCCGCCCTCAAGCAGGCGCTCGGCTGGTTCTTCCAGCACAAAGTGGGCATGCCGGACGACGAGGCGTCCCCCCACTACCGGACCGTCTGGGCGCGCGAAATCGGCGCGTATCTCGGCGAAGGGGGCCGCGCTCCCGCCGAAGGCTCGTTCGCCGAGGAGGAGCTCGCCGAGACGTTCCGCATGGACGCCGGCGCGATGCGCGCGCTGGAAGCGGAGGTGGGGCCGGTCGACTGGCGCGTGCCCGCCGCGTCCGCCTTCTACTGGGGCCGCCTCGGCGCGGACGACGCGGCGGACGCCGGCGGCGACTCGCTCTCGTGCCGCCGCGTGGCCTACCAGTCGCTCATGGCGATGGCCCGCGGCGCCGGCCGTCTCGAAGGCGATCCGTCGGACGAAGGCTGGTCGTTCGACGAAGCCGTCCGTCCCAATCCCGCGCTGGCCGCCGGCACGGTCGCCTACACGGAAGACTGCATGGCGGCGAACGGATTCTCGGGCATCCGCTTCGCCTACGTCTACTTCCTCCGCGACATGGTCGCCCTCTCGCTCTTCGAAGACCGCGAATCCGACGCCCGCGCGTTCTACGGCAAGCTCGCGGACTTTTTCGCCGAACGCGGCCTCGCCTCCGAGGTCCCGTCCTTCAAGGATATCCCTTCGACCGACCCGCAACTGTTCGCGGACCTGCTCGACCGGTCCGGCCCCCGCTGACATGCCCGACATCCCGAACAGCCTCCTTTCGGTCCGCGGCGCGGCGGTTCCCGGCGGCGCCTCGCTGGCGCTCGCGCCGTCCGCGTGGCTGCTCTTCGCCGTCTTCGCGGCGCTCGCCGGCGCGTGCGTCGGCTCGTTCCTCAACGTCTGCATCTACCGGATTCCGCTCGACCAGTCCGTCGTCCGGCCCGGCTCGCACTGCATGACCTGCGGAAAGCCGATCCGCTGGTACCACAACATCCCGGTCCTGAGCTACTTCATGCTGCGCGGCCGGTGCGCCTCGTGCGGCGCGCCCTTCTCGTTCCGCTACGCGGCGGTGGAGCTTCTCGTGGCGCTGCTGTTCCTCGCCGTGTTCTGCCTCTTCCCGCCGGCCGGCGCGGCGCCGCCGCTCGGCATGCGCTGGCTCGCGGTCCCCGTCGCGGAAGACGGCACGGCGGCGCTCCGCGCCCTGTGGCAGGTGCCGGTCTGGTGGCTCTTCGTCTCCGGGCTCGTCGTCGCCACGTTCGTCGACCTGGACCACCTGATCATCCCGGACTCCGTGACGATCGGCGGCGCCGCCGCGGGGCTGGTCCTCTCCGCGCTCGTTCCGGAGATGCAGGCGTCGACCGTCCTCGGGACCGTCCTGGACGCGGAGAACCCCGAGGGCGCGCTCGCACCCGTCCTCGTCCTCGCGCGCTCGTGGCGCGAGGGCCTGTTCATGTCCGCGCTCGGCGCGGCCGCGGGGTCGGTTCCGCTGTACCTCGTGCGCGCCGCCGGCACGTGGTGGTTCCGCCGCCGCGGGCGCATCGGCCGGGACGACTACGCGATGGGCCTCGGGGACATCAAGTTCATCGCGGCGCTCGGCGCCTTCCTCGGCTGGCAGGGCGCGGTTTTCTGCATCGGCGGCGGCGCGTTCCTCGGCGTGCTCGTCGCGGTTCCGCTGATGGCGCTGGGCCGCCGTTCGCTCCTCGACCGGATCCCCTTCGGCCCGTACCTGGCCGGGGCCGGACTGCTCTGGCTTCTCTGGGGGCCCCGTTTCGCGGCGTTCTACGCCGCCGCGTTCGCATGACCGACGACGCCCCCGGCCCAACCGCCGTGCCGATGGGCCCGGCCGCGGAACAGGCGCCGCGCCTGGGTCGCCTCCGCCGGTGCCGACGCCGCGGCATCCTGCACGCGCTCGGCGCCGTCGCGGTCCTGCTCGCCGTGGCGGCCTGTTTCGCCGTCCGGCTCGCCGCGCTCGGGCTGCCCGCCCGGTGGGTCGATTCGCTTTCCGAGGGCCTGTCCACCGACCTGTACTCCGTCGAGCTCTCCGGCGTTTCGTTTTCGCTCGCCTCGATGGAACTGCGCGTGTCCGAGGCGCGCGTCTACCCGAAGGGCTCGGTCCGGGACCCGGTCGTCCGGGCCGCGGGCGCCCGCATCCGCCTGCGGCCGCGCCGTTCCGCGCCCTACGCCGAATGGGTCCGCCGGATCGGCGTGCGGTCGATCGCCGTGTCGCTGCCGGAAGACGGGCTGCCGGTCTCGCCGGAAACCCCGGAGGACGAAGAGCCGTTCGCCGTCGCCGATTTCCCGGCCATACCTTTCTCGTGCCGTCTGTCCGACGCGATGGGCCTGCGGACGCGGAACGCGACCGGCACGATTTCCTGCCGGGACGGCGTCCTGCGCGTCGACGGCGCGGGCACCGACCTGAACGACCCCCGCGAAGCGCCCCAGCGCATGGAAGGGTCGTTCGAGTGCGAAACCGCGCGGCTCGCGCTCAAGTCCCGCGGCCGCGGCCGCATCGACCCGGCCAAGCTCGACGCGCTTCTGCGCGCCGTCGGCGCCCCGTCCGTCGCGGACGAAATCGCGAAGTTCTCCTTCGCGGGCTCCCCGCCCTGGGCCGAAGCGGACTACGAGTACGACCCGGCGGCGGGCGTCCGGTCGCTCGACGTCGCGATCCGCGCGGACGAGGGCGGCGCCTACAACGGCGTTCCCTTCTCCGGCGGGGAGGCGCGGCTGCGCGTCTCCGGCAAGACGGGCTGGACGAAACTCGACGTCTCCGGCCTGCGCCTGCGCCGCCCCGAGGGCGACGCGCGCGGCGACGTCGAAATCGACCTCGAGGACGGGACGATCCGCCTCGACGCGACCTCGACGATGGACCCCAAGCGCATGCTCGCCATGCTCGGCGCGCTGCCGGACGCGGACGAACTGCCCCTCGACTTCGACAACCCGACCGACGTCCGCGCGCTCGGGACGTTCGCGCTGCGCCGCGGGGACGGCGCCCGCACCGCCCTTTCGCTGCGGATCGCCTCGGCGGGCGTCTCCGCGCCGGACCTGCCCGGCCTCCGGATCGACCGCGTCATCGCGGACGGCTGTTTCACCAACGGCGTGCTCGACCTCCCGTTCATCCGCGGCGACGCCCTCGGCGGCAGCGCGGACCTCTCGGTCCGGATCGCGCTCCCGGCCGAGGAACGGCCGGAGACGGAACTCCGCGCCGCCGGCACGCTGAGCGGCGTTTCCCACGCGGCGTGGCGGAGCCTCTTCGGCGAAACGGTCGAAGGCGACGAAGGCCGCATGGACGCGACGTTCGAAGTCGACGGCCCGATCGCCGACCTCGCCTCCCGGGAGCCCGTCCGCTCGACCGGTTCGCTCGACCTGGACGTCCGGAACGTCCCGGTCTTCCGCATCCTCTTCTTCTCCGGACTGCGCGAATTCCTCTCGCTCAAACTCGCCGCGTTCGATCCGTTCGCCGAGGACCGCCTGCAGCTCCGCGCGCGGATGGCGGACGGCGTCGTCGCGGTCGAAGACCTCCGCATCGAGGGCGGCGCCATCTCGATCACGGGCGACGGCAACCTCTGGACGGACGGCGTCGTGAACCTCGGCGTCAAGGTCCACCTCATGAACCGCCGCACCTGGGTCGGCGCCGGCCTCTACTACCTCTTTTCCCCCCTGTCCTCCATCTTCGCCGTTCGCGCGACCGGCTCCGCAGACAACCCGAGCTGGGAGTCCGAGGCGCTGTTCATCAGCGGCACGGAGGTGAAGCCCGCCGTCTCGCCCAAGTCCCCGCCCGCCCGTCCCGCCACGCCATGAAACTCGGTTTCTTCAAGATGCACGGCGCCGGCAACGACTTCGTCGTCCTCGCCGACCCGGACACCCGCTTCCCCCTCGCGGACGCCGACCTCGCGCGCGCCTTCTGCGCGCCGCATTCCGGCGTCGTCTGCGAGGGGCTCCTCGTCCTGCAGCCCGCCACGGCCGCCGGCGCGGACCTGCGCATGGTCTTCTTCAACCCCGACGGCTCGCGCGCCGCCATGTGCGGCAACGGCCTGCGCTGCGCCGTCTTCGCCGCGCACCTTGCCGGCCTCGCCGCCGGCCCCGCCATGACGGTCGAGACGGACGCCGGTCTCCTCTCCGCCGAGCTTCTTGCCCTGGACCCCGCCACGGGCCGCGCGACCGTCCGCGCCCGCACCTCGCCCCCGCGCGACCGCCGCCCCGCCGTGCGCCCCGCCGGCTCCGCCCGCGAGTTCTTCTCCGTCGACAGCGGCGTCCCGCACGCGGTCGCGTTCGTCGCGGACCTCGCCGCGGTCGACGTCGCCGCCGAAGGGGCCGCCGTCCGCCACGCGCCCGAGTTCGCGCCCGCGGGGACCAACGTCGACTTCGCGCGGGTCCTCGGCCCGCACGCCCTCGCGATCCGCACCTTCGAGCGCGGCGTCGAGGCGGAGACCGCCGCGTGCGGCACCGGCGCGATCGCGGCCGCCGTCGCGGCGGTCGAGACCGGCCGCTGCGAATCGCCCGTCGACGTGCGCGTCGCGTTCGGCGACACGCTGCGCGTCGAGGCCGAACCCGGCCCGGACGGCCTCTGCCGAGGCATCCTCTTCACCGGACCCGCGCGGCTCGTCGCCCGCGGCATCGCCGACACGGACTGGGTCCGCCCGTGAACCGCGTCCTCTTCGAGCCCGCCGAGCGCGTCGCGCCGGACGAGGTCGTCGTCCGCGGCGACCGCGCGCGCCACGTCGCGCTCGTCCTGAAGGCCGCGCCGGGCGCGACGCTCCACGCGGGCGAGCTCGGCGGGGCGCGCCACGACGCGGCGCGCGTCCTGGCCGCCTCGCCGGAGGAGGTCCGCTTCGCCCCCGGCCCCGCCACGCCGCCGATGCCGCGCGCGCCGTGGGACCTGCTGCTCGCGCTGCCGCGCCCGAAGTGCCTGCGCCGCCTCTGGCCGCAGCTCGCCGCGCTCGGTCCTTCGCGCGTCTACCTCACGGCCGCCGAAAAGGTCGAGAAGGCGTACTGGGGCAGCACGTTCCTCGACCCGGCGGTCTACCGGCCGATGCTGCTCGACGGACTCATGCAGGCCGGCGACACGATTCTCCCGCAGATCGAAATCCACCGCCGCCTCAAGCCGCTCGTCGAGGACGTGCTGCCCGCGCGCTACCCCGCCGGCGCGCGTCTCCTCGCGCACCCCGCCACGGCGGCGGACGCGCCGCCCGCCGCCCCGCACGCCGCGCCCGGGCTCCTCGCCGTCGGCCCCGAAGGCGGCTGGAGCGACTACGAGCTTCGGATGTTCGAAGCGCAGGGCTTCCGCCGCGTGTCCTTCGGAGAGCGGATCCTCCGCACCGACACCGCCGTCGTCTGGGCCTTCGCGGCCCTGTCCCGCGGCGGGGCGACGTGAGGCTTCCTTCGCGGCCCCGCCTGTGGTATCCTTTCCGGACATGGAACCCGATCGCCCCCCCAAGCTTCTCGTCGTCGACGTGATGCCGCTGCTCTACCGCGGCCACTTCGCGCTCATGCGCCGCCCGCGGCTCACGACGTCCGGGTTCAACACGTCCGCGTTGTTCGTCTTCACGAACATCGTCCGCGACCTGCTCTCGAGCCGCGGCGCCACGCACGCCGCGCTCGTGATGGACACCTCGCCCACGTTCCGCCACGAGCTCTACCCGGCGTACAAGGCGCAACGCGAGAAGCTCCCCGAGGACATCGCCGCCTCGCTGGAGCCCGCCGAGGCGTTCGCGCGCGCGATCCGCGTGCCGTTCCTCCGCGTGGCGGGGTTCGAGGCGGACGACCTCATGGGCACGCTCGCCGCCCGCGCCGAGGCCGCCGGCTTCGAGACGTGGGTCGTCTCGCCCGACAAGGACATGGCGCAGCTCGTCACGGACCGCGTCACGCTCTGCCGCCCCTCGCACGTCCCGGGCGAGAAGGACGAGCTCTACGATCCGGCGCGCGTCTGCGAGGAGTGGGGTCTCTCCTCCCCCGCGCAGATGGTCGACCTGCTCGGCATGGCGGGCGACTCCTCCGACAATATCCCCGGCTTCCCCGGCATCGGCCCCAAGACCGCCACGACGCTCCTCGCAAAATACGGCTCGGTCGAGGGCGTGATCGCCCACGCCGCCGAAATCAAGGGCAAGACCGGCGAAGGCATCGCCGCCAACGCCGACCTGGCGCGCCTCTCCCGCAAGCTCGCCGAGATCCGCCGCGACGCCCCGATCGCCGAGTCCCTCGACGACCTCGCGCTCCGCGAACCCGACCGCCCCGCGCTCGAATCCTTCTGCCGCCGGTACGAGCTCAACTCGCTGCTCCGGCGCTACTATCCGGACGCCGCGCCGATCCCAGACCCGCCCGCCGCGCCTGCGTCAGCCGGTTCTGTGCCCGAAGCTTCAGCTTCGGGATCGCTCCCGCTCGCCACCGCCGCCACCACCCCGCACGCCTACAAGCTCGTCCGCACGGCCGAGGACCTCGCCGCGCTCGCGGCGGAGCTCGCCGTCGCCCCCGAGTTCGCCTTCGACACCGAGACCACCGGCCTCGACCCCCGCCACGACCGTTGCGTGGGAATGTCCTTCTCCACGAAGGAGGGGACGGGATGGTACATTCCGATCGCCGCCCCCGTCGGGGGTTCGGGGGCGGAGCCCCCGGTCGTTGGCAACGCGCAGCCCGATCTCTTCGCCTTCGCCACGGAAGGCGGGAGCCCCTCCGTGGGCGCGTCCCCACCGAAGGCCGTGCAAGGCGATCTCTTCGACTTCTTCGGCGCCGCGGATCCCGCCCCGCCCCCCGGCTCCCCCTCTGGGGGAGCTGGCGAACGAAGCGAGCCTGAGGGGGTCGTTCAGCATTCGGCATTCGGCATTCAGCATTCGGTCTCCGCGCCGGGCCTGCCCGTCGCGGAGGTCCGCGCGGCGCTCGCCCCGGCCTTCGCCTCGTCCAAGACGAAGTGCGCGCACAACGCGAAGTTCGACCTCCACGTCCTGCGCGCGCTCGGCATCGAGGTCGCGCCGCCGATCGCCGATTCGATGCTCGCGCACTACGTCGTCGACCCGACGCAGCGCCACGGCATGGACCCGCTCGCGCGCGAGTTCCTGCACTACGACCCGATCCCCATCGAAACGCTCATCGGCCCGAAGGGCAAGGGCCAGCGCACGATGGACGCGGTCCCCGTCGAACAGGTCGCCGAATACGCGGCCGAGGACGCGGACGTGACGCTCCGCCTCCACCGCGCGCTCGAGCCGGTCGTCCGCGAGCGCGGCGCGTGGCGCGCCTACGACGAAGCCGAGAACCCGCTCGTGCCCGTCCTCGCCGACATGGAGGACGCCGGCGTCCGCATCGACACCGCCGCCCTCGCGCGCTACTCCGGCGTCCTTGCCAAGGAGCTCGCGGCGCTCGTTTCGCGCATCCACGGGCTCGCCGGCGGACCGTTCAACATCGACTCGCCCCAGCAGCTCGGGCGCGTTCTCTTCGAGCGCCTCGGCCTGCCCGCCGCCGCCAAGACCTCGACCGGGCACTGGTCCACCGCGGAGGACGTCCTCCAGGGCCTCGCCTCCGCGCACCCGATCGTGCCGGCGATCCTCGATTACCGCGCCGTCTCGAAGCTCAAGTCCACCTACGTGGACAAGCTCCCGGCATGCATCGACCCGCGCGACGGCCGCGTCCACACCACCTTCCAGCAGGCGCTCACGGAAACGGGGCGCCTCTCCTCGGACAACCCGAACCTGCAAAACATCCCGATCCGGACCGACCGCGGCAAGCCAATCCGCGCGGCGTTCGTCGCGGCCGACGCGGACCACCGCCTCGTCTCCGCCGACTACTCCCAAATCGAGCTTCGCATGATGGCCGCGCTCTCGGGCGACGAAACGATGATCGACGCCTTCCGCCACGACGCGGACATCCACGCCGCCACCGCGGCGCGCGTCTACGGCATCGACGAGAAGGACGTCACCCGCGAGCAGCGCTCGCACTGCAAGCAGGTCTCCTTCGGCATCATCTACGGCATCAGCGCGTTCGGCCTCGCGCAGCGTCTCGGCATCGCGCGCCACCAGGCCGACGGCCTCATCAAGGCCTACTTCGAGATGTTCCCCGGCGTGCGGCGCTTCATGGACGAGACGATCGAACGCGCGCGGCGGGACGGCTTCGTCTCGACGCTCCTCGGCCGGCGCCGCCCGCTGCGAGACATCACGTCGCGCAACGCGACCGTCCGCGCCGCCGCCGAGCGAAACGCGGTCAACACGCCCGTGCAGGGCTCCGCGGCCGACCTCGTGAAGCTCGCGATGGTGCGCGTCCACGCGGCGCTGCACGAGCGGAACCTGCGCTCGCGCCTCGTCCTGCAGATCCACGACGAGCTCCTCCTCGACTGCCCCGCCGCCGAAGTCGCCGAGGTCTCCGCCCTCGTGAAAGACGCGATGGAGAACGCCCTCCCCCTCGCCGTTCCGCTCAAAGTCGACGTCGGCTCCGGCCCCGACTGGCTCGCCGCGCACTAGCGCGGTTCAAGAAAGAGCATAGCCGGGAGGGCTCGCGTCCCCGCGCGCCGCAGCGGCACCACGGTCTGTAAAACCGCCTAGCGGAGAATCATGAGCGTGGGCTGGATGCGGTCGTCGGTGACAACCTCCAGCGTGCCGCCGCCGGCGAAGAGGTCGTCGCGGACGAAGTCGCCGACCGCGGCGGATTCGGACGAGCCGTAGACGCCGCGCGGGAGGGTCTCCCAGTCCGGCGACTCCGGATAGTCGCGGAGGAACGCCTTCTTGCACCGGGCTTCGACGCCGTCCGCGATCTCAACCTTGCCGAACCAGCCGGCCGCGCCGTCGAACTGGATGAGCTTGCCGCCCGTCGAGTCCGCGTTCGGCAGCTTCAGCGTTGCGTTCGCGAAGATCCGGATCGGAAGGTTCTTCGCGAGCGTGCAGGCGCGATCCGTCGAACCGAGCTGGAGGGTGCCGGCGTTCACGACGAGCTCGTCGCCGATGCCCGTCTGGTCGCCGCCGAGGACGAGATGGCCGGTGTAGGCCGCGACGAAGCCGCCCGGCGCCGTCACCGGCGCCCAGATCTGGTTGGGGGCGGTGTTGGCGGACGACGTGGTCGCGCCGTAGGCCCAGACGTAGGCGGGATGGTCCGCGTCGCCGAGGACGAGCGCGCCGTTCTCCGATCCACCCTCCTCGCCGATCGCGGCCGAACCGGGGTTGCTGTTGTCGTTGACGTCGGAGAGGATCAGCCCGCCGCTCGTCACGGTGAGGGTCCGTCCGGCGCCGAGCGTCTTGCCCTTGGTGTCGTTCTGCAGGTAGAGCGAGTTCACGGTCAGGTCTTCCGTGAGCGCGATGCCGGCGTTGCGGCAGTAGGCGTTGCGTCCGGCGGAAAAGGACGAAAGGGCCGTGTTGTTCGCCGCGAGGGCGGGGCGGACGAGCCGGCCGTCGGAGTCGAACGCGGAGAAATAGATCTTGTCGTTGCCTCCGTCGAGGGGCGAGACGATCCACGGGACGGTCGGATAGGCGTCCGACGATTCGGGATCGCCGGCCGGCCCGACGGCGGCCGACGCCCAGCCTCGCAGGAACGTCGCCTGGTTCGTGACCGTCGCCGTCGAGGCGGTGCTCTTCCGCGAATCGTCGTCGATCCGGAGCGTGGCCTTGTTCTCGTGGCCGAGTTCGTCGGCCTCGAACCAGTTGACGGGGTATCCGCCCGACGTGTCGCGCGAATAGCCCCGGAAGTAGGAGAACCCGTCGGCGACGACGAGCCGCCGCGCGTACTTCCGGTCGAGGACGCCCGGCGCGCCCCAGACGGTCTGCAGGGGAAGGACCTGGAGCCAGCCGCCGTGGAGCGTGGCGACGCGGGGGAACCAGTTGGTCCCGAGGTGGGCGGGCGGGGCGTTGTGGCCGTGGTCGTGCCCGATGACGACGCAGCCGACGCCCGCCTTCCACCATGTATTCGGCTGGGCGCTTGCGTTCACGGAGACCCAGCCGACCGTTTCGACCGTGGCGTTCGTGGAGTTGGAGCGGATTTCGGTCGGGCCGCAGCGGTCGGCCGATTGGTGCCCGTAGCCGCCGGAATCCCGGAGAACGCCGGTGAACGACGTCTTGTTGCGGGCGAACCGTATTGCCGCCGCCGAACGGTTCCAGAACGTCCCGGCGCCCGTGAGCCGCCCGCCGCCCATCGTCGCGAGGGCGGCCCCCGTCTCCCACGTGTCCATCTCGACGAGCGAAACGGTGGCGCCTTCGGAAATGTCGAAGAGCAACGCGTCGAACGCGAACCGCCCTTGCGGATAGGAGGCGTCCGCCCGGTCCGATCCGCCGCTGATGATCGTATCCGCGTGGAACGCGATCGAGGGAATGCTGTCCGCGATCGTCAGCTTGGCGCGGAACTCGTTGTTGCCGGTCAGGGGAGCGTTGGGGCAGAGCTGGATGCGCGCGGGCTCGCCGTCCGCGCGCTCGAACGCGATTCCGTGCGTCGGCGACGAAAGCGAACGGATACTGACGTTTCCGGCGGCGTCCCGCCATCGGCCGGCGTAGAGCGCCGCGAGAACGACGTCCTCGTGCAGGTCGAACTGGACGGAGTTTTCGTCGTAGTAGGGGATGATCGCGATGTCGTCCGCCCCGTTCGGGAAGGACTCGTTCGTTTCGCTGCCGATCTTTTCCCAACGCTGGGGCTCGGCCCAGAGGCACGAATGGTTGGAGACGGACTTTTCCTTGAAGACGTAGATGTTTCCGTTTCCGATCTTCTCCGGCAGGACGAGGACGGCCATCGTGTTCGTGGCGCCGTCGTTGCCGACGCAGTGGATGCCGAGGATGCCGGGGCGGAGCGCGGCGAGGACGTTGCCTTCGAGCGAGCCGAAGAGCCGGTTGCCGAGGATGTAGTGCGCCGAGCCGGAGAGTTCGGGCAGCGTGATCACGTCGCCCGGCCGGACGCGCACGGCGGTCGCGGCGGAGGCGTGGTCCATGACGTCGGAGACGGCGACGGACGTGGATCCCGCGGCGATCGGCGACGTGAACGTCTGCGTGTAGGTCGTTCCGGCGAGCGTCGCGGAGAGGACGACCTTCGCGCACATGGTCGCAGCCGACACCGGGAGGCCGGCCCACGTGAGGTCGCCCGGGGCGGTCACGGGGCGCCCGCCCTTCGATTCCGTCGGGTTCTGGGACGCGCCGTAGTAGAGCGTCGCGGTGCCCGTCGCGCCGTCGTAGACGCCGGAGACGCCGAACGCGACGTCGACCGTCGAGCCGTCCGGCGAGAACGTCCAGCCGATGCCCGTCGTGGCGAACGGAACGTCGCGCGTGGCGGCGTCCGGCAGCGCGACGAACGTGTCGAGACCCCAGTCGTTGCGGATGCGCAGCCGCATGGCGTAGGCCGTGGCGGGGACCAGGTTGGAGACCGCGAGCGGCGTCTCCGCGGCGCCGGCGACCGCGGGGACTTCGGCCGACGCGACGACGTTCGTGAAGCCGTCCGCCGAAGCCTCGAGCCGCATCGCCGCGGACTGCGCCCCGGTGCCGTACGCCGTGGCCGCGCCGGACGCGGAGAGCGTCGTGAACCCGCGCTCCAGGAACGTCGCCGTCCCCGACGGCGCGCCGGGCGAGCGCGTCGCGAAGGAGACCGCGCCGGACTCGCCGGCGACGTCGAAGGAGTTGGTCGCAAGGACCTTCGCGTAGTATGTCGTGTTCGTGGCGAGCGAGACCAACGTCACGGGAACCGAGGCGGGCGCCTCGTTCGTCCGGGCGAGCGGAAGGACGAAAACCGTGTTCGCGAACGCGTCGTCCGTCGCGACGAGCAGCGTCGCGTCGACCCACGAGGCGTCCTCGGTCATCGCGTCGTTCTGGCCGAGCGAGCCAACGGAGACGGTCAGCGTCGCGTTGGTGTACTGCACGTCCGCGACGGCGACCCCGACCTGCGGCGTCGGCGTCGCCTCGTAGGGCGTCGCGGCGCCGGCCGTCAGGAACGCCGGATCGCTCTGCGTCGCGTACGTCGCGGCGATCCAATCGGCGCTTTCGAGCGTCGGGGCGAGGCGGTATTCGTCGATCAGGCCCGTAAAGCCCTGGCCGGAGCCAAATTGGTTCCGGGCGAGCCACATCTCGATCGAACCCGTCTTGTTGTTGAGTCCGCCGGTGTTCTGCGTCGCCTTGAGAACGCCGTCGACATAGTGCTTCGCGCCGCCCGTCGTGTTGGGTTTGAACGAAAGGGCGAAGTGGTGCCAGTTGTTCGCGTCGGTGATGAAGTTGTCGACGTTGTTGTAATCCGAGACGCCCGGCGTCGTGATCTTGACGGCCGTGCCTTCCATGCGGTACGAGATGAAGCCGCTCTTGCCGAAGAGAGCCTTCTGGCCCGACGTGCTGGAGAGGTTGACCCAGCCCTCGACCGTATAGCCGCCCTTGAGTTCGGACTCGGCCTGCGAAGAGCCGCACGAAACGTAGGAGGACGTGTCCGGATACGACAGGCCGGAACCGATGACGCCTCCTGCGAGCGCGACGGCGCCGGACGCCGTGCCGTCGTTGCCGGAGCCGGAGGCGTCCGCGACGTTCGTCTCGTTCATGTGCCAGACGCCCTTGTAGCCCGCGAAGGGATTGTCGGGGCAGACGGTCTTGCCGTCCGTCGCGCCGCCCCAGCACATCACGAACGGCGTCCCCTGCCCCATCGTCGGGAGCGTCACCCAGACGAGGGACGTTCCGTTCGTGTCCCACGTGTCGATCTCGAACGGGAGGCCGTTGCCCTCCATGTCGATGAAGGCGAGGTCGGCGCCGCCCTGCATCTGCATCTGCGCGTAGGAGAACCCGTTCGGCGAGTTCTCGGCGATCCGCACGAGGATCGGAAAGTTCGTTAGCGCCGGCTTGTTCGCGTCGTAGCCGGCGACCGCGAACTGCGCGCCCCAGGCGTAGGACGCGGCGGCGGGGACCGGAAGCGCCAGCGCGCATGGCGCGGCGAGGACGAGGAAGAGGAGCGCAAGTCGCTTCATGGGAACTCTTCGGGGTTGAAGGGGTTGAAGAGGTTGAAGGGGTTGAAGAGGTTGAAAGGGGGGACTCGAAGCTATCGGAGGATGAGCATCGTCGGCTGGGGATAGCGGACCGAAAGGTAGTTCACGTAGAGGCCGTCTTTGCGCGTGAAGACGTAGATGGTCTCGATGTCGGAGTTGCTCTCGAGGCGCGGCGTGAAATTCGCGCTCGTCGGCGCGGCGCCGGAATCGAAGGAGGCTTCGCTCCAGTCGAGGACCTTGCAGGCCATGCCGCGAACGGGCGAGACGCGGGGGTCGGTGTCGACGTCCACGTAGACGGGCGAACCGAGCTTGAGCGTGGATCCGGGGGCGAGCTTGACGCATCCGATGCGGTCGTTCGACGCGCCGACCTCGACGCGCAGCGCGGCGCCGTTCTCGAACGTGACCTTGCCGCCGATCGTGAGCCTTCCGCCCTTGTTCCATTCGCCGCCGAACAGCGCGCCGCCGCTCTTCACCGTCGTGCCGTCCGCGGTCGAGAGTTCTCCGGTGCCGCCGAGGCCGGACCCCGCCTGCACCGCGACGGACCGCGCCACGAGGTTCGAGTTCACGAGAAGGTTGCCCTTCTCGGTCACGCTGATATTGCCGGTGAAGTCCGTGTTGTCGGCCTCGAGCGCGAGGTAGCCGCCGAACTTGCGGCCGGTGAAGGTCCACGTCTTGTTGCGGGAGCCGAGCCGGAGCGAACCGCGGAGGCGCGCGGCGACGACGTGGTTCGTGCTCTCGAAGATGGTCTTCGTGTCCCATTCCTGCCCGCCGAGCTCGTAACGGATCGGGTTCAGGAAGAGGATGGTTCCGTCGGCGAACTCCGAGCGGTTGCCGAACACGAAATAGATGGGATAGGCATAGTAGTCGCTGAAGGCCTTGCCGGCGGCGTTCGTGTGCGCGGCGTCCCCGAGCGGGATGGACACGGCGCCGCCCGTGGTGTTGGTGAGGTTGAGCGTCGGATCCGCGTTCCAGCAGACGATGCGATCGCCTCCGAAGCCCGTGAAGCCCCAGGTGGCCCACTTGCTCGACTGGAACACGCGGGGCGTCGAGGAGCCGTCGAGCGTCGGGTAGAAGTTGCGGCTCAGGCCGATCGTGCTCTGCCAGGCGTGGTCGTTGGGAACGTAGAACTCGCCGCTCGGGGGCAGTCCGGCGTCGGTCTGCGCCCAGAAGCATCCGCTGAAGAGACGGATGGAGTGCTTGCAGTCGTTGGCGTCCCACGACGTCGTGCCCGAGACCGCAAGCGTCCCGTTTCCATACTTGTCGAGCGAGGCGTCGCCGTTCGAGCCGTGCTTCGAGACCTTGAGGTCCTTCACCAGCACATCGGCCTCGAGGGTGCCTCCGGAGCGGGGGGACCAGTTGAGGGTCCCGACGGGAAAGACGAACGGAGCGCCGGTGTAGATGACGCGGGTGCTCGACCAGCCCGTGGCGTTGTTCATCTTCTCGCAGCGCGGGAACGTCATCGGAGCCCCGGTGTTGTTCTTGAGGGACGTGTAGGATCCGTGCCATTCGCCGAAGTAGATCCGGCTCACGTTCGTCATGGCGTTCGGGTTGTCGAGCGCGAGCGTGATGTTTCCGTTGAGGCTGAACGTTCCCATGAAATCGGACGAGGACCCGCCGAAATGGATTTCGCCGTCGCTTCCACTCACGAACATCGTGGTGTTCGATACGTTGTTCGGCAGCATCAACTCGCCCGTGAGGTCGAGCCGGCCGTTGCTGGCCTGGATTTTGACCGTCTGGTTGTCGGCCCGGTCGAACAGGATCGGATTCTCGATGACGTTCGTACCCTTGGTGCCGAGATAAATCGGTTTTTCAGCGTCAAAACGCAGGACGCCTCGACCGGAAAAGTCGTAGCCGCAACTATGGTAGCCGTTCCGGTTTTCCACGTTGGCCCCGATTTCGTACGTAACCTGGTTGTTCACGATTCCCGTTCCGCCTTGCGTAAAGAACAGCGACGGCATGGTCGTGTCCTGGTCGATGATCGGGCTCGAGCCGGCGGGCGAGGTGAAGAAGAGCTTGTTTCCGGGCGCCGGGAGCCCGCCCGCGAAGACGTAGGCGGCGGGGTCGTCGATGTCCTCGGAGAGTCCGGACCAGACGTTGTCTCCTTCGGCGAGGGTGGAGGAAGCCGACTGTTCGACGGATCGGCTGTATCCGCCCGCGTTCTCGGCGGTGAAGCGGTAGTACAGGGGGGACGCGGTCGGAAGGCCGTTCAGGACGATGTCGCTGAAGTTCGCCGGCATCGTGGCGAGATTCACCGTGTAGGTCTTGGAGAGGGCGGGATGGTTGAAATCGTCGGTGGTCGAAACGTCGACCGTGATTCGGGTGACCGCCCCGCCCCATCCCGCGCCGGTGAACGAGAGCGTGATGTCCGGAGCGAGATGGTCCATGTTGACGCTCGCGGTGAACATGGGGGCGGGATTCGGCGTCGTGAACGGAGCGGCGATCGATTCGCCGGCGACGGCGAGGGAGTTCGTCGCGCGGACCTGGGCGTAGTAGGTCGTGTTCGGCGAGAGGCCGACGAGAGACTTCGAAATCGACGAGGGCGCCGTCGACACGCGGTCGAGAGGCACGGAGAAGAGCGGCGAGGCGAGCGCCGGATCCGTCCCGACGAGGAGCAGCAGGTCCGCCCACGAGGCGTCCGTCGTCATGCCGGCGTCCATGCCGAGCGAGCCGACGGACACGACGAACGTCGCGTTGGTGTAGGACAGGTCCGAGACGGCGACGCCGACCTGCGGCTCGGCCGACGCCTCGTAGGACTGCGCCGCGCCGGCGGTGAGGAACGAACCCGGCGACGACTGCGTCGCGTAGTCCGCCGCGATCCAGTCGGCGGACGGCACGAACGCGCCGAGGCGGACCTCGTCCATCTCGGCGTTGATGCGGCGGCCCTTCTTGTTGGTGTCGCTGGAATTGTACGAATCCTGCGTCGAGCAGCCGATGCCGATATCCGTGTCCTGCTGGTTGACCGTTTCGGTGCACGCCACGGTTTCGAGGTAGGCGCCGTTGAGGTAGATGTCGGCGACCTGGACGTTGTTGTTCGCCGTGCATTTCCAGACGACGTCGACCTTCTTCCAGACGTCGTCCGTCGCGCAGAGCGTCGCGCCGAGGTTGTAGTTTCCGGACGTGGTCGCGGGCGTCGTCGAGCCGGCGTAGACGCGCATGAGCTTGGGCGCGGTGCCGCTGTTCTCGTGGAACGAGAAGCCCCACCCCGTACCCTGGTCGCCCTTGCGGCGGCAGATGAGATTGGCCCACTGGACCACGCCCTTCGCGCGCACCCAGAACGAGGCGTGGAAGTCGGTGCCGAGCGCGTCGGCGGCCGCCTTCTTCGCGGGGTCCGCCGCACTCCCTCCGACGGGCACGCGGATCGAGCGGTCGTGGTTGCTGTCCGGCGAGATGAGCCAGGCGCCGCCGACCACGCTGCCGGACGCGACCCCGCCGACCGGCGTGGAGCCGTCGAGGCCGTTGGACGTCGAGTCGTGGATCGTGACAGGGTTGGAACTGGACGGCGTTCCCGTCTCGCCCATGTGCCACACGCCCGTGTAGGCGCTCCACGGGTTGACGTTGCAGACAGCCTTGCCGCTTGAGGCCGAACCCCAGCACATGACGAACTGCGTGCCGTTCCGCATCGACGGCAGGCGGACCCAGATCAGCGACGTGCCCGACGGGTTCCAGGTGTCGATCTCGAACGGGAGGCCGACGCCGTCCATGCCGACGAACGCGATGTCGGCGCCGGTGGTCTTGGACTGCAGGTCGTCGTAGGAAAAGCCGGACGGCGAGTTTTCGGCGATCCGGACGAGCACCGGGAAGCCGGAGAGCGTCGACGCGCCCGTGTAGCCGGCGACGGTGAACATCGCGCCCTTGTCGAAGGTGAAGCCGGTCGGCCCCGGCAACGCGAAGGCGTGCAGCGAGAGCGAAGCGAGGGCAAGGAGGACGAAAAGCAGGAATGGACGTTTCATTTCTTGGATCCCCGGGTGCGGGAACGGGGGCGCTCCGGAACGGCCGGATGCTTTCCGGGGCTGTGCTTGAAGGGATCGACGACGCGGACGGAGCCGTAGACGGCTCCGTCCTCCATGTCTTCGGAATAGATCGTGTCGCACCCGGCCGCTTCGGCGGACGCGACGATCAGGGCGTCGTAGAACTGGATGCCGTAGCGCTCCTTGATTTCCATGCCGCGATCGAGAAGGGCTTCCGATTCCGGGACACGGGGAAGGGCCTTGAATGCGTTCACGTTGTCCCGGATGGTTTTAAAGGGGGAACCCGATTTCTTGAACATGCAGTTCGCGATTTCCCGGAGAACCTGGAGAGAGATGGCGCCCGTCCCGCGTTCGACCGCTTCTCCGAACAGGAACAAGGCGATTTTCTGTTTCCGCGGATCCTGGTCCATGGCCGCGTAAACGAGAACGTTCGAATCGAAGAAGTCCATGATCTACCTCGCGTTCGCCTCTTCGCGGTCGAATTTCCATCCTTTGGGCATGGAAACGGGGTGGGCCCGGAGAAACGCGACGAGTTCATCCGCTTTCTTCGCGCGTTCGGCCCGTAGTTCCGCGGCCTTTTCTTCGAGGCGGTCGCGGATGAACTGGTTGAGGGACGTGTGGTTGGCGTCGGCCCACGAGCGGACGGCGAGAACGGTGGCGTCGGGCGCGGAGAGGGTGATGTTCACGGGAAAGTCCTTTGCGGTTGTCTTTGCGCACATATCATGCAAAATATGTGCGCACATGTCAAGCGCAATTTGCGCACGGGCCGTACGGCCGACTCCACGCGATCGTGGCGGGGTGCGGCCGCCGCACCCCGCCGCGCCTGCTTGCAAAGGGGCCCCGAAATTAGCGGAGAATCATCAGAGTGGGCTGGATGCGGTCGTCCGTGACGACCTCCAGCGTGCCGGCGCCGGCGAAGAGGTCGTCGCGGACGAATTCGCCGGTCGCGGGGGATTCGGACGATCCGTAGACGCCGCGCGGAAGCGTCTCCCACTCCGGCGATTCAGGGTAGTCCCGGATGAAGGCCTTCTTGCACTTGGCCGCGACGCCGGCCGCGACCTCCACTTTGCCGAACCAGCCCGCCGCGCCGTCGAACTGCAGGAATTTGCCGGCGGTCGAATCGGCGTTCGGAAGCTTCAGCGTCGCGTTCGCGTAGATGCGGATCGGGAGGTTCTTCGCGAGCGAGCAGGGCGTCGTGGACGAACCGAGCGTCAGCGTTCCGGCGTTCACGACGAGTTCGTCGAGGATGTTCGTCTGGTTCCCGCCGAGGACGAGATTGCCGGTGTAGGCCGAGACGAATCCGCCCGGCGCCGTCACGGGCGCCCAGATCTGGTTGGGGCCGGCCTTTTCGGTGACGGAGGCCGCTCCGCGCGCCCAGACGTAGGCGGGATGGTCTGCGTCGCCGAGGACGAGCGCGCCGTTCGCGGCACCGCCATCCTCCGTGCCGATGCCGGAGGAACCAACCATCCAGCTGACGTCTTCCAGGATGAGTCCGCCGGACGTGAGCGTCAGCGTCCGCCCCGCTCCAAGCAGCTTGGAATAGTTGTCGTTCGCGACGGACAGGGAGTTGAAGGTCGTGTCGGACGAAAGCGAAATGCCCTTCTCCCAGAGATAGGCGTTGTCGTTTGCGCCGTAATCGGTCAGCGACTTTCTCTTGTCCGAGGCATGGGCGATGGGCACGACCAGGCCGTTTCCGTCGAACGCCGCGAAGCGCATGTCCTCCTCCGCCTTGGGTCCGGCCTGCGTCGCGATCCACGGGACGATCGGGTAGACGGAACCCGTCGCCGGGTCGCCGGTTCCTCCGACGGCATGCGCCGAAACTCCATTCAGAATCGTGACGGTGTTCGTGGTTCCGCCGGATCCGTAGACTCGGCTGTCTTTCACGTAGAGCGTCGCCTTGTCCCCGTGCCGCAGGTCGGCGGCCTCGAACCAGGTCGTGGGGTAGATGACGTTGTTGCAGTCGGTCCGCAGGTACACGAAACCGCGCGCGATGTCGAGGAAGTCCGTGAGGCGCTTGTCGGGCAGGGTCGCGAGCACCGTCACGTTCGTCGTGATCGAGCCGTCAGCGTTTTCGACAAAGTTGGTCGAGGCAAGGGCGATCCAGCCCGTGCTATGCTCCTCGTCGCGGTTGTTGATCAGGCCGCCGTACATCGTCGTTCCCTTGGCGGGGAACCAGGGCTTGTGCGCGGGGGAGGCCTTGTAGAAGTGCGGCCAGCCGGAGACGAGCGCGCCGACGCCCTTGGTGAAATTCGAGTCGGGTTCGGCGCCGCTGCGGCCGACCCAGCCGACGACCTCGGCCGCGGCGTTGGTAAGCGTGTCGGTGCGGACGTAGGTCGGGCCCGTCCGGTCATCCGTCCCGGCGTCGTGGCCGCCCGAGTCGCGCAGCAGCCCGGAGAAGAGCGGCGAGCCGTAGACGCGCATCGTGGCGGAGGAATGGTTCCAGAACGTCCCGCCGCCGGCGAGGCGCGTGATGGAGAGCGTGCAGCCCATGCTCTGCCCCTGGGTGTCCATCTCGACCAGCTCCACGAGGGCGCCGGCCGGGATTCCGAACCGCTGGGCGGAGAAGCCGAACCGCCCCTGCGGGAAGTTCGGGGAGGTGCCGTCCCAGCCGCCGGAGATCCGCGCGTCGCCGCGGAAGTCGAGGAAGGCCAGGCTGTCCGCGAAGGAGACCGACGTCCGGTAGGCGTTGTTCCCCAGGTAGAGCGAGCTGGAGCAGGCCTGCACGACCACGGGCTTGCCGTCCGTGCGCTCGAACGAGATGCCGTGCTTCGGCGTCGTGAGGCTGCGGAACGAAATGTTGGCGACGCCGTCCCGGTAGCGCCCGGCGTAGAGGGAGCCGAGGACGACGTCCTGGCGAATGTCGAACTGGACGCCCGTCTCGTCGTAGTAGGGGACGATCGCGATGTCGTCCGCCCCGTTCGGGCAGGAGGTGTTTTCGTCGCTGCCGACCAGTTCCCAGCGCTGGGGCTCGGTCCAGATGCACGCATGGTTGGAGACGGTCTTCTCCTTGTAGACATAGATGTTTCCGTTCCCGATCTTCCCGGGCAGGACGAGGAGCGCGAGCGTGTTCGTGGCGAAGTCGTTGTCGACGAAGTGGATGCCGACGATGCCCGGCCGCAGCGCGGTGACGACGTTACCGTCGAGCGACGCGAAAAGCTTGTTTCCGACAATGTAGCGAGCGGTGCCCGAAAGCTCCGGCAGCGTCACGACGTCGCCCGCATGAACGCGCACCGCCGTCGCGGCGGAGGCGTGGTTCATGATGTCGGACACGGCGACCGCCGTCGATCCAGCCGAAACCGGCGCCGAGAAGGTCTG
Source organism: uncultured bacterium (assembly GCA_902793555.1). Taxonomy (GTDB): domain Bacteria; phylum Verrucomicrobiota; class Kiritimatiellia; order RFP12; family UBA3636; genus UBA3636. Next base: position 5,018 of record CADBEF010000021.1, on the reverse strand, counting down.
CGAGTAGGCTTGCCCGGCGAGGGTCGCGGACAGGACGACCTTCGCGTACATGGTCTTGGCGGAGACGGGAAGCCCCTGCCATGAAAGGTCGCCCGCGGCGTTCACGGGGCGCGAACCCTGCGAGTCGGTCGGATTGGAGGAATCGCCCCAGTAGAGCGTTGCCGAGCCTGTCGCGCCATCGTAGACGCCGGAAACGCCCAACGCGACGTCGACCGTCGAACCGTCCGCGGAGAAGGTCCAGCCGAGGCCGGTCGTCGCGAAGGGGACGTCGCGCGTGGCGGCGTCCGGCAGCGCGACGAACGTGTCCACGCCCCAGTCGTTGCGGATGCGCAGCCGCAGGGCGTAGGACGTGGCGGGGTTCAGGCCGGAAACCGTGATCGGCGTCTCCGCGGCGCCGGCGACCGCAGGGACCTCGGCGGAGGCCGCCGCAATCGTGGCGAAGCCGTCCGTCGACGCTTCGAGGCACAGCATCGCGGACTGCGCGCCCGTTCCGAACGCGGTCGCCGCGCCGGTCGCGGAAAGCGTCGTGAACCCGCGCTCCAGGAACGTCGCCGTGCCCGACGGCGCACCGGGCATCAGGGTCGCGAACGAAGTTGCGGGCGTCGTCAGGACCGCGTCCAGGGTGTTCGAGACGACGGCGCGCACATAGTAGGAGGTTCCAAAAGAAAGACCCGTCACGGGGAATACCTGGACGTCGCCATCGGCGCTCACCGTGTAGTTCGTCGTCCAGAGGGACGAGGCGAAGTCGCTCGCAGCGGACAGCTCGACGGTCACGTCCGCCGACGTTGCCGCGCCGCCCCGCTTGACGACCGTGGCCGTGACCGTCGCGTTCGTGTAGGCGACGTCGGACACTTGGACGCCCGCGACCGGATCGTCGGACTCCCCGTAGGGCTCCGCCATGCCGGCCGTCAGGAAGGCGGGGTCCGTCTGCGTGGCGTAGTCCGCGGCGATCCGGTCGGCCGTCGCCGCGCCGGCGGCGAGTCGCACCTCGTCCATGTCGCCGTAGACGCCCCGTCCGTTCTTGTGGTTGTCGTTCAGATTCTGGTCGAGTGGAGGCGGAGCCATCGAACCGCCGATGCCGAGCTTCGTCTGGTTGCCGTTCTCGGCGGCGTTCACGAGCGTCCCCTCCTTGGCAAGGATGCCGTTTACGTAGAGCTTGAAGGCCTTGTCGGCCATCCAGACCGCGTCGATCTTCGTCCACGTCCCGTTGGCGAGGCCGTTCACCCCCGTGAGATTCATGCAGTTTCCGTCGGTCTCCGTCCCTCCATAGGCACGAAACACCCTGAACGAGGAATTGTTTCCGTCGGAACCGTTCTGCAGCCCCCAGCCGGGGTTCAGGTCGGCTGCCTTGCGGGTGATGAAGTACCACCACTGCGCGTTGTTCTGCGGACGCACCCAGAAGGACGCCGTGAATTCCGGGACGATCGCGTCCACGGCGGCGAGCTTGTCGGGGTCGTCCGTCATGTCGACCGTGACGCCCGAGCCGCGCACCGCCGATTTTGCCGGCGGGCACGGACTTGGACGACGCCACGGTCGTGCCGTCAAGATGGTTGGCGGTCGAATCGAGAACGTTCGTGACGCCGTCGCCCGGATCGCCCATGTGCCACACGCCGGCATAGTCGCTCCACGGGTTGTCGGGGCAGACGATCTTGCCGGACGAGGCCGAGCCCCAGCACATCACGAACTGCGTTCCGTTCGTCATCGACGGGAGCCGCACCCAGACCAGCGACGTGCCGTTCGTGTTCCACGTGTCGATCTCGAAGGGGATCCCGGCGCCGGTCATGTCGACGAACGCGATGTCGTCGCCCGTGAACTTCGACTGAAGGTCGTCGTAGGAGAACCCCTGGGGCGAATTCTCGGCGATACGCACGAGCACGGGGAATCCGGAGAGCGCCTCGCTCCCCGTGTAGCCGGCGACGGTGAACAACGCGCCCTTGTCGAAGGTGAAGCCGGTCGGCCCCGGCAGCGCGGCGGCGGGAAGAACGAACGAAGCGAGGACGAGAATGGCGAAAAGAGGGCGAAGTCGTTTCATTTTTTGGATCTCCGGGTGCGGGAACGAGGGCTCTCCGGAACGACCGGGTGCTTTTCAAGGCTGTGTTTGAATCATGCAAAATACGTGCGCACATGTCAAGCGCAATTCGCACTCGCGGGCTGCAAGGCCGACTCCACGCGATCGTGGCGGGGTGCGGAACCGCACCCCGCCACGGGCGCGAGAGGGGGACTCTAGCGGAGGAGCATGAGCGTCGGCTGCGGGTAGCGGACCGTGAGGTAGTTCACGTAGAGGCCGTCGTTGCGGGTGAAGATGTAAATGGTCTCGATGTCGGAGTTGCTCTCGGGGCGCGCCACGAAGTTCTCGCGCGTCGGCGCCGAGCCGGAATCGAAGGAGGCCTCGCTCCAGTCGAGGATCTTGACGGCCGCGCCGCGGAAGGGGGAGACGCGGGGGTCGGTGTCGACGTCCACGTAGACGGGCGCGGTGAGCTTGAGCGTGGAGCCGGGGGCGAGCTTGACGCATCCGATGCGGTCGTTCGACGCGCCGACCTCGACGCGCAGCGCGGCGCCGTTCTCAAAGGTAAGCTTGCCGCCGAGCGTCAGCGTTCCGCCCTTGTTCCATTCGCCGCCGAAGAGCGCGCCGCCGCTCTTCACCGTCGTGCCGTCCTCGGTCGAGAGGCTGCCGATGCCGCCAAGTCCGCAGCCCGACTGCACCGTGGCCGACCGGGCGACGAGGTTCGAGTTCACGAGGAGGTTGCCCTTCTCCTGGACGTTCACCCGGCCGGTGAAGTCCGCGTTATCGGCCTCCAGCGCGAGGTAGCCGCCGAAGTTGCGGCCGGAGAAGTTCCACGTCTTGTCGCGGTTGCCGAGCTTCAGCGAGCCCCTCATGCGCGCGGCGACGATGTGGTTCGTGCTTTCGAAGTAGGTGGCGGTGTCCCAGTTCTGATTCAGTTCGTACCGGATCGGGTTGCGGAAGAGGATGGTGCCGTCGGCGAACTCCGAGCGGTTGCCGAACATCAGCCGCGACGGGTAGGCGTAGTAGGTGTTGTAGGTCTTGCCGACGCTGTTCACGGACGAGGAGTCCGCGAGCTTGGTAGATACGGCGTTGCTCGTCGTGTTGGTGAGGTTGAGCATAGGATCGGCGTTCCAGCAGACCGTGCGGTCGCCGCCGAAGCCCGTGAAGCCCCAGACGGACTCGGAGGTCTCCTGGAACACGCGCGGCGTGGAGGAGCCGTCGAGCCTCGGGCTGTAGTCGCCGCCCAGTCCGAGCGTGCCGTATTCGTTCTTGACGGGAACGTAGAACTCGCCGCTCGGAGGAAGCCCGGCCGTGGTTTGCGGCCAGAAGCACCCACCGCGGAGCCGAATGTAGTGCTTGACGTCCTGCGCGCTCCAGCTCGTCGTGCCCGAGACGGCGAGCGTTCCGGTCCCCCTCTTGTCAAGCCCGGCATCGCCGCCGTTGTCGTTTTTCCCGACCTCGAGGTCCTTCACGAAGACGTCGGCGTCGAAGGTGCTGCCGTCGAAGGCGCGAACATACCAGATCAGGGTCGCCTCGGGGAAGAGCATCGGCGCTCCGCGGAAGCATGCGCGAGAGCTCGACCACCCCTTGGTGGCTTCCACCTTTGTGCACCGCGGGAACGTCATGGGAGCCCCGGTGTTGTTCTTCAGGTAGGTGTAGGACCCCCATCCGCCTCCGAAGTAGATCTGGCTCACGTTCGTCATGGCGTTCGGGCTGTCGAGCGACAGCGTGAAGGACGTTTCAAGGAAAAGCGTTCCCATGAAGTCGGACGAAGGTCCGCCGAAGTGGACCTCGCCGCCATCCCCGTTCACGCGCATCGTGGTGTTCGAGACGCCGCTCGGAAGCATCAGCTCGCCCGTGAGGTCGAGCCGGCCGCCGGCGGCAGAGACGTAGACCGTCTGGCTGTTGCTGCGGTCGAACAGGATCGGGTTCTCGATGACGTTAGTGCCCTTGGTGCCGTGCCAGAGCGGCTTTTCGGCGGTGAAGGTCAGGACGCCGGAGCCCGAGAAGTCGTATCCGCAGCTGTGGTAGCCGCCCAGATAGGACGAATCGGGGCCCGCGTCCGTGCTTCCGCTCGTGAAGCGTAGCGACGGCATGGAGACATTCCGGTCGATGACAGGGCTGAGGCCGGCGGGCGAGGTGAAGAAGAGCTTCTTTCCGGCCGCCGGAAGCCCGCCCTCGAAGACGTAGGCGTCGGGGTCGTCGATATCCTCGGAGAGTCCGGACCAGACATTGTCCCCCGTCGTGAGACCGGAGGGAACCGACAGGTCGACAAATGTCTCGTATCCGCTCGAGTTCTCGGCAATGAGCCGAACATGCAGGGGCGAGGCGGTCGGAAGCCCGGTCAGCACGATGTCGTTCACGGTCGCCGGCATCGAGGAGAGGTTCACGTCGAGAGCCTTGGAGACGTCGGGGTGCGTGAAATCGCCGGTGGCCGACGCCTGGACCGTGATGCGGGTGACCGCCTCGCCCCACCCCGCGTCGGTGAAGGCAAGGGAGATGGCGGGAGCGATGTGGCTCGAGTTGACGTTCGCGGTGAAGGTGGGCCCGGGAACGGGCGTCGTGAAGGGGACGATGGCGGAGACTCCCCCGACGCCGAGATTGTTCGTGGCGGTCGCCTGCGCGTAGTAGGCCGTGCCGACGGCAAGCGGCGAGCAGAACGTGGCGAAGACGTCCGGTGCCGTCGTGGCCGCCGCGGCGAGGTTCGCCGTGAAGAACGGATCGGACATGTCCGCGTGCGTGCTCAGGCGCAACGTCACGCTCGCCGAGCCGGCGCCGCTGCCGAGCGAGAGGAGATGGACGTCGAACGTCGCGTTGGTGAAGCCGACGTCGGACGCGTTGACGGCGAGAGCCGGCGCCGGGTCGTCGGCGCTCGTCAGCAGGACCCGGAGGATCATCGCGCCGTCGCCGCCGCGGCCGCCCATGGAGTTGAAGGGGTTGTTGTCCTGGCCGGAGCCGCCGCCGCCGCCGCCGCCGAGGCCGTCCGTGCCGTTGGCGGCCGTCGTCCGGGTGC
>CADBEF010000020.1 GCA_902793555.1 uncultured bacterium | reverse complement strand
CTTGTAGGCGAGCGGCATGTGCTCGGTGCCGATGGCGTTGGCGATGCCGTGCTGCGGCAGGATCTCCAGGATCGGGCCGTGGCCGGCCTGGGAAAGCCCCCGCATCACGGCGTTCGCCTGCTCGACGTGCACCGGGCCGCAGAGCGCCTCGATCCGGTCGGCGACATGGGCGTTGGCCTCGTCCTGGCCGCTGACGGCGCAGGCGATGGTCTCGCCGCCGATGACGACGGTGAAGTGGCCGTCCTCCGCGGCGAGGACGCCCTGCCCGTTCGCGACGTAGGTCGGGATGGACGGGCGCTTCAGGTCGCCGAGCATGAAGTCGCGCCCGCCCCGCGTGGTCCCGTCGATCTGCTGCATCTTCATCGTGGTGGACGCGATGTCGGCAAGGGGGGCGGGCTGCCTGCCGCCCCGCATCGCCTCCTGCAGTTCGGCGACGGTGCAGCCGGTCCTGGTCAGCAGATTGGAGAGTTTGATGGACAGGGCGGGCGTGTTGTATCGTTCGATTCGGGCGTCGAAGGCGCGGGAAACCTCTCGCGACGAGGCGTTCGGCGGGAGGCGGAGGTCCGGTGTGAGCAGCGCGTTGAGATGCGCGCGGTCGAGCTGGCCGGCGGCCTTGAGCCGGGCCACTTCGTCGTAGTGCCGGAGGATGCGCGCGAGGACGTTCTCGTGGTCGATGACGTTGGTCCCTTCGTGCTGCCCGAGCTCCGTCGCCGCCGGCTCGAGGGCCCGGAACGCGGCATACACGACCTGGCGGCGGGCGGGCGGCAGCCCGAACATCGTGCCGAGGCAGCCGGAGCCGTTGCCGCGCACGAAGAAGTTCGTCGCGTCGTTGTGCAGGACGCCGAAGATCTTTTCGGGATCGGGCTCGTCGAGGTTCGCGTCCGGGCGGATGGCCAGGTCCTGGAAGAGGAACGTCTCGTAGCCCCTCGCGGCCTCCGGAAGCACGAACGAGCGGCTGGCGTTCGACTTGGTGGGGGTGTCGTACGCCCGCCGGTTCACGACGTCGGCGGAGAGGCCGGCGTACCACTCGGCGAACCGATCCATCAGGGAGAGGCCGGAGCGGAAGTTCTCGACGCTCCCGGTGAAGCGCCCGCCGTAGCGGAAGAGCCGGTGCGCCTTGCTCCGGTGGTCGAGGACGGCGGCGAGCGCGTCCGCGTCGGAGACGTTCGTCGCGGCCCTGTAGAGCGAGAACGACTTGAGGAGGTCCGGCACCTCGGACGGATGGTAGCCGGCCGCAAGCGCGCGCGCGGTGCCGCCGACGGCCTCGAAGGCGGCGCGTTCGCGGGGCTCGGTGAAGAGGGTGCGGACGAGCCGGGGCTTGATTTCCGCGAGCGGGTTGATTTCCGGGTCGGTCGAGAACAGCCGGAACGTTTCCATGGCGAAGGATGCCCAGGACCGGTTGATGTCTTCGGAGAGAATCTCGGTCCTCACGTCCGGACGCGCGAAGAACGCGTCGATGCGCCCGTCCAGGCCGGGGCGCGCGCGGACGGCGAGGAGCAGGGCGATGTGCTCGATCGCGTCGCGGTCGTCGGGACCGAGCTCCTCCTTGCCGGCCAGCATTTCGTCCGAAACGTCCCGGACCGCTTTCGCGACGTTCCGCATCTCGGACTTGATCTGATCCGTCGATGCGTTGTCGACGAGCAGGCCCTCCAACGTATCCAAGTTGACCTTCCGCCGCGTCTCCTCGGCGATCCGGGCGACGTCGATGGCCTTGAAGTCCTTGAGGCCGAAGAGACTCTCCTTGATTTCGTCGGCCGTTTGAGGCGGAAGCCGGAGCGCGTCCACCTGGTCGAGACGGCCCGTCATTTCGGCGACGGCTTCGTCCGCCAGGTTCATGAACGCCGCCTCAAGATCCTTGTCCGTGGCGAACGCTTTCTTGCCCTCGAGGATGTCCGCAATAAGCTGAATGGCCTTTAGCCCAACCGGACCGACGAGGCCGAGGTAGTCCCTGACGACGCCGGGCGCGAGGCCGAGCCGGTCGGCAACCTTCTGGACCGCCCGGGTCCGGGTGGCCTCGATGAACGGAAGCGTCTTGGAGTGGAGCGCGATCAGGCGGTCGATCTCCTCCCGGTATTCGGCGACGATCGACATCGCGTCGTCCGGCCTGCGCGCCTGCGCCATGCGCGGGAGGAGGTCGGGATGGCGCGAGGTCAGGCCGAGCACCACGAGCGCCGAGTGATTCAGACTGCCGCCCCGGTCGCGGATGGTCTTCTCGACTTCCTTCGTGAGGATGTGTTCGGCGCCTCCCATGAGGGCTCCCGTCAGGAATTGGTCGGCAATGGCGTCCGCGGTAAGCCGCTTCGTCTCCATCTCCTGTTCGTTCAGGGAAAGGCCGGACCATTCGGGGTCCCTCACCAGCTCCGTTGCGGCATGGCCAAGACGCTCGAGGAGCGCCTGCCTCGTCGTTTCCACCAGTTTCTTGTGCGCGGGCAGCAGCACTTCGGATTCGTCCCGCTGGCCGCACCTGGTGAAGGCGGTCTTCACGTATCGGTTGTATTGGGCGTTGGACGTGGCCGGGACGTAGGCAAGCCCGGTATCGGGCACGGCTGCCGGCTCCTTGGCGGCCATCGCCACGAGGACGCGGTTGGCGCGGACCTCGTCCGGCTTGGCGTCCGCGGGGAGGGCGAGCAGCTCCTTCGCGAGGTCGAGCGCGTCCTGGTCCGTCAGGCGGTTCGCCACCGAAAGCGTGGCGTAGTCGGACACGCCGCGGCTGTAGAGGCACTGGATCGCCAGCGCCCGCGCCTTCAGGCCGAACTTCGGGTCGTTCGGCAGATTCTCCAGGAACGACTGCCGCGCCTCGCGCGTCGTGAGCGCGCGGTACTGGCTGACGACGTCCCGTTCCGCCTGGTCGACCGGGTGCTTCGAGAAGCGGACGAGCATGTTTTCGAGACGTTCGGCGAACTGCTTCTCGCTCAGGCCGGTCGGCATCTCGATCGTCGGACCGTTGTTCGGCACCGCGAACTTCGCGATCGCGGGGACGTTCTCGCGCGGCCGGTCGTTGCACGTCGCCAGCAGCGCCTCGAGCTGCGCCTTCGCCATCGCGAGAACCTTGGGGCGGTCGTCGTTGGGCACGAAGTCGGCGGCGTCCGACACGACTTGCGAGAAGCGGGCGATGTCCTCGTCCATGTAGACCGTGCGCCGGTCGCTCGCGAGCGCCTGGTTGACGGCGTTGCGCTTCGCCGTGCGCATGGCCTCCGTCTCCGCATCGACGAGCGACTTCGTCCCGACGATGTGCTCCAGATCCCCGTTCGGGCCCCGGGCCCGGTTGATCGCCTGGGCGTTGCGGTCGAGGATCTCGCGGATCTGCTGCCGGGAGAGCGGCACGACGCTGCGGAAGCGAAGGGTCCGGTCCGACGGGCCGGCCGGCGCGAGGCCGAGCTCCTGGCGGACGCGGTCGATCTCCTCCTGCCCGACGCCGTGCTGCGAGAGCGCCTTGACGAGCGACTGCTTGATCGCGATCACCTCGGCGTGGGAGATCTTCTCGTTGTTCTTCGACGTGCGGTCGACGTGGTTGTTCATCTTCGCGAGCTTGGTTTCGCTCGCGAGCTTCACCTCGCCGGCGTTGTACTTGCCGGACGAGATGTCCTGGAACTGCTGGAGGGAGATGTTGACTTTGGAGAGGTCGACGGACATGGTCGGGTTCCCGAGCTGACAGGTTGGAGTGAAAAGTTGCTTGCCATGGATTCTACAACTTGGTGCGCGCTCCATGTCAAGGAAAAACTCCGCGCCGGGCGGTCGTTACACGCGCATGAAGTCGTCGCCCGAATCCGGCGGCGGTTCGGCGGCCGGGGCGGCGCCGCCTTCGGCCGATGCGCGCGAGAGCGCGTCGGAGACGCGCTTTGTCGCCGCGGCCAGCGCCAGGAGGCGCCGGCCGAACTCCTCCGCGGAGAGCCCGGCGAGCGGCAGGACGGCGGAAAGCAGGAACATCCCCTCCTGGAGGCCGAGGAAGTGGCCGTCCGTGCCGTCGCCGTTCGCCGCGAGCTCCAGCGCACGACGGAGCATCGGGCCGTCGGGCTGCGCGTCCTCGAGCGGCAGGGAGAAGATCACGCAGTCGTCGCGATCGGCGCGCGTCCTTGCGCTCCTGGAGGATGTCCTCCTGGAACAGGAGGATCATCCGCTGGGTGAAATCGGCGAGACGGGCGGGACCATCCCGGGTCGTCAGGGCCGCGAGCACGGCCCGGAAGTGGAGTTCGTCGAACTTGAAGCGGGGCGTGTTCAGCTTGGGGCGGTTCTCCCCGTTGTCCTTGGTGAGCGGGAAGCCCAGGCGGCTGCCCTGGGCCGCCTGCATGAACTCCATGGTGTTGATGGCCTCGATGGCCTTGCGCATGGCCGTTTCCATCCGGCCCTTGAGATCGGACGGGACCTTGCGCTCCCCGTCGAGGCGGTCGATCTCGCCGGCAAGCGCGGCGTCCTGCTGGAGCTCGGCGTTGGCGAGAAGCGACGCCTTCACGACCTCGGCGAGGCGCTGCGCCTTCGCGCGCCCGTCGCCGAAGCCCGTGAGGCACTTGAACCACTGCCAGAGGTTCGCCTTGGCGCGAAGCGGGGTTCCGCGCCGTGCGAGGTGGCAACATAAAATCACCCTTGATTTTATCAATAGACCTGCTAAAATCACACCTGTTTTTCACAAACTGCTCTTTTGGGAAGCAAGGAGGATGACATGGAACGATTCGCAATGGACGCGCTTCGGGCGTGGAAGAACCGCAGGAACCGAAAGCCGCTCGTGATGCGCGGCGCGCGTCAGGTCGGAAAGACCTGGCTCGTCCGGAAGCTCGCCGAGACGGAGTTCGAGTCGCTTCTGGAGGTGAACTTCGAGCAGACGCCCGGAGCGGCCGCGCTGTTCGCCTCGAACGACCCGGCGAAGATCCTGCCGCTGCTGGCGGCGCAATTCGGGCAACGGGTCGAGCCGGGCCGGACGCTGCTCTTCCTCGACGAGGTGCAGGCCGCCCCGCAGGTGCTGCTCTCCCTTCGGTTCTTCTACGAGAAGCTGCCGGCCTTGCACGTCGTCGCGGCGGGCTCGCTGCTCGAGTTCGCGCTGGCGGACCATTCGTTCTCGATGCCGGTCGGGCGCATCGAATACTTCTTCCTCGATCCGATGACGTTCGGCGAGTTCCTGTACGCGTCCGGGCGCGAGGCGCTGTGGGGCTTCCTGCGGTCGTGGCGGGGCGCGGACGACTTCCCGGCGCCGATCCACGACGAATGCACGGAGCTGCTGCGGCGGTATCTGGCCGTGGGCGGGATGCCGGAGTCCGTCGCGGCGTTCCTCGACGGCGGCGCGGACTTCGAGGCGTCCGAGCGTGCGCGGCAGGGCGTCCTCTCGACGTTCGCCGACGACTTCGCCAAGTATTCGCGCCGAGTCCCCGTGGAGAACGTCCGCAAGGTCTTCGAGTCGGTCCCGCGCCAGCTCGGCGAGAAGTTCACCTGGGCCAAGGTGGACCGCGAGGTCCGATCCGCCGGGCTCGCCGCGGCCCTGGACCTGCTGTGCAAGGCCCGCGTCGCGTCCAAGGTCCGGCGCACAACCGGCTCGGGGCTTCCGTTCGGCGCGGACGCGGAGGAGAAGAACTTCAAGGCGATCTTCCTCGATGTCGGCCTCGCCTCGCTCGCGTGCGACCTGCGGAGCCGCGACCTCGTGGGCGCGGCCGACCTGCTGCTCGGAAACCGGGGCGCGGTGTCGGAGCAGTTCGTCGGACAGGAGCTCGCGGCGGCCCGTCCGCCGTGGGAGCCGCGCGACCTGTTCTGCTGGGCGCGCGAGAGCCGGTCGTCGAACGCCGAGGTGGACTACCTCGGCGCGTCGGGCGGACGCGTCTACCCGGTCGAGGTCAAGTCCGGCGCGACGGGCCGGCTCAAGTCGATGCACCAGTTCCTTGCCGAGAAGGGCACGGACTTCGGGCTCCGTTTCAACGGCGACGTCCCGTCGTTCGTCGAGACGGACTTCCCCGACAGCGCCGGCGCGCGACATCCGTTCCGGCTCCTGTCGCTCCCGCTCTACCTCGCCTCCGAGGCCCGCCGCCTCGTCGAGGAACGGCTCTAAGATCCCCTCGTGCGCGGCTCGTCGCGCCGCCACGAACGCGCCCGCCCCGCGCGGGCGCTAGTTGGCGGGCTGCGGCTCGGGCAGCGGCGGATTCTCAAGTACCATATTGGTCGCGGTCATCGTTCCGTCCAGGGCGATGGTCGCCGTCCAGTGGAACTTGAACGGGAAGCCCTCGGGCTCCGAGAAGTGGACCGTGACGGCGCCGGTCTCGTCGTTCCTCTCGATCGCGAACGTCATCGCCGTGTGCTCGCCGTTCGTGATGCCGTGCGCGAGGAAGCCCAACCGGTATGGGATGCTTGCGCGGTTTTGCCCGGAATACACGCGGAACCGCGGAAGGTTACGCCTACACCTGCACGAAGCCGCCGGTGCCGAAGGTGGGCTCCTCCGCGGCCGCCTCCGCGGCGGCCTTCGCGGCGGGACGGAAGTCGGCGAGAAGGCGGCGCCAGGTCTCGGCCTGGTTCACGAGCGACTCGAGCGCGGCGTCGAAGGCGTCGGAGTCGAGCGTCGGGAGCGCGAGGCGGCGCACGGCGACGTAGGTCCCGCTCTCGGGCGCCTTGGCGAAGAAGGCGTCGGACTGCAGGCTGGCCTCGAGCAGCAGCTCGGCGAAGTCGGCGCGGCCCTCGGCGGGCGGATCGCCGATGTCGGCGGAGATCGAGACCGCGTCGCCCGCGGCGACGAGGGTGACGACGATGCCGTCGATGTCGAGCGCGGCGGCGTTGTCCTCGGCGGCGAGATCCGCGATGCCGTGGCGTTCGGCGAAGGAGGAGATGAGTTCAGTGAAGTCCATGGTCTGGGGTTCCGGTTCGGTGGTTGGGTGGTTAGTGCTTCACGCTTACACGCGGCGCGCCGGGCGGGTTACACCGTCACGCGTCGTTCGATGGGGGGAAGTATACCACTTGGAGCGCGCCCCAAGTCAACGTTTTTTTCGCGCCCGCGCGGGACGGGCAGCGGTGCCGCCCGCCCGGAGCGGGCCGGGGCTACGCGACGGTGATCTTGTAGCCGGTCCTGCACGTGACCGCGTCGTTGTCGCTCGCGAACCGGAAGTCCGGGTCGAGAACCTGGCGGACCGTCTCGTAGGGCCGCTCGGCGTTCGGGTCGAGGACGTGCTGGGTCATGCGGGCGCCGTCGTATTTCGAATAGTCGACCGCGGCGAGGCGGTCGATGTTGCCGACGAAGTCGCCGGACTTTGCGACGATGGTGCGGCCGGCGAGCGGATTGTCTTGGGCGGCGTCGCCCACCTGGGCCTTGGCCGTCGCCTTGCCCGCCTGCATCTGCTGCTCGGCGAACTGTACGAACTGGTTGAACTGGGCGTTGACTTCGAGCGGCATGGCGGGGCTCCTGGTTAAGTGGTTAAGTAGTTAAGTGGCCGCTTCGCGGCCTAAGTTGAGGTTCGGTGGTTCGCCCTGTCTACACGCGGCGGGCCGGGCGGGTTACACCGCCGCGCGTCGTTGCATGCGGGACATTCTACAACTTGGAGTGCGCTCCAAGTCAACGGAATTTTCGCGCCCGCGCGCGGGAGTCGAAGAAAAAATAGCGCCGGCGCGGCGGATGCCGCGTCGGCGCCTTCGAAGGGATCGCGCGGCGCTGCGCGCCGCGCGGCCCGCGCGCTACGCCTGGATGGCGTCGCGCATCGACTGGGTCTCGGCCGAGGTGACGGCCTGCATGAGCTGCACGACGGCGTCGACGAGCTGCTGGGCCTGGTTGAAGATCTCCTTGGTCTGGTCGAGCTCGTCCTGCAGCTTGGTCGCCTCGGCCTCGTAGTCCTTGGACTTCGCCGCGAGGAAGGACGAGAGGTTCTGGACGAAGTTCTGGCTCGCGTTGCCGAGGGCGTTCACGATGCCGAGATGCGCCTCGCCCGCCTGGAGGCTGCGCGTCGCCTTGAGGTACTCCAGGTCGGTGGTGCGCCCGTGCTCGGCGCTGTCGACCGCCAGGCCGGCCATGCGGATGTCGGCGGCGCGCTCGGCGGGCGTCGTGACGCCCGGCTGCGCCAGCTCCTTGTAGGCGTAGGCGCGGGCGTACTTGAGCTTGTCCGCGGCGAGCTGGAGCTTCTCGTGGAGCTGGTTCGCCTCGGCCTTGGTGGTCTTGTCGTTGATCGAGTTCACGTCGCGGAGCGCCGACTCGTATTCGTCCTCGTAGCGCTGCAGGTCGGTCTTGGCGGCCTCCCGGATGTTCTTGCGGGCGGCGTCGATCGCATCGCCCTGGGCCTGGATCTTGGTCTGGAGCTCCGTCTTCATGGCCTCCGTGGCGGTCTCGACCTGGGCCTTGATCTGGGCGGAGGTCTCGTTGCCCAGGCCCATCTCCGCGATGTTCGGATGCTCGCTGATGAGGCTCATCAGCTTCGCGCGCCCCTGGACGTCCACGGGCGGCCCGTCCAAAAGGCCCTTCGCGTCCTTCTGGGAGAGCTCGATGTAGGCATCCGCGTCCTGCTTGGACAAGCCACATTCGGCGAGCTTGGCCTCGAAGGCCTCTTGCTTCACGAGCGCGTCGCGGAGGGGGCCCGCCGGGACGTCGGTCGAGCGCAGGGTCCCGTCGGCGCTCTTGGAGACCAGGGTCTCGAACTGGGTGCGGAGCTGGTCCGCCTTGGCGTGCTCCACCTGCAGCTTGGCCTTCGCCTGGTCGGTGTTCCCGAAGCCGTACTGGCCGACTTCCTCCGCGATCGTCCGGCCCATGTTGCCGGACGGCTTGTCGCCGACGGAGGCCGCCACCTTCTGCAGCTGGGCGTCCGCCTTGGCGGGGCCGTCGGCCGCCTTGAGCATGGAGAGGTTCTCCTTCGCGGAGGCGACGCCGCTGGTCTCGAGCGTGTTGATCTGCTTGTTGAAGTCCTTGGTCTGGCTCCGGAGCATCACGATGGAGACGGCCACCTGGATGCCGCAGGTGATCGCGCCGAGGATCATGCCGGTGAGGGCGGCGGTCCTCTGCTGGTCGGCCTGGTCCTGGATGCTCTTCTGGACCAGCTGGCTCTGGGCGCTCCGGATCTCGCGGGCGGCGTCGCGCTGCTTCTGGCCGACCTCGACGAGGAGGGCCATCAGCTTGTAGAGGTCGAACATGACGTTCTTGGAGCCCGGGACGATGCTCGTGGAGGCGGCGGCGAGCGCGTCGGAGAGCGCCTTGTGGACGGCCTTGACGTCCGCTTCGGAGAGGCCGAGGGAGGTGTCCCCGGCGAGCTTGGCGCAGAGCGAATCGATGCCGGCCTGGTCGACCGTGGCCGGGAGGTCGAGGTCGTCCGGAACCGGGAACGTGATCGAACGCTCGACGCCGTCGACGGTCGCGGTGATGGTGACGTTCTGCCCGGCGGTCACGCCGGATGTTCCCTGCGCGCCGGCGGCCTTGGTGGCGGCGTCGAGCTTGCTGAGGAGCGAGGACCAGTCGAGGCTGGCGTTGTTGTTGGTGGGCTGGATGCTCATGGGAAGGGTTCCGTGGTTGGGGGTTGGGTGGTTCGCAGGTTCGAAGGTTCGCAGGTTCGAAGGTTCGACCGATTGCGTGTTCGATCTGGTTACACGGAGCGGGCTGGAAGGTTACAGCGGTCCTGAAAGATGTTTTTCCGGGCGGTTTCCGCCGCGCGGAGCGCGGCGAGACAACGCCCGCCCGGTCGGGCGGCGGAGCCGCGCCGACCGGGCGGACTTGCGGGCGGGCTAGGCCATCTGGCCCATCTGCATCGCGATCTCGTTCGTGGTGTCGGTCTGCGACGAGAGCAGCTGGGCGATCTGGCCGACGAGGTCCTGGATCATCTGCAGGATCTTCTGCAGCTCCTCCTCCGACTCGTCCATCTTCTGCTGCATGATGGCGAGATACTTCTCCGTCTCCTTGAGCTCGGCGTCGGACATGCCGGACTTGTAGCTCTGGTAGGCGCCGACGCCGCTGGAGAGGGTGGAGACGCCGCCGATGATGCCGGTGGCGATGGAGAGGGCCGGCTTGGCGATCTGCGCGAGGTTCTGCAGGGCCTTGCCGATCTCGCTGGTGAGCTGCGTGACGCTGCCGGCGGAGCCGATGGCGCCCGCGCCGAGCGAGGCGGCGATGATGACGAGCGTGACCGCGACCTGCGCGACGATGTCCGCGGCCATCTTCGACATGCCGAGGCTCTGCAGGGCGTCCGAAAGGCCGCCGACGATCTTCTCCATCACGCCGGTCTCGTTGAGGATCTGGGCGCCGAGCGCGATGCCCGCGCCGACGACGGCGCCCACGGCGAGGCCGCCCGTCGCGACGCAGGCGACGACGGCGCCGAGGATCGCCAGGCCGGTCATGAGCCAGCCGAAGATCTTGTTGCGCGTGCGCGCCGCGGCCGCCTCGTCCATCTCCTTGAGGGACTTGTCCATCTTGGCCTTGCGGTCCTTGTGCTCGACCTCGAGCTGGCCCTTGAGCGACTCGATGCGGGCCTTGGCCGACTCGGACTGCTCCTTGGAGTTCTCCAGCTGCAGGTAGGCGATGAGCTTCTCGAGATCGGCCTCCTTGGCCTTCTCGTCGTCCGGGTTGTCCAGGACGGGGACGCCGGTCGCGCCGACGGGCGTGCCGGCCTCGGACCTGACCCCGGCGGGGGCGGACACGTTCACGTTGCGGTTGCCGAGCAGGGCGGCGACCTCCTTGACGGCCTGGGTGGCCTTCTCCGAAAGGCCGAGGCCCTTGGCGAGCTGCGCGGCCGTGTCGATCGCCGAGGCCTGGCGCGCGACGTTGGTGTTGATGGTGGGGATTTCTCCGGGCATGGTGTGCCTCCGGTGGTTGGGTGTTTACGTGGTTGGGTGGTTGGGTCGTTCGAAGGTTCGAAAGTTCGAAGGTTCGGACTTGCGTGCTTCGACCTGATTACACGGCAACCGGGAAAAGGTTACACGGCGGCGGGTTCGGGATCCGGCTTGGAGGCCTCCTCGAAGGCCTCCTCGCCGATGAGCTTGCGCATTTCCGCGGCCTTGGCGCGGTATTCGCGGCCGATCGGGGTGGACTCGGGCGGGCAGTACTTGTCGAGCGCCATGAGGGACGAGGCGGCGTTCACCTTGTCGCCGAGCGCGAGGAAGCACTCCGCGGCGTGGAGCTGCGGCTTCGGGTTCGCGAGGTCGAGGAACGAGGCGTAGCCGTAGGAGGCGATCGCGCCCTGGTAGTCCTTGCGGACCTGCTGCACGGCGCCGACGCCGAGCCAGTACTTGGGCTCGAGGTGGTCGAAGAGCACGAGGAAGCGGAAGATCTTCTCCGCGTCGTCGTAGCGGCCGGTGCGGTACATGTTGAAGCCGACGGAGTAGACGGCCTCCATCTCGGCCTTGGTGATGCCCTTGAGTTCGCGCATCGTGGCGAACCCGTTGGCGAACTTCTCCGCCGCTTCGGCGATCTTGTCGTTGGTGATTTCGGTGCTCATGGGTGGGTTTGGGTTGGGGTTTGTGTTGGTGAGGGATGCCGCTCCGCGGCGGGCGGCGGCGCCGCCGCGCCCGCGCGGAGCGGGCGAGGGGCTAGACGAGAAGCGTGCGGTTGTCCTCGATGGTCTTGCGGATGTCGGCGTCCATGCGGTCGAGGGCGGCGCGGATGGCGCGGAGGGGGTCGTTGGCGATCGCCTTCGCCTCCTCCTTCTCGCGGTCGGCGTTCGTCTCGTGCTCGGCGGGCTCGACCTCCGGCGCTTCGACGCGGAGGCCGGCGGCGAGCGCGGCGAGCGTCTTGTCGCCCACGGCGGCGACGCATTCGGCGACCTTTTTCTCGAGGCCTTCGACCTGCGCCTTGACGGCGGCGATGTCCTTCTTGTCCGCTTCGACGTCCTGCTTCGCGGAGTCGAGGCCTTTCTGGGCCTTCGCGAGGTTCGCCTGCGCGGCGGCGAGCGCGGCCTCGGCCTTGGCGAGCGCGGCCTCGGCCTTCTTGAGCTCGGCGTCGTCCGCGGCGCGGGTCTTCTTGAGCTCCTCGACCTGCTTGCGGTGCTCCTCGCCCTCCTTGATCGCGTTCGCGACGGCATTCTTGATGCTCTCGATCTGCGCCTCGAGCGCGGCGACCCGCGCCTGGTCGGCCGTCAAGGAGCCATCCTTGCCGGAAAGCAGCTTGGCGAGCTCGTCGATCTGGCTCTGGAGCGCCTCGATCTGGGCGAGGTTGTTCTTCTGGGACTCCGAGATCTTCACGTTGAGCGCGGAAAGGACGGTGAGGACGATCGCGATGCGGCGCTTGGCCGTGGCGAGGCGCGCGTCCTCGCTCTCGCCCTTCACCTTGGCGACGAGCTTGTCGAGCTGGGTGCCGGTGACGGACACGCGGACGCCGGGGCCGTCGAGGACGGGGGCGGGCGCGTTCGAGCCGGTCCGCGCCGACTGCGGATCCGTCTGGACGGCGGTCTGCACGGGGTTCTGGGCGGCGGGGAACTGGATGGCGTTGGTAGGCATGGCTGGGTCTTTCGTTTTGGGGTTAGAGGTTAGAGGTGGGGATGGGGGTGGGGGGCGGTGTTTGGGTGTTTTGTGGTTTGAACACCCTGCATACACGCTAAAGCGAAAAAGGTTTCATCATCATGCCGAATTTCTTCTGGCGGTTCTCCAGATCGCCCTGGGTGTCGGCGACGGCGAAGGCGGGCGCGGCGGGGACTCCGACGGGCGCGGGGGCGTCGGGGTCGGGGGGCGGGACGTCGTCGCCGTCGTCTTCGAGGGGCGGAAGGCCGCGGCGCTTGAGCTCCTCGTTGACCATGAGCTTCTGCTCCTTGGAGAAGCGCAGGGAGAGCACCTGCTCGCGCGTGAGCCCCTGCGATTCGAGCAGGCGGTCCGTCTCGCGCATCCGGAGCTCGGTCTGCGCGACAAGCGCTTCGGACTCTTCGATGGTCTTGCGGATCCGGGCGAGGTATTCGTCGAGTTCTTTGTCGGCGTCTTTCATGCGTGGGACTCCGGGGCTGTCGGCGCTGGGCCGAAGTTCTTGCGGAAGGAGAGGATGTTGCAACCGTGCGCGTGGCGGTAGGAGAGGCCGTCCATCGTCTTGCGGAGCAGCAGGATGCCGAGGCCGCCGATCGGGCGTTCGTCCGCGCCGAGCGTCAGGTCCGGCGGCGGGATTCGGAGCGGGTCGAAGGGCTTGCCGTCGTCGGAGACCGAGACCGTCGCGCCGCGCGGGTCGCGGGAGAATCGGACCGTGATCGCGAGGCCGGACGCGCCCGAGCAGCGCACGACGTTGGAGACGACCTCGTCGAGCGCGACGAGGAGCCGGGCCTTGTCCTTCGGCGGGCAGCCGGCCTCGTCGAGCGTCCGCTCGAGGAACTCGGCGGACGCGGCGAGCGCGTTTTCGTCGTTCTGGAAGGTCCGCATGCGGCGCTCGGGCGCGCTGAGCCACTGCACGGCGAGCACGGTGAGGTCGTCCGCGCGCGGGGCGCCGGCGGCGAAGGCGGAGACGGCGGCGTGGACGGCGACGTCAAGCGCGCGCGGGACGCGCGTGCCGGCGGCGGCGAGCGTCGCGGCGAGGCGCTCCTCGCCGAAGAGCGCGCCGGCGCGGTCCATCGCCTCGGTGACGCCGTCGGTGTAGAGGAAGAGCGCGTCGCCGGCGCCGAGCGCGATCTCGCGGCGCTTGTAGGCGACGCCCTCGAAGCACCCGAGCGGGCAGCCGGACTTCTCGCGGATCCACTCCGGGGCGGCGCCTTCGCGCAGGTGCAGGGGCGGGTTGTGGCCGGCGTTGGCGAAGGCGACGCGGCCGGTCTCGAGGTCGAGGACGCCGACCCACGCGGTGACGAACATCTCGGCGGGGTTGTTGGCGCAGAGCTCGTCGTTCGCCCGGGAGAGGGCGGCGGCCGGGTCGCGCTCCGGGTCGGCCAGGAGCGCGTCCTTGAGCAGCGTCTTGGCGTTCATCATGTACAGCGCGCCGGTGACGCCCTTGCCGGAGACGTCGGCGACGAGGAACGCGCGGTGCGTCTCACCGACGGGGAAGAAGTCGTAGAAGTCGCCGCCCACCTCGCGCGCGGCCTCCATGGAGGCCGCGAGGCTCCAGCCCTCTTCGGAGGGGAAGTCGGCGGGGAGCGCGGCCTGCTGGATCGTCCGGCCAAGCTCGAGCTCCGCCTCGATGCGGCGCACGCGCTCCTCCGCCGCGTCCCGCAGCGCGACGACGGTCGCGTTGATGCTGTCGGAGAGTTCCGAGAACTCGAGGCTCGAGCGCACCTCGACGCGCCCGCCGAGGTCCCCGCACGCGATGCGGTGGAGTGCGTCGCCGATGCGGCGGACGGACCCCGCCACGCGGTTGCGCAGCATGAGCGAGACGGACGCGAAGAGCAGCGCGAAAACGGCGAGCAGCACGGCCGCCATGCGCGGCATGAAGCGGTCGCGCGAAGCGAAGACGTCCGCGACCGGGTCGGCGAGGACCGCGAGGTAGTCGCGGACGGGGCCCGCGTAGCAGAACATCGGCTCCCCGTCGATCGTCGCGCGGAAGGGCGTCCCCGTCGGGACCGCGGCGGGGTCGAGGCCCGTCGCCTCCACGAGGGTCTTGCCGGCGAGCGACATGTCGGCGTGGCTCGTGACGACGCCGTTGCGGTCGACGAAGACGATGAAACCGCGCTCGTCGATGTGCCAGCTGCGCGTGTAGCCGTAGGCGCGCTGGCGGAGGAACCGGAGGAAGCGCTCCTCCGACCAGCCGACCTCGATGTAGCCGCTGCGGTCCGGGAAGCGCACGGCGGCGTACTTGAAGACCTTGCCGTCGGACGTGCGGGGCCGGTCCGGCTGGGACATGGACTCGGGACCGTCCGGATCGAGCAGCCGCAGGAACTCGGACCACTGCTCGCCGCGCACCTTCTCGCCGACCAGCCGGCTGCCGCCGACGACGATCCCGCGCGTGTCGACGTCGTAGATCTCGGCGATCTCCTGCTCGGCGCAGAGCGCGGCGACGTCCGTCGCGGCGAGCCGCCCGGACGAACCGAGCCGGTTCGCGATCTCGCGGGCGACCGAGACGAGGTGGTAGTCGGCGCGGTCCGTGAAACCCCGCGAGACGTCGCGGTAGTTCAGCTCGAGAAGGACGCGGGCGTCCTTTTCGGCGCGCATCGTCTCGCCCTTCCACAGCGTCGCCGTCGCCAGGCAGAACGAGACGGCGACGAGGACGAGAAGGCGGATCCGGAGCTGGGCTGGTAGCGTGAGCATCTACTCGATCGTCAGGAAGTCGGCGAAGCCGGTGATGTCGAAAACCTCTTTCACCGCGTCGTTCACGTGGACGAGCTTCATCGAGCCCTGCTTGTTCATCCGCTTCTGGGCGGAGAGCAGGACGCGGAGCCCGGCCGACGAGAGGTAGTCGAGCTTGGTGAAGTCGAAGACGAGGGCGGTCACGCCGTCGAGCGACTCGCCGAGCGCTTCCTCGAGATCGGGGGACGTGGTGGTGTCGAGGCGCCCTTCGAGGGCGATCGTGAGGGTGGAGTCTTCGAGTTTCTTTTCGATGTTCATGGATGGGGAGTTGTTGTTGGTTGGAAAGGGGTCACGGGATTTCGACGCGGTAGAAGCGCGAGGGCGGGGCGGGGGAGGGGAGGACGAGGGTCGCCTCGCCCGTGGCGGGGTCGGCCGCGATCGCCACCGCGGCGGGGTCGAGGAGTTCGCCGGCGGAGACGGGAAGGGTATCGGACGCGCGCACGCGCAGGTCGCCCGCGTGCGCCTCGAGCCACGAGGCGGGCGCGACCGTGACGACGAGCGTGACGGCGTCCTCGGCGACGGCGATGGAGTCGATGACGATCGAGTCCGGTTTCGCGACGGAGCGGTAGGTCGCGACGACGTTCTTGTCCGCGACGGTCGCGGTCCAGAGATCGTCGGGGGCGATGCGAAGCTCGTAGTCGCCGGCCGGCAGCCAGAGGTAGAGCTTGCCGTCGGCGTCGGCGTAGAGGTCGTGCGCGCCGTAGCCGGCGGGCAGGCCCTGCAGGCCCTCGACGAGGGCGTTCGGCGGGAGGTTCGTGACGGTCACGCACCAGACGCGCTCGACGCCGTTTCCGGGGTCGGGTTCGCAGCGAGGGGCCTTCGCGTGGAGCGAGCCGCCGGTCAGGAGGATGGTCTGGGTGGAGCTCGACGTGACGGAGCCGGAGCTCCGACCGACATCAGGGGTGTTGTGTCCCTCCGCGACGACGGTGCCGCCGGAGATCGAGACGGACGGTCCTTTGCCGCTGCCGCCGCCGCCGAGGCCGGCGCCGGGGATGCCGCCGCTCGCGTCGACGAGGCCGCCCGAAATCGAGACGCTTCCGCCCGTGCCGCTGTTGCCGGCGCCGATGCCCGCCACGCCGAAGCCGTTGCCGCGCGCGACAACGCGGCCGCCCGCGATCGCGATGTCGCCGACGGCGCCGTAGGCCAGGCCGCCGATGCCGGTGGCTTCGATTGTGGCGGTGGCGGAGAGGGTTCCGCCGTTCGTCGGCTCGGACGGGGCGTTGGTGACGGTCAGCGAGGCTCCGCCGGGGACGAGGAGCGCGGGCTGGCCGGACTTGGAGGACGTCAGTTCGTTGGTGCCGGCGAGCGAAAGCGCGACGGCGGCGCCGGCCTCGAGCGCGAAGGGCGAGGCGGCGGACGAGGACAGGACGAGGTTGGAGAGCTCGACGGACTGCTCCGCGCCGCCCGCAAGGGCCCGGCACAGGACCGTCACCTCGCCGGCGGTGTTGGTGCCGGAGACCGCGTAGGGGCCGGCCCCGGAGAGCCGGAGCTCGTGGCTGGTTGGGCTGTAGGTCCAGCCGTTCCCGGCGAAGAGGCCGATGTCGATCCCGTTCACGGTGACGCCGACCGGCTCGAAGGACGGCACAAGCTCCGCGACGATGTCCGCCCCGGCGACCTCGGCGCGGTAGTAGACGCCGTCCACGGCGATGACGTGCATGCCGTCCGGGAACCAGAGGTAGGCGCAGCCGTCGCCGTCCGCGACGATGCCGCCGACGCCGTAGCCGTCGGGGAGGCCCGACAGGTCCTCGACGGCCGCGTTCGGGACGAGGTTCGTGACCGTGACGCAGAAGACGCGCTCGGTCGCGTTGGAGGGCGCGGGGGAGACGTCCGCGGAGGCGGCGCGGAAGGAGCCGCCGGCGAGAAGCGCGGAGGTCGCGGCGGAGACGGACGGCGCGACGGTCGTTCCGCCGAACGCCACGAGCGATCCGGGCCCGAGGGAGGCGGCGCCGGCGCCGCCGGCGAAGGAGAGCCGGCCGCCGACGAGCCCGAGGGTGCCCGCGCCGGAGACGGCGGGCGAGCCTTCGCCGCCGGTGGCGGAGAGGGAATCCCGGACGGCGTCTCCGGCGGCCACCAGGAGCGAGGCGCCGGCGGGGACGAGAATCGCGGGCCGACCGGCGGCGGTGGCAGAGAGCGAGCTCTCGCCGAGGACGGTCAACAGGGGGGACGCATTCGTCTCGAGCGCGAGGGGCGCGGCGGCGGAGAGCACGAGGTTGGAGAGGACGATGCTCTGCAGGTTTCCGGAGGCGGGCCGCCCGACCACCTGGACCTGCCCGGCCGTGTTGGTTCCGGAGAGCGTGTAGGGGCCGGCTGCGGAAAGGACGAGGTTCGACGTGGCGGGGTCGTAGGTCCAGCCGTCGCCGGCAAGGGCGCAGACGTCGACGCCGTTCACGAGGACGCCGAGCGGCTCGATGACCGGGGGAACGAGGTCGGCGACGGTGTTCGCGCCGTCCACGGTCGCCGTGTAGTCCGCGCCGCCGGCCGTGAACGCGTAGTCGCCGTCCGGGAGCCAGAGGTAGATCTTGCCGGAGTCGTCGGCGACGAGGGAGTTCGTGCCGTAGTAAGCGGGGAGGCCGGCGAGGGCGACGGGGGCGTTGGAGGGCAGGTTGGTGACGGTGACGCTGTGGACGAGGTCGCCCGCGGCATTGGTGGGGGCGGAGCCGAGGAGGTTGGGGGAGATGGCGTGGCTGGCAGAGCTGCGGGGGAGTTCGCCGAGGGACCCGCCGGTAATGGTCAAGGTGCCGTTGGCGCCGCTGGAGTTCCTGCCGCGGCCGATGGAGTATGGGACGGGGTAGGAGGTGTATTCGCGGAGGAGGACGGTGCCGCCGGAAATCGTGACGTCGCCGCCGTCGCCGCGTGCGCCGCCGCCGATGCACGCGGCCTCGGAGCCGCGGCCGAGAAGGAGGATGCCGCCTTCGATGGAGACGGTGCCGCAGCCGGTGGTGTTCCATCCGCCGATGCCCGCGCCGACGTAGCCGCCGGAGGCGTCGAGGGTGCCGTCGCCGGCGATGGTCAGGGCGGTTCCGGTCGGGACGCCGACGGCCGCGTTGCCGGATCCGGCCCACAGGGTGTTGGTGCCGGAGAGGACGAGGGTGGCGGCGACGCCGTCGCCGAGGAGAACGGGGAAGTAGGGGCCTGCGACGCCGGCGAGGCGGAGGCAGAGGTTGGAGAGGGTGACGGCGCAGTCGGCGGCGACGCGGACGGAGACGGCGCCGACGTCGTTGCTGCCGGAGAGGACGCAGTCGGCGGAGAGGGCGAGCTGCCGGGTGCCGGGGTCGTAGGTCCAGCCGGGGCCGGCACGGGCCGAGACGTCGACGCCGTCCACGCAGACGCCGAGCGGATCGACGGGATCGAGGACGCGGACGGCGACGGTGTCGGCGCCGGCGACGGTCGCGATCCAGCGCTCGTCGCCGATGGAGAACTCGTGGTCGCCGTTCGGCAGCCAGAGGTAGATCCGGCCGTCGGCGTCGGCGTAGAGGTCGTGGACTCCATAGCCGTCGGGCAGCCCCTGCAGGCCCTCGACGAGGGCGGTCGGCGGGAGGTCCGTGACGGTCACGCACCAGACGCGCTCCGTTCCGTTGGAGGCCGGAGGTTCGCAGCGGTTGGCGATGCGGAGGGACCCGCCGGTCAGGAGAACGGCCTGGGTGGACGCCGACGTGACCCTGCCGGCGCTCGGCCCGATGTCGGCGGTGTTGTGCCCCTGCGCGAAGACGGTGCCGCCGGAGATCGAGACGGACGGCCCGTTGCCGCCGCCGCCGCCGCCGAGGCCCGCGCCGGGGGTGCCGCCGCGCGCGTCGACGAGGCCGCCCGCGATCGTCACGGAACCGCCCGTGCCGCCGTTGCCGGCGCCGATGCCCGCCACGGCGTAGCCGTTGCCGCGCGCGACGACGCGGCCGCCCGCGATCGCGATGTCGCCGACGGCGCCGTAGGCCGGGCCGCCGATGCCGGGGGCGTCGGCGGTGGCGACGGCGGAGAGGGTTCCGCCGTTCGTCGGCTCGGACGGGGCGTTGGTGACGGCCAGCGAGGCGCCGCCGGGGACGAGGATCGCGGGCCGGCCGGACTTGGAGGACGACAGCTCGTTGGTCCCTGCGAGCGAAAGCGCAACGACGGCGTTCGTCGCGAGGGCGAAGGGCGAGGCGGCGGACGAGGACAGGACGAGGTTGGAGAGGGCGACGGACTGCTCCGCTCCCGAAACGGTCCGGCACACGACCGAGACCTCGCCGGCGGTGTTGGTTCCGGAGAGCGTGTAGGGGCCGGCGGCGGAAAGGACGAGGTTCGACGTGGCGGGGTCGTAGGTCCAGCCGTTGCCCGAAAGCGCCGAGACGTCTACGTCGTTCACGGCGACGCCGACAGGAGCGGCGGCGGAAAAGGACGCCGCGAGGCAGATGAGGGGGAGAAGTCGTTTCGCGTGATTCATGGCGAGGCCTTGCTTATTGCATTTCAACGCGGTAGAACTGCGCGGCAGGGTCCGGGGACGGGAGGACGAGGGTCGCGGTGCCGTCGTCGTTGAGGAGGGGGAGGACGTCGGCGGGGTCGAGGAGATCGCCGTCGGAGACGGGAAGGGCTTCGGACGCGCGGACGCGCAGGAGCGGGGCGGTTTCGGCGGTGAGAGCGCCGTCCGGCTCGGCCGAGACGACGAGGACCACGGCGCCGGGAACCAGCTCGATGCTCTCGATATGGAGGGCCTCCACGGCGATCGCGTCGGCCACGGCCACGGTGTCCGCGCCGTCCACGGTCGCGGTGTAGCCGCGACCGTTCGCTTCGAAGCGGTAGTCGCCGTCCGGCAGCCAGAGGTAGAGGTCGCCGTTTGCGTCGGCGTAGAGGTCGCGCGTGCCGTAGGAGACCTCCGATGATTCCTCCGATGAATCGGAGGGTCGGCTCACCAGAAGCGAGACCGCGGCGTCGGGCGTGCCGAGGGGGACGACGACGGCGTGGAGGACGCGGCCGGCGGCGTCGTGCGGCAGGTTCTCCTCGTCCGTCCGGCTCTGCGTGAAGCCGCCCTTTTCGGAGCCGAAGTGCGCGAGCACGACGCTGCCGCCCGTGATGACGACGGCGTTCCTGTTGTCGTGCATGTCGCGCTGGCTCGTGCCGTCGCCGATGTCGGCGCCGATGCGCTCGACGCTCACGGAGCCGCCGCAGGCGTAGACGGTCCCGCCGGAGATCTCGATCAGACCATTGGAATCGTCGTAGGGTTCGGCGCTGCCGCCGATGCCTGCGGAAGCCCCGCTGCCGTTCTGGGATCCGTAGGCGTAGACCCTGCCGCCCGTGATGCGGATGCGGCCGCTGTATCCGGCGAATCCGGCGCCGATGCCGGCGGCGTATCCTTCGCTCGTTTCGCTGGGGCGCGCCTCGACGATGCCGCCAGCGATGGTGATGTCGCCGGGCCGGTCGCTCTGGCCGCTGTTGGCGCCGATGCCCGCGCCGTATCTGCCGCCGCACGCGTAGAGCCGCGCGTCGTCCGTGGCGTTCGTGATCGTCAGGGAGGCGCTATGCGGAACGAAGAGCCCGGCGTTGGAGGAATACGTCGAAACGAGCGCGTTGCCGGGGCCGGAGAGCAGGACGGTCGCCGCGACGCCGTCGCCGAGCGCGAACGGACGTTCGGAGCGGACCGAGACGCCGGAGAGTTCGACCGTCGCGTCCGCGGCGACGAGGACCCGGACGCCGCCGACCACGTTCGTGCCGTGGAGGGTGTAGTGCTCGATGCCGGCGAGGGTGAGGACGCCGTTCGCGTAGTTCCAGCCGTCGCCGGAGAGCGCCGCGATGTTCACGCCGTTCACGGTGAAGTCGTCGTTCCACGCGACGACGGTCGTCTTGCCGTCCGGCCCGATGCGGATCGTCCACTTCGCGCCGTCGACGGCGTTCGTTGCGACGTAGAGGCCTTCCGGGAGCCAGAGGTGGAGCGCGCCGCCGTCGTCCGCAAAGAGCTCGGTCGTGTCGTAGTAGTCCGGCAGGCCCTGGAACGGGCCGACCGCCTCGCCGGGCGCGAAGCCGGGGATGTCCGCGAGATACACGGTCTCGCCGACGGCGTTCGTGGGCGAAGTGTAGTAGGTGGCGATTCCAGCCACCGACCCGCCAAGGATGGCGAGCGCGTCCTGGCCCCGGAACTCGAACGTGCCGCCCTCGACGGCGAGGGCCGCGCCGTCCTCGAGGATCGGGAAGGTGTAGGTGGAGGCGAGGGCGTTGCGGCCGACGCCTCGGATGACGGCGTTCGTGCCCGCCGCGACCTTGAGCCCCAAGCTGGAGCGGACACAGGCGTTCGAGAAGACGATCGGTTCGGAGGTTTCGATCCGGACCGAGAGTCCGTCGAGCGTGTTCGTGCCGGAGACGACGCAGGCCCCGGCGAGGACGATGCGCTTCTCGGCGTCCAGAGTCCAGTTCGGGCCCGAGCCGTGGCCGACGTCCACGCCGTCGACGGCGACGCCGAGCGGGATGAAGACGGACGAGCCGTCCACCTCCTCGTGGACGGTGGCGCCGTCGACCACGAAGTCGTAGGTGCCGTCGGGGAGCCAGAGGTGGATGTCGCCGTTCCCGTCGGGGTAGATGTCGGCGACGCCGTAGCTGTCGAGCCCGGTGACGGCGACGGCGCGCGCGGGGTCGGGGTCGGGGACGGCCACGTCCACGCGCCACACCGCCGTACCGGCGGCGTTCTTCGCGGCCGGCTTCACCTTGGCCACGTCGGCGAGGATGGAGCCGCCGCCGAAGACGACGCTGCCGGCCACGCCGCTGGGGCCGACGATGCCGACGTCCATTCCGCCCTCGCCGCCCGCGGCGGCCACGGTGCCGCCGGTGATCTCGACCGAGCCGCGGTCGGAGAGGTAGCCGCCGCCGATGCCGTGGGCGCCCTCGCCGGCGGTCGCCGAGACGATGCCGCCGGAGATACGGACCGTGCCGGCGGAATACGTCACGCCGTAGCTCCCCTCGCCGCCGGTGGTAGCCGCCGGTCGCCGTCACGACGCCGCCGGAGATCGTCACGTCGGCCGATTCGCACTGGCCGCCGCCGATGCCGGCGCCGAGTTCGCCGCCGGTCGCCGTCACGACGCCGCCGGAAATCGTCACGGAGACCGAGTAGTAGCAGCTGCCGATGCCGGACGCTCCGTAGCCGCCGGTCGCCGTCACGACGCCGCCGGAGACGAGAATCGAGCCGACGCCTTCGGAGGAGACTGAGGCCTGCCCGATGCCCGGGGCGCTGCCGCCGCCGATGGCGGTCACGTCGCCGCCGGAAATGATGATCGTTCCGCAGCTGCCGTAACGGCTGCCCAGATCTCCGCCGCCGATGCCCGCGCCGTTGCGACCGCCCTGCGCGACGATGACGCCGCCCTCGATGGCAAGGCTGCCGCAGGAGCCGCCGCCGATGCCGGCGCCGTATTCGCCGCCGGTCGCCGCGAGCGAGCCCTCGCCGCGAATGGCGAGCGACGCGGTTTTCGCGATGCCGAGACCGGGGTGATACTGGCCGCTCGCGAGGGAGTTGGTGCCGACGAGCTCGAGCGTCGCCGTGACGCCGTCGCCGAAATGCAGGGCCGTGAGGCCGTTCTCGCCGGTCGCGAGCGTGACGTCCCGGAGGACGACGTCGCAGTCGTTCTCGACGGAGACGCTGGCGCCGGACTCCTCGCCGGAGAGCTCGAACGGCCCGACGCCCGTGAGGTGGACGGACATCGTCGCGAGGTCGAAGGTCCAGCCTTCGCCGGAAAACTCGGAGATGTTGACGCCGTTCACGGCGAGGGCCGAGTTCCACGGCCGGGCCCAGGAACGTTCTCTCCCGACCGAAATCTGGTAGTAGCGTCCGTCGATCTCCGCGATGCTGTTGCCCTCCGGCAGCCAGAAGCGGACGACGCCGTTCGCGTCGGTGCGGACGTCCGTCATTCCGTAGTCCACGGTCGAATCGCCGCTGACGAGCGGGATCGAGGCGGTCACCGGCGAGTCGGGTTGGCCGAGGTCGACGTCCACCGGGAAGACGAGCGTGTGGTCGTAGCTGCGGGGATCCGGGGAGACCGTGTCGCGGCCGGCCCAGACGGAGCCGCCGCGAATATAGACCATGTGGTAGTTCGATGCCATCACATCGGGAATGGAGCCGATCGCGCGGTTGCGGAGGTTCGTCTCGAGGAAGACGGTGCCGCCGGAGATCGTGATGAAGCCGAAGTCGCTCTTCCACTCCCCGTTGCCGGCGCCGGAGCCGATGGCGTAGGCGTCCTCGCCGCCGGAGACGGCGGTGACGACGCCGCCCGAGATCTCGACGGAGCCGCCGCTGCCGTGGTCGCCGCTGCCGATGCCGGCGCCGCCGGCGCCGCCGGTCGCGACGACTGTCCCGCCCTGGATGCGGATGGTGCCGGCCGCGGAATGGTCGTCGCCGCCGATGCCGGCCGCGCCCTCGCCGCCTGCTGCGGCGAGAGTTGAAAGGTTGAAAGGTTGAAGGGTTGAAAGGTTGGATTTGTCGATCGTGAGCGTCGCGCCGGCGGGGACGGTGACGCCCGCGCGGCCGACGCCGCCCGTCGCGGCGTTCTCGTCGACGAGCGCGAGCGTCGCGGTCACGCCGGCGGCGAGATGGATCGCGCCGCCGTTCGTGACGGACGAGGCGTCCACCACGGCGTTGGAGAGCGTGACGGCGCAGCCGGTCTCGACGGCCACGGTGCCGTTTGTCAGCAATCCCGAAAGCTCGAACGGACCGCTGCCGGTCAGCGTCACGGTGCGACTGGTTCCGTCGTAGTGCCAGCCCTCGCCCGTGACGTCGCCGACGTCCGTCCCGTTCACGAAGAATCCGACGGGGTCGGACGGCACGTAGCGGAAGGCGGCGGCGTGGTCGCCGTCGACCGGCGCGACCCACCGCTCCGTGTCGCCGCCCTCCGGCTTCAGGTCGAGGAACCAGTTGCCGTCGGGGAGCCAGAGGCGCAGGACGCCGCTGGCGTCCGCGTAGAGGTCCTTCGTGCCGTAGGCGAGGGGCGGCGTGTCGATGACGAGCGACTCGACCTTGGCGTCGGGGACGCCCAGGTCGAAATCGACCGGCCAGGCGGCGGCCCCGGCGACGTCGTTCGTGGCGACGGGGGAGACGCGCGCCGCCGTCGTGTAGATGGCGCCGCCCGTGAACGCGACGGAATCGACGGAGCCGTTTTTGCCGTATCCGATCGTGGGCGCGTTGAAGTCGTAGTTCTGCGTGACGGTGACGGTTCCGCCGCGGATCGCCACCGAGCCGCCCTGTCCCTGCCGGCCGCCGCCGATGGCCGCGCCGCCGCCGTAGCTTTTCGCGTTCACGATGCCGCCGGCGATCTCGATCGCGCCGGCCGCGCCTTTCTCGCCGCCGCCGATGGCCGCGCCGCCGGAGCCGCTTGTTGCGTCAACGTCGCCGCCGGAGATGGCGATCGTGCCGCCGGCGCCTTCCTCGCCGCCGCCAATGCCGGCGCCATAGGTGCCGCCGGTCGCCGTCACGTCGCCGCCGGAAATCGCGATGTCTCCGCCGTCGGCGCGGTAGCCGCCGCCGATGCCGGCGCCGCCGCTTCTGCCCTCCGCCGTCACGTCGCCGCCGGAGATCGCGATGCGGCCGCCCGGACCGTGGAAGCCGCCGCCAATCCCGGCCCCGGCGGAACCGGTCGCCTTTACGACGCCGCCGGAAATCGTGATCTCTCCGCCGTCGGCATTGGGCTGATTGGCGTAGCCGATGCCGTAGCCGCCGCCGATGCCGGCGCCGTATCCGCCCCCAATCGCCGTCAGGGCGCCGCCCGTGATCGCGATCGTGCCGCCGGAGCCGGCATGGCCGCCGCCGACGCCCGCGCCGAATTCGCCGCCGGTCGCCGTCACCATGCCGCCGGAAATCTCGATGGATCCGCCGTCTTCAAAGTCGGAGCCGCCGATGCCGGCGGCGTTGTAGCCGCCTTCCACGACGAGGACCGAGGCCTTGGCGTCCGGCGGCTGGAGGCCGTCGATCGTCAGCGTCGCGCCGGCCGCCGCGTGGATGCCGGGCGCGTTGGTGACGGCCGAAACCAGGCGGTTCGTCCCCGACAGGGTCATCGCCACGGTGTGCGAACCGCAGTCGAACGGCGCGAGGGCCGCGACATCGTTGGAGATCGAGAGACTGCCGAGCGTCACGGCGCAGTCCGCGTCGGCACGGATGGTGATATTCGTCCCCGCGCCGGAGATCGCGAACGGGCCCGCGCCGGCGAGCGAGAGGATCCGCGTGTCCTCCGAGAACGTCCAGCCCTCGCCGGAAAGGTAGGCAAGGTCCAACCCGTTCACGGTGACGCCGATGGCCCCTTCGGCGAAGGCGAAGATGTTGTTCGTGGTGCCGCCGCCGACAAACTCGAAGTCCTGGTTCCGCAGGGTGCGCACGCCGTTCGTGACCGGCAGCCACAGGCAGACCGAACCGGTGGCGTCGGCGACGAGGTCGTTCGTGCCGTAGCCGTCGGGCAGGCCGTCCACGATCTTGTCCACGAACGCCGCGCCGGGCTCCATGCCGGTGAAGAGCCAGTAGCGCAGCTGCGTGCCGGCGGCGTCCGCCGGATTCGGCGCGACGGAGAGGTTCGCGCCGTGGACGCTGCCGCCGGTGACGACGAGCGGCTTGGCGGCGCCGGTGGTCGAGACGGTGTTGCCCGCGCTCTGGATCAGGTCGCCGCCCAGGCCGATGTTCCCGCCGTGGGTCGCGAGGACGGTGCCGCCCGAGATCTTCACGGCGCCGTCGGGAATCCTGACCGATCCGTTGCCGGGGCCGATGCCGGCGGCGGCCGAACCGCCGATCGCGGTGACACGGCCGCCCTCGATGACGATGCCGTCCTCCTGGAGGTTGGCCGAGACGCCGCCGCCGATGCCGGCGGCCTTCTCGCCGCCCTGCGCGAGGATGGTGCCGGACTCGATGGCGATCCTGCCGGGGGCCTTGTTGCCGCCGCGCGAGCCGATGCCGGCGCCGTTTTTGCCGCCCTGGACGGCGAGGGTCCCCTGGCTCGCGAGTTCGGCGGAGGAGCGGATGGTCAGTGCGGCGTCGGTGACGACCTCGATGCCGGCGGCATACTGGCCGGTCGCGACGACCCGGTTCGTGAGGTCGGGCGCGAGCGAGAGCGTGCAGTCGTTGGATACGACGATCGCCGAAGCGTATTTCGTCGCGGGCTCCCGGAGGTCGAGCCCCTGGAGCGTGACGCTCGAGGCGCCGCCGCGACTCACGAACAGGCGGTGCGCGCCGTTGGTGGAGACGCCCTCCACGGTCGCGTCGCCCGTGAGCGTGACGAGGCATGTGTCCTTCGTGTAGGTCCAGCCGGTGCCGGAAGCGTCGGCGCGGTCCGTGACGAACTGCCCGTTGACGACGAGATAGTCGGTCTGCACGACGGTGCCGTCCGCCTCGATCCGGAAGACGAAGTAGTGGACGGAGCCGTCCTCCATCGTGATGGTCGCGGTGAACACGGTCGGGGCCGTCGAAGGCAGCCAGAGGCGCAGGACGCCGTTCTCGTCCGTATAAAGGTCTTTCGCGCCGTAGTCGGAGAAGGATTCGGGGAGGCCGTTTGACAAGTAGCCCTGGAAGAACATCTCAAGCTCCGCGACCTTGTTCGTCGGGAGGCCGATGTCGAAATCGACGGGGAAGGCGGCCAAGCCGTACTGGTTCGTCGGGGCGGCGGCGACGAGGTCGGCGTTCGCGTAGATCGCACCGCCGTCGAAGCCGTTTGTGCAGGGATCCGGGAAGGTTGAAAAGTCGGGGTGGGCGCCGTGGCCGATTTCGCGGGGCAGGGTGCCTCCGCCGGAGGTGCCGGCCTTCGGATGCACGGTGCCGCCCGAGATCTTGATGGAACCGCCGGAACCATTCTCGCCGCATCCGATGCCGGCCGCCAGACTCCCGCCCGTGGCGTAGACGATGCCGCCGGCGACCTTGATGGTTTCGCAGTCGCCGTAGTAGCCGCCGCCGATGCCGGCACCTCCGGACCCGCCCTTCGCCACCAGGGTTCCGCCGTCGATCGAGATCTGGCCGGCCCGGACGCCGTTCGAGCCCGAGCCGACGCCGGCGCCCCTGTTGCCGCCGGTCGCGGAAACGGTGCCGCCGCGGAGGATGAACCGTGCGCCGGAGCCGGCGTAGTCCGCCGAGCCGGCGGAGGGACGGTCCGCATTGCTGCCGCCGCCGATGCCGGCCGCATGGGTGCCGCCGACGGCCGTCACGTCGCCGCCATGGATCTCGATGACGCCGCCGCCGCCGAATCTGCCGCCACCGATGCCAGCCGCGTAGTCGCCGCCCGTGGCGACGACCGTGCCGCGGGTGATGTAGACGTCGACGGGGCGCGAAACGCTGCTCGTGTCGGACCAACTGCAGGAGGCGCCGCCGATGCCGGCGCCCTCTTTGCCCCCCGTCGCGGTCACGTGGCCACCGCCGATCATGACCTGGCTGGGGATGCCGTAATCGCCGGCGCCGATGCCGGCCGCGTAGTCGCCTCCCGTGGCGACGATCGTGCCGCCGTCGATCATGATCCAGCCGGAGTTGGGAGAAATGCCCAAGCCGTTTCCGCCGCCGATGCCGGCGGCCCTCCTGCCGCCGTGTGCCTCGAGGCGTCCGTCGCTCTGCGCATCGATGATGATCGCGCTGTCGGATGCGACATAGACCGCCGGGTAGGTGGGGGCGGCCGTGAGCGTGTTCGTGCCGACGAGCATCATCGTGGAGCCCCGGCTCGCCAGGATCGAGATCGGCGGGCCCTGGCGGCCCGGCTCCTCGTCGGTCCCGCAGGGGAGATCGACGACGAGGTTCGAGACGATGGTCTTGCCGCCCTTCAGCTTGTCGAAGCCGATGCGCGAGAGGCGCCCGGTCTGCGCCGCCTGGCCGGAGAGCAGGTAGTCGTGTTCGTCCGTGAGCTCGACGCTGCAGGTCGAATCGTCGAAACGCCAGTGGTCTCGCGCGTAGTGGCCGATGTCCACGCCGTCCACGCAGAAGCCGAGCGGCGCGTAGAGGTGCGCCTCGACGTTGCCGTCGGCGACGCCTGCCACGTATTCGGCCGGCTCGCCGCCCTCGGGCGCGACGGTGAAGTCGTAGCAGCCGTTCGGGAGCCAGAGATGGATCTTCCCGTCGGCGTCGGCGTAGATGCCGTCGGTGCCGTAGACCGTGCCGGCCGTCGAGTACAGGAAGGCGACCTGGACGGGTGCGTTCTCCGGGAGGCCGCCGACGTCGACGCGCCAGACGAGCGCGGAGCCGTCGGTGGGTTTGGGCCTGCCGATGCCGCGGTAGGCGCCGTAGACGGAGCCGCCGGCGATCGTCACCGAGCATTGGTCCTCGCCGCCGCCGTACCCGATGCCGATGTCGGCGACGGCGGTGGAGGAGGACGCGGGCGGGGCTGCGTCGGCCCGGGCCCTGACGGTGCCGCCGGTGATGCGGATCGCGCATTTTCCGCCATCGCCGCCGCCGATCGCGGCGGCGCGCCACTCGGACGAGGCATCGATGATGCCGCCGGAAATGTCGATGGATGTCACGGAACCTCCGGCGCCGCCGCCGATGCCGGCCGCGTATGTGCCGCCGTCGGCCGTGACGCGGCCCCCGGAAATCGCGATGACGCCGCCGTCGCCGTACCAGCCGCCGCCGATGCCGGCCCCTCCTTCTCCGTACGAGGTTCCCCTGTACGTGGTCGCCCTGACGTTGCCGCCCGAAATGGTGATGCTGCCGCCATCGGAATGCTCATCGCTCGACGTCCCCTCTCCGCTGCCGATGCCGGCGCCCCTCCAGCCGCCGGTCGCGGTCACGGTACCGTCCTGAATCGCGATGGTGCCGCCGTTGCCGTGCCGTCCGCCGCCGATGCCGGCCGCCCACGAGCCGCCGGTGGCGGTCACGCTGCCGCCGGCGATCAGGATGTTCCCGCCGTCGCCGCTCGGGGCGTTCTCGCCGGAGGAGCCGCCGATGCCCGCCCCTTCGTTGCCGCCCTGCGCGACCACCGTGCCGCCGAGGATGCGGATGGTTCCGCCGCTGCCGGACGCATAGCCGCCGCTGTTGTTGCGGGCCGCGCCGCCGCCGATGCCCGCGGCATACCTGCCGCCGGTGGCCGTCACGGTGCCGCCGTAGATCGTGATGTTACCGCCGTTGCCGCCGTTGCCGGGCCGCTCCACGGTCCGCGTCGTGCCGCCGCCGCCGATGCCCGCGCCGGACTCGCCGCCCTGCGCCACCACCGTGGCGTTGCTGATGAGCACAGTGCCGCCAGCGGCCCCGTAGCCACCGCCGATGCCCGCGCCGCCCTCGCCGCCAGTCGCGTAGATTGTGCCGCCGAGGATGGAGACCGTGCCGCCCGGGCTGCCGGTGCCGCCGCCGATGCCGGCGGCCCAGGAGCCGCCTGTCGCACGCAGCGTGCCGTCGCCGGAAATCGAGAGCGAGTGGCCCGGGGTCACCCGGATGCCCGAATTGCCCTTGCCGGAGGCGATCGAGGATTCCCCGTGGAGCGTCATCGCCACGGGGTCGTTGCCGTCGAGGAGGAACGCGCAGGAAGCTACGTTCGAATCCACGTTAAGAACCAGGTCCTGGAGTTCGATTTCGCACGACGCCTTCACCCACACGCGCACTTGGCCCTCGACGTTGGTGCCGGCGAGCGCATAGGTCAGGGCGGCGTTGGTCAGCGAGAGCGTCCGGCCGTTCTCGTAGACCCAGCCCTCGCCCTCGAGAGCCGCGACATCGACGCCGTTGACGGTCACGCCAGCGCGCCAGACGGCCGCATCGACGTTGTCGCCCGAAACGACGGCGCGGTAGGTTTCGAGGTTCGCCCCCCAGCGCGCGACGAAGCGGTGGTCGCCGTCCGGAAGCCAGATGTAGATCTTGCCGTCCTCGTCGGCGAAGAGGTCGTGGTCGCGGTAGGAATCGACCGTTCCGTCGTCGAGTCCGTCCAGGGTGACGGGAGCGTTGGGCTCGAGGCCCCCGACGGTCACGCAGAAGAGGCGTCCGGAGTTGGACCACGGCAGCGGCGCAAGGGCGCCCGTGGCGCGGACCGAGCCGCCGGAGATGGTCGTCGAGGCCGTGCCGACCGAGCCGTCGCAGCCGATGCCGATGTCCGACGAACCGTTGCGGCCGGAGGGGAAGACGGTGCC
Source organism: uncultured bacterium (assembly GCA_902793555.1). GTDB lineage: Bacteria > Verrucomicrobiota > Kiritimatiellia > RFP12 > UBA3636 > UBA3636. The sequence goes on along the minus strand of CADBEF010000020.1, from coordinate 2,156 downwards.
GCCGGAGATCACGACGATGCCGCCGTCGCCGCCCGTGCCGTTGTCGCTCGCGCCGCCGATGCCCGCGCCGTAGGTGCCGCCGGCCGCCGTGACGATGCCGCCGGAGATCGTCGTCCGGCCGCCGTCCGCGCCGCGGTTGCCGGCGCCGATGCCGGCGCCGAGCGCGGCGTGGGCCGTGACGGTGCCGGCGGAGATCGTCGTCGTGCCGCCGGAGGCCCCGTAGCCGCCGCCGATGCCGGACTGGCGCCCCTCCGCGAGGACCGTGCCGCCGGAGATCGTCACCGTGCCGCCCGCGCCGGACTTGCCGCCGCCGATGCCGGAGGCGCTGCACGTCGTGCGGGCGGTGATCTCGCCGCCGCGGATCTCGATCGTGCCGCCGGCTTCGCCGTTGTCGCCGCCGATGCCCGCGCCGCCGTCAAGGCCGGACGAAGGCTTCGCCGCCGTCGCGGAGAGCATGCCGGCGCCGTCGAACGTCGCCGCCGCGCCCGCCGGGACGGAGAGGCCGGCGCAGCCGGCGCCGCCGACGAGCGCCGCGTCGGCCGGGAGCGCGAAGTCGACGGAGACGCCGGGCGGGACGCGGAAGGCGTTGCGGCCGGGGTGGGCCGAGCAGTCGATCAGGACGTTCGAAAGGACCACGGAGCAGCTGGCGTCCGCCCGGATGCCGATGCCGGACGCCGTCGAGCCGCTGACGACGAACGGCCCGGGGCCCGTGAGGACGACGGTGTTGGTCCGGTCGTGATACCAGCCCTCGCCCGTGAGGAGCGAGACGGCGCGCCCGTTGATCGTGAGGCCGACGTCGGTGAACGGATAGGCGGTCGCGTGCGCGCCGTCCACGTGGACGACCCACGACTTCGTCACGCCGCCGCTCTCCGAATCGAAGAGCCACGTGCCGTCCGGGAGCCAGAGGCGCGCGATGCCGTGCGCGTCGGCCGTCGTGTTCGTGGGCGTGTATTCCTCCTCGAGGCCCGTCCACGAGACGGCCGCGCCGGGCGCGAAGTTCGTGACCGCGACGTTCCAGACCATCGCGCCCGTCGGGATCGAGTAGAAGTGGTTCGTGTAGCCCGTGTCGTTCGCGAGGCGGCCGGTGCCGAGGTGCAGGTCGGTGGCCTGCGTGTCGATCCGGATCGGGCCGAGGGAGTTCACCCACTGCTTGCAACCGACGTCGGCCGCGCCGGCGCCGCCCGTCAGCAGCAGCGTCGCGTCGCCCCTGAAGCGGACGGACGCCCCGGACCGGAGGCGGACGCCCTGCATCCCGGCGCCGGAGGCGAGGTCGCTCGGCGCGTCGACGCGCACGGTCGGGCGGGACTCCGTGTCGATCTCGAACGCGGCCAGGTCGGTGCGGATGCCCGTGTCGAGGACGAGGCCGTCCAGCACGACCGTGGGGTTGTTGCGGACGAGGATGGCGATCTCGCCGTTCGTCGAGACGCCGGAGACGGTGTAGGTCGCGCCGCCCGCGAAGAGCGAAAGCTGGCCGGTCGCGGAGTCGTAGCTCCACCCGTCGCCCGCCTGGCTCTGCCCGGGGACGATCCCGGTCCCGTCCACCCAGACCATCGGCGAATCGTCGTCGAGGCGCCAGCCGGCGTAGAGCGTCAGGTCGCCCGCGCGGTCGTATTCGGGCCGCGCCGCCGAGCCGTCGGCGTTGTAGTATTTGATTCCCTGCGCGTTGGGCTGCGTGAACCAGCCGAGGAACGTGTAGCGCTCGCGCCAGGCGGGGACGGGCGCCGCCGGAAGCGCGTAGCCGAGCTTGGCGTCCGTGCTGGACGAATGCCGCCACTCGTCCGAGAACGTGAGCGTGTATTCGATGGCCTCGTGGGTGGTGGCCGGGCGCGAGGTGACCTGGCCGTTCACCGTCACGCCCGCCCCGGCGGCCATGTCGATGAAGAAACTGCCCGTGTTGCCCGATGACCCGCCGTCGCCGCCGCTGCCGCCGTCGCCGCCCTCCTTGCCGCGCCCGGAATAGCCTTTACCGCGGGAGGTCACCGTGCCGGCCCCTCCGTTGCTGCTCCCGCCGCTGCCGCCGCTGCCGGTCGCCCCGTTGGGCGCGCTGAGACTCCAAACCAGCGTTGTCCAGTCCATTCCGCCGCCGCCGCCGCCGCCGCCGCCGCCGCCGCCGCCGCCGCCGCCGCCGATGCCTCCCGTGGCCGCGCCGCCGCCGC
>CADBEF010000019.1 GCA_902793555.1 uncultured bacterium | reverse complement strand
GCATCTTTCCTCAAGCAGACAGCCGCCCCCACTCTCATGGGAATGCCGTCAACGCTCCCGTTGACGGAAAACTATACCTTCCAGAATTTCGTCGTTGGTCCGTCGAACTCCTTTGCCCATGCAACGGCCATGGCCGTCGCAAACGGTCCTGGACGCACGTTGAACAATCCGTTGTTCATTTACGGCGGCACGGGGCTGGGCAAAACGCATCTCATGCAGTCGATTGGCCATTACGTGCTGCGAAACAATCCGTCTGCATCCGTCTGCTACATCACGTCGGAGACGTTTTTGAACGAATATGTCAACGCGCTCGCGAACAACGCAATGCAGGCGTTTCGCGAACGTTACCGTAAAGTGGATGTCCTCTTGTTGGACGACGTCCAGTTCATTGCAGACAAACGCCAATTCCAAGAGGAGTTCTTCAATACCTTCAGCTCGCTCATGACCTACAGGAAGCAAGTCGTCATGACGAGCGATGTGGCACCGAAAGACCTGAAAGGGTGCGAAGAACGTCTGATCGGTCGCTTTCAGCAAGGCATGGCCGTGGAAATCGAAGCGCCTTCCTACGAGACGCGTCTGGCCATTCTCAAGTTCAAGGTCAAGATGCAGAGTTCGGGGCGCATCATCCCCGAGGAAATCTTGAAGTACATTGCTGAGAACATTCGCTCACACGTCCGTGCGCTTGAGGGTGCCGTCAGCCGAGTCATCACGTTCATGGCCCTGAACACCTCCATTCCCATGACGCTTGAAATCGTGCAGCATCTTCTCAAGGACTCAATCGAACAGGAAAAGACAATCAAAGACCTGACGGTCGAGGAAATCATGAAAGTCGTCGCGGATTTCTACGGCGTGACGCTTTCCGACATTCTTTCCTCGCAACGCACGCAGACGCTCGTCACGCCGCGTCAAGTCGCCATGTACCTTTCCTACAAGCTCACGACGCGGTCGCTTGTGGAGATCGGCCGCTCGTTCGGGAAAACGCATGCAACGGTCTACCATGGCGCGCAAACCATCCAGAAACGAATCGACGTCGAAAACGAACTGCGCAAGACGGTCGAGAACATCACCTCGCAGCTTGGCAGAAATCCATCGGAACTTATGAAATGACAAGGTGCAGACAAGCCGTGCACAACCTGTTCACAAGCCATCCCTTTATCAACAGCAATCAACTTTTTTTCCGCTGTCGACTGTCTGCAACAAAGTACTTGAAGCGATGTCAACACCGACGAACTACTTCAAACCCCTCTGAAAACGAGCTGAGCGCGACTTGTCGACAGTATCAACATTCCTAATATTATTTACTTCATGCTTTACTTCACTACCAGAAATAGTGTACAATTTTAGGCACCAACCCAAACTAGAAAGTGGTCTAACCAAAAGGAGTTGTCCATGAAGTTCAAAATCGTCAGGTCGAAGTTACTTGAAGGACTGAAAAGAGTCCAGAACATCGTCGTTTCGAAGGGAACGATGCAGATCCTGCAAAACGTTCTCATCGAGGCGAAAGACAAGCAGTTGATGTTGACGACCACTGATCTTGACATTTCCATCCGTAGCGTGATTGGTTGCGACGTCGAGGAAGAAGGCGTACTCCCACGGCCGCTCCGGCACGGGCTGCGAACAAATCGACGAAAGGTTGAGCGCACGGTCGACGAAGACGTCCAGCGTCGCCGCCAGCGCGCCGGGCCGGTCCGGAAGGAGCAGCAGCAGGCTCAGGCGCGAGGCGTCGGGCGTCACCAGAAGCTCGCGCGAGACCGCCACGAACCGCGTGGCGTTCACGCCCGTGTCGCAGACGTCCTCGCGCAGGATGGCGAGACCGTGCCCGCGCGCCGCGGCGGGCGAGCAGATCGCGGCGAAGGACGGGTCCGCGCGGCGCGCGGCCTCGGCCGCCGCAAAGGCCGTGTTCTCCGCGGGTTCGGCGGCCCACCCGCCCTCGCGGATCGCGCGGGAGCACTGCGCGAGCGCCTGCGGGTGGCTCGAGACGGTGCGGACGCCCGCGAGGGTCGCGCCCGGGACGCCGGCGAGGCAGTGGCGCACGGCCAAGTCGGCGGAGCGAACGATGCGCAGGTTCCGCTCCAGCAGATGGTAGACGGTGTCCACCGGGCCGCCCGTCGTGTTGGCGAGCGGCAGCACCGCGGCGTCCGCGCGGCCGTCCGTGACGAGATCGCACGCCGCCGCGAAGCTCGGCGCGGCAACGGACTCCGCGTCGGGAAAAAGCCGCCGCGCGGCGGCGGCGGACCACGATCCGGCATCGCCCGCGAACGCGGCGCGGCGGACGCCCGCGAGCGAGCCGTCCGCGCGCTCCGGGAGGCCGGTATCCGCGCGGAACGCCTCGGCGTCCTTCGCCAGAAGGATGTCGTACTGCCGCTCGCGCGAGGTGCGCATGAGCGTCGTCACGAGCGACTCGGCGGCGGCCGCGAGGTCCGCGCCGGCGAGGGCCCGGACGCGGGCGACGACGGCCGCCTCGCGCTCCGGGTCTCGCACGGGCTTCCCGGTGCCGGCCTTGCTGGCCGCCACGCGCGACGAGATGTCCATCCGCCGGCGCAACAGCGCGACGAGCTCCTCGTCGCACCGGTCGATGCCGGCGCGAAGCGCGGCGAGGCCGCCGGAGGGGTCCTTGTGGTCGTCGGGTTGCATGTCGGTGATTCTAGCACAGCGCGGCATCCCAATGCACGAACTTTCCGCTTGCGTTCCGTCCGCGGAAATGCGAGAATCCCCTGCCGTCATGCAACGCGACAGCGCCCGATTCTTCTTCGACGGACAGGCAAAGTGGTTCTTCCTCTTTGCCGGCCCGGGCGCCGTCGCTTCCTAGCAGGACCTCCGCACGACGCGGAACCCGCACAAACGGAACGGCGCCCGGGCAAGACCCCAGGCGCCGTTCGCCGTTTGAGAAGCAGGACGGAGCCGATGGACAATGCTGAATGCTGAATGATGAATGATGAATGGCGAATGCCCCGCAACCACCTAACCACCTAACCACCTAACCACCTAACCCCAAGTCTCCCCGCGCCGGCGAGGCGCGAGCCCCGACCGGCCGCGGGGAGCGTTCCAAGACCATGATCCTCGTACTGAAACACGGCACCGCGCGCGACAAGGTCGAAGCGCTGTGCGAACTGCTCGAAGGCAAGTACCGCATCCAGACCAACCCCATCTACGGCAGCGAGCAGACCGTCGTCGGCCTGGTCGGCGACACCTCGCGCGTGCCGGAGCGCGACGTGGCCGGCCTCGACGAGGTCGACCGCGTCGTCAAGGTGCAGGAGCCCTACAAGCGCGCGAACCGCAAGTTCCATCCGGACGACACCGTGGTGAAGGTCCGCGGCGTCGCGATCGGGGGACCGCGCGTCGTGGCGTGCGCGGGCCCCTGCTCCGTCGAGTCGCGCGACCAGATCGCCGGCATCGCCGCGGCCGTGAAGGACGCCGGCGCGACCCTGCTGCGCGGCGGCGCGTTCAAGCCGCGGACCTCGCCCTACGCGTTCCAGGGGCTCAAGGCCGAGGGGCTGCACTACCTCAAGGAGGCTCGCGACGCGACGGGGCTGCCGGTCGTCACGGAGATCACGAACCCCGCGCAGATGGACCTCTTCGAGGAGTACGCCGACATGATCCAGGTGGGCGCCCGCAACATGCAGAACTTCGAGCTGCTCAAGGAGGTCGGCCGCTCGCGACTGCCGGTGCTCCTCAAGCGCGGGTTCTCGAACTCCATCCAGGAGCTGCTGATGAGCGCCGAATACATCCTCTCGGAGGGCAACCCGAACGTCGTGCTGTGCGAGCGCGGCATCCGCACCTTCGAGACGGCGACGCGCAACACGCTCGACCTCTCGGCGATCCCGGTGCTCAAGGAGCGGACGCACCTTCCCGTGTTCGTCGACCCGTCGCACGCCGCGGGCGTCGCCGCCTACGTGGAGCCGCTCGCGCTCGCCGCGGTCGCGGTCGGCGCGGACGGCCTCGAAATCGAGGTGCACGACTGCCCGAAGAAGGCACTCTCCGACGGCCCGCAGCAGCTCCTGCCGGAGCAGTTCGCCGCTCTCGTCGCGAAGGCGCGCGGCGTCGCCGCCGCCATCGGCCGCGACCTCTGAGCCCGCCGCTCCGTTCAGGCGGACGGGCCGAGCAGGCGGTGGTATTCCTGCAGGCTGTAGACCGCTTCCTCCGCCCGGTCCTCCGCGAGGCCGGCGACGGCGGCGCGGAAGCCCGCGAGGGTCGTCGTGAGCGGCACGCCCGCCGCGGTCGCCGCGGTGCGCAGGCGCGCGTTGTCCTCGGTCGCCTCGTGGCCCGTCTCGGCGGTGCTCACGATCCAGCCGACCGCCTTCTCGCGGAGCAGGTCGAGCGCGCTCGGCCGTCCGCGCGAGATGCGGAAGACGGCCTTGCTCTTGATCCCCGCGGCCCAGAGCGCCGTCGAGGTGCCGAGCGTCGCGTAGATCCCGTAGCCGAGCCGCGCGAGCTCGCGCGCCAGCTCCACGCCACCGGTCTTGTCCTCGTCGCGCAGCGAGACGAACACGTCGCCGCCCTTCGGTAGCGGGCTCCCCGCCGCGACCTGGCTCTTGAAGTAGGCGATCTCCGGGTCGGCGTCGATCGCCATCACCTCGCCCGTCGACTTCATCTCCGGCGTGAGCGCGACGTCCGCGCCCGGGAAACGCGCGAAGGGGAAGACCGCCTCCTTCACGCAGTAATACGGAGATTTGGACGCGGAACGCGGGACGCCTGCGGCGCCGCGCTCCGCGTCGGGCGTCTCGGGGCCGAGGATGTCGTCGAGTGTTTCGCCGAGCATGCAGCGCGCGGCGACGTCGGCGAGCGGCCATCCCACGGCCTTGGAGACGAACGGCACGGTGCGCGAGGCGCGGGGATTGACCTCGATCATCCACACCTCGCCCTTGCGGACGGCGAGCTGGATGTTCATGAGGCCCACGACGTGCAGCTTCTCCGCGAAGACGCGCGCGATGCGCTCCACCTCGGCGATCGTCCCGGGCGAGAGCGAGCGCGGCGGGGTGACCGCGGCGGCGTCGCCGGAGTGGCAGCCCGCGGCCTCGACGTGCTCGAGGATCGCGCCGACGACGCACCGGCGGCCGTCCGCGACGCAGTCCACGTCGAGCTCGACCGCGTGGTCGAGGAACTTGTCCACGAGGATCGGCTTGCCGTGCGCGGCGGCGACGGCCTCCGCGGCGTATTTCTCCAGCTCCTCCGGCGTGGAGACGATCGCCATCGCCCGCCCGCCGAGGACGAAGCTCGGCCGCACGAGGACGGGGTAGCCGAGCTTCGCGGCGATCCGGCGCGCGTCGGCGACGGAGTGCGCGATGCCGCTCGGCGGCTGCTTCACGCCCGCCTCGGCGACGAGCGCCTGGAATTCGTCGCGGTCCTCGGCGCGGTCGATGTCGCGCGGCGACGTGCCGAGCACCTTCACGCCCGCCGCCTCGAGCCGCGCGGCGAGGTTGAGCGGGGTCTGTCCCCCGAGCTGGACGATCGCGCCGTCGCACCCCTCGCGCTCGTAGACCTCCATCGCGTCCTCGAACGTGAGCGGCTCGAAGTAGAGCCGGTCGCTCGTGTCGTAGTCGGTGGAGACCGTCTCGGGGTTCGAGTTCATCATCACCACCTCGAACCCGCGCTCCCGCAGCGCGAACGCCGCGTGGCAGCAGCACCAGTCGAACTCGATGCCCTGCCCGATGCGGTTCGGTCCGCCGCCGAGGACGAGGACCTTGCGGCGGCGCTGCCGCCGCGAATGCTCAATGCCCGATGCACAATGCACAATGGAATCGCGTTCTGCATTGTGCATTGTGCATGGTGCATTGTGCATTGGCCTTCCGTCGTCCCACCCGTAGCATGAATAGAAATACGGCGTCGCCGCCTTGAACTCGCCGGCGCAGGTGTCGACCGCGCGGAACTCCGGCCGGATGCCGAGCGCGAGGCGCCGCGCGCGGACCGCCTCCTCGGTCGTTCCGCACGCCTCCGCGATCTCCGCGTCGGAAAGGCCGAAGACCTTCGCCTGGCGCAGAAGACTGGTTGGGTGGTTTAGTGGTTCGGTGGTTCGGTGGTTGGGGCGCTTCTTGGCCGCAAACATGGTTTTCCCGGCTTTTCCGAGATACACCTTGAACGCCGCGACCTCGGCGATCTCGCGGCGGAACCAGGGGTCGAAGCGCGAGAGGTCGTGGTAGCGCAGGGGCGCCTCGAGCGAGCGCACGGCCTTGCACCAGGCCTGCTTGAAGGTGCGCCCGATGGCCATCACCTCGCCGACGGCCTTCATCTGCGTGCCGAGCGTGATGTCCGCGCCGGGGAACTTCTCGAACGCGAAACGCGGAACCTTGACGACGACGTAGTCCAGCGCCGGCTCGAAGCACGCGGGCGTCTTGCGCGTGATGTCGTTCGGGAGCTCGTCGAGCGTGTAGCCGACGGCGAGCAGCGCGGCGATCTTGGCGATCGGGAAGCCGGTCGCCTTCGACGCGAGCGCGGACGAGCGCGACACGCGCGGGTTCATCTCGATGATGACGCGGCGGCCGTCCCTCGGATCGACCGCCCACTGGACGTTCGAGCCGCCGGTGGCGACGCCGACCTTCTCCAGGACGCGGATCGAGTCGTCGCGCATCGCCTGGTACTCGCGGTCCGTGAGCGTCTGGATCGGGGCGACGGTGATCGAGTCGCCCGTGTGGACGCCCATCGGGTCGAGATTCTCGATGGAGCAGACGATCACCGCCGTGCCGGCGCGGTCGCGCATCACCTCCATCTCGAACTCCTTCCAGCCCTCGAGGCATTCCTCGACGAGCACCTCGCCATTGAGGGACGCGGCGAGCCCGCGCGCGACGATGGCGTCGAACGACGCCGCGTCGCGCGCGATGCCGCCGCCCGTGCCACCGAGCGTGAAGCCGGGGCGCACGACGAGCGGCCACGAGCCGATGGCGCGCGCGACGGCGCGCGCCTCCTCGGGCGTGTGCGCGCTGCCGCCGCGCGGCAGGTCGAGCCCGAGCTCGCGCATCGCGCCCTGGAAGAGGTTGCGGTCCTCGGCGCGCGCGATGGCGTCCGCGTCCGCGCCGATGAGCTCCACGCGGTAGCGGCGCAGCACGCCGCTCTTCGAGAGCTCCATCGCGAGGTTGAGCGCGGTCTGGCCACCGAGCGTCGGCAGGAGCGCGTCCGGGCGCTCGCGGCGGATGACCTCGTGCAGCACGTCGGCCGTGAGCGGCTCGATGTAGGTGCGGTCCGCGCGCTCGGGATCGGTCATCACCGTGGCGGGGTTCGAGTTGGCGAGCACCACCTCGTAGCCCTCGCGCTTGAGGGCCTTCACCGCCTGGACGCCGGAGTAGTCGAACTCGCACCCCTGGCCGATCACGATCGGCCCGGCGCCCACGACGAGGATCTTGCGGATGTCAGTGCGTTTCGGCATGGATCATCTCCTGAAAGCGCGCGAACAGCGGGGCGGCGTCGTGCGGGCCGGGGCAGGCCTCGGGGTGGTACTGGACGGAGAAGGCGGGGAGGGTTTTGTGGCGGAGGCCCTCGATGGTTCCGTCGTTGAGGTTGACGTGCGTGACCTCGAGCTCCGGCGGGAGGGAGTCCGCGAGGACCGCGAAGTTGTGGTTCTGCGAGGTGATCTGCACCTTGCCCGTTGCCAGCTCCTTCACCGGATGGTTGCACCCGTGGTGCCCGAACGCGAGCCGCCCCGTCTTCGCGCCGCAGGCGAGCGCGAGCAGCTGGTGGCCGAGGCAGATGCCCATGACGGGAATGCTGAATGCTGAATGCTGAATGCTGAATGTCCGCTTGCCGTCAACTGCATCCGCATTGTGCATTGTGCATTGTGCATTGTGCATTTCCAGCGGGGCGAGGCCGAGGATCTTCCGGATGTTCTCGATCGCGTAGGGAAGGGCCGCCGGATCGGCGGGGCCGTTGGAGAGGAAGACGCCGGCGGGCTTGAGCGCGAGGACCTCCTCCGCGGGCGTCTTCGCCGGCACGACCCGCACCCGCGCGAACGACGCGAGCGACCGCAGGATGTTGCGCTTTACGCCGAAGTCATAGACCGCTACCAGCGGGGCGGCGACGTCCGCCGCCCCGCTGAATGACGGGTGCGCCTGCGGCGCAAATGACGGGTGCCGCTTCGCGGCAAATGACGGGTGCGCCTGCGGCGCAAATGACGGGTGCCGCTCCGCGGCAAATGAAGAAGTCTCGGCGTTCTCTGCGCTCTCTGCGTGAGATTCAAACTCCGGGGACTCCGCAAACTCTGCGTGAGATATCAACTCCGCGGACTCCGCGTGCGGAAAATCGTAGGCGACTTTGCAGGAGACGCGCGCGGCGTAGTCCTGTCCGTCGAGGCCCTCCCATTCGCGTGCGCGCCGGACGGCCTCGGCCGGGTCCATCGGCTCGGGCCCCGCGTGCAGATAGGCCTTCTGCGAGCCGTGGTCGCGGAGGTGGAGCGTGAGGCTCCGCGTGTCGAGGGCGCGCAGCCCCGGCACCCCCGCGTCGGCGAGGAGCCGGTCGAGCGGCAGGGTCGAGCGGAAGTTGGACGGCTCCGCGAGCTCGTTCACGACGAGCCCGGAGAGGAAGAGCCCGCGCGACTCGGCGTCGTCGGGGTTCGTCCCGTAGTTGCCGACCTCGGCGGTGGTGAGCGCGACGATCTGCCCGGCGTAGGAGGGGTCCGTGGCGATTTCCTGGTAGCTGGACATCCCGGTGTTGAAGACCGCCTCGCCGAGCCGGTCCTCCCGCGCGCCGAACGCGACGCCGCGGAACACCGCGCCGTCCGCCAGCGCGAGGAATCCCGCGCGCTCGCGCTCCGCCCGCCACTTTTCCTCGTAGTTCATACGCGATGAGAAAGCATTCCCCATGCCAGACAGTGTGTTCGCCGTTTTCCGCGTTTCGGCACTGCGCCGCGACACAATCCGCGCCAGCGGAGAGCATGGTTTTACAGAATCTGAAAAGCCGGAGCGAAGCGAAGCTTCAACGCCCTGCGCGGCCGTCGGCGCGATGCGCCGACGCGTTGCGCAGGACTTGCGAGCTAGTAGGACCGCCCTTCGCGGCGGGCGAGGTGGTTCTCGAGCGAGCGGCGCAGGACGCGGTAGCCGCCCGGCGTCGGATAGTCGCCGGTGAAGTACCAGTCGCCGAAGCGCGCTTCGCGCGCGTTCGAAGGTTCAAAGGTTCGAAGGTTCGAAGGTTCGGACTTGGAACGTGCGAACCGGCGAACGTGCGAACTCGGCGACAGCGCGCCACGCATCGCGTCCACGGTCTGGTAGACGACCGAGACCTCCGCGCGCATTCCGGGCGGCGTGAGGAGCCGCGCGATTTCGGCGGCGTGCTGCTCCTCGGTGAAGCGGGCGTAGAGGGCGGCGAGCGGATTGACGAATGACGGGTGCGCCTGCGGCGCAAATGAAGGGTGTCGCTCCGCGACAAATGACGGGTGCGCCTGCGGCGCAAATGAAGGGTGCCGCTTCGCGGCAAATGAAGAAGTCTCTGCGTTCTCTGCGCTCTCTGCGTGAGACATCTCCTCCATCGCCGCGTGCAGCTCCGCCTCCGCTTCGTCGCCGAGCAGGTTCACGAGCGCGCGGAAGGCGACGAGTTCGCCCAGCGTGGACATGTCAATGCCGTAGCAGTCGGGGTAGCGGATGGGCGGGGCGGAGGAGGCGACGACGATCCGCCGCGGCCCGCCGCGGCCCGAGGCGGTCGAGCATCGGCAGGATCGCCTCGCGCATCGTCGTGCCGCGCACGATCGAGTCGTCGAGCACGACCAGCGTGTCCACGCCGGGGCGCACGAGGCCGTAGGTGACGTCATAGACGTGCTTGCCGATCTCGCGGCGCGCGGCGGCGTCCGCGATGAACGTGCGGAACTTGGCGTCCTTCACGGCGACCTGCCCGAACCGCACGGGCCGCCCCTCGGCGAGCCCCTCGGTCCAGAGCGCCTCCAGCAGCCCGTGGAACGCGACCTGCGCGGAGTTGGGGATGTAGCTGAAGAACGTCCGGTCGAGGTCGAAGTCCACCGCGCGCAGAATCGGCGCCGCGAGCGCGGCGCCGAGCGCCTTGCGCTCGCGGTGGATGTCGGCGTCGTTCGCGCGGGAGAAGTAGATTCTCTCGAACACGCAGGGGCGGGGCTCGGCCGGCTCGAGCACGCGCTCGAAACGAACCTCGCCCGAGGGGGACACCAGCAGCGCCACGCCGGGCGGCAGCTCGCGGACCGCGTCCGTCGGACAGTCCAGCGCCGCCTGGATCGCGGGCCGCTCGGAGGCGACCGCCACCGCACGCGGAGAGGCGGGCGCCCCGTCCAGGAAGGGCGCCCAGTACCATCCCGGCCGGATGCCGTGCGCGTCGCGCACCGCGAACGCCCAGCCGTCGCCCGTCATGCCACACAGCGTGAACGCGCCGTCGAGCTTGGGAAGCACCGCGCGGAGGGCGGCCGCGATTCCGCGGCCGCCCTCCAGCTCCGCGGCCAATAGTTCGCAAAGCAGGTATCCGTCCGCCGAACTCGCGGGATGGTTCCCCGCCTTCCGGAACGCCTCGAACAGCTCGTGCGTGTTGGTGAGGTTGAAGTTGCCGGCGAGGAAGAGCGTTCGGTCGAGGCGGGGCTCGGCGTGGACGAACGGGTGGCAGAACGATTCGTCCCCTCGGCCATAGGTCGCGTAGCGCAGATGGCCGAGGAAGAGCGACTCGCCGGGCGAGGTGGGACGTCGCCCGATCGCGCCGAGCAGGTCCGCGAGGGCGGTGGCGGAGGCGGACCTGCGGATCCACCAGGCCGGCCGGCCGGGCTCGGGGGCGAGCGAAAGGATCGCCGCGCCGGCGCCGTCCTGCCCGCGGTTGTGCTGTTTCTCGAGCAGGAGCGAGAGCAGCGTCCCGCCGGGGTCGGGCAACGAACGGGGGGCGACGCCCCCCGAACCCCCTGCGGCCGCCGGGGAATCCAGCAGCCGCAGCAGCGCCACGGCGCATTCGTGCTTGATTTCGTCGGACATTCGGATGCTTCGAAGGCGGCTTCGCCGCCGTTCGCCTTTACGAAGTAGCACCCCCCGTGCCACGAACAAAATTCCATTGCGCATTGCGCATTCTGCATTGTGCATTGTGCATTGTGCATTGTGCATTACGCATCGGGCACCCTCCCCGCGTCCGAAACCGACAAATTCTGTAAACCCGCCACGCGCCGCCCGCGGCAGGGGGGGGAGACGCGAAGGGCGCGAAGGGAGGCCCGGATGCGGGTGCCTACGATCCCCGCGCGGCTGCCGCCGCGCGGGGCCGGCACACCGCCTCCGGGCCGGGGCGCAAAGGCGCAGGGCGGCGCCGGTGGGGCGAGCACTCCGTGCGAGCCGCGGCGCATGCGGCGCAGGCTCTGCGGCTCGCTCGGAGAGCTCGCCCCACCCGGCGCGAAGGCGCTCTGCCGGCCGAGCCGGATCCTGCGCGAAGCGCAAGGTCCGGCGAGGATCGGAGGCAGGCGCATTCGCGCCAGGAATCGCGCCCTTCGCGTTCTGGGGCAGAGGCCCTAATCCGGAATGACGATCTTGTACTTGAAGAACATCTGCGGCTCGGCGGGGTCGATCGGGGGATGGCAGGTGGCGTCATTGCCGTCGCCGTCCTGGTCGAACCAGCATTCGCCCAGGGTCTGCCAGTTCACGAGGTCCCGGGACCAGAGGACGCTGAAGCGCATCCCGTAGTCGTCCGCCCACTTCTGCGGGGGGAGCCAGAAATACGGCTTGCCGGAACCGTCGATGCCGATGTTCATCAGCGGATTGCCGTCGTTGTCCGTCTGCTTGTTCATCGGGACGATGCCGTAGACGTAGCGCGCGAGGAGCGGAATGCCGTTCGTAACCGTCAGCGGATCCGTGTCCGGCGGAAGCTTCCATTCGTCCAGCCAGGCCGTGAAGCCCGTGAGCTGAACGAGGAACGTCCGCAGGTACGGCGTCGTCTCCCCTTCGTCGATCTTCCAGACGTCGTCGAAATCGAAGGCGAAGTTCGCAGCGTGGCACATCTGCCCGCTCGAACGGCCGGTGACGCCGGTATAGCCGGCATTGTTCACGGCGCCGAGTCCGGTCTTGCCGTAGTCGTAGTAGGATGTCGTGATCGTGCCCGAACTGCCGCTGCCGCCGGCGAAGGCGCCGTGATAGGAACCCGAGCTCGTCACGGAGCCGACGCAATAGGCGTTGGTAATCGAACCGTCGACAAATCCCGCAAAGCCGCCGACGTAGCTGCCGTCGCCCTGCACGTCCGCGATGGCGTAGCAGTCCATGATGTAGCCCCCGTCGAGCGAGGCGACGAAGCCGCCCGCATACGAGTCCGACTGGCCGGAGATGTTCGCCGCCACCGTGGCACGCGGGACGCAGCAGCGGAGGATGACGGGCGAATCGGAGACGGAACCGACGAAGCCGCCGGCGTTGCAGGTCGTCGCGTTCGTGACCGCGCCTTGGAACGAGCAGCCCTCCACCAGGGACTTGGAATCGATTGCGCCCGCGAAGCCGCCCACGCCGACGTCCGTTGCGCCGGTGACGGTGCCCTCCAGCACCACGCCACTCACGCGTCCGCCCGCAATCCTGCCGAAGAAACCGGCAGACCCGCCCGCAGCGTTCACGACGAAGTTCGTGATCCGGTGGTTCTGTCCGTAGAACTCGCCCGTGAAACTGCCGAAGGGCGTCCACGCCGCGCCGCCGAGGTCGATGTCGCCGTCCAGCACGTAGATGCCGGCGAGGTTGTTCGTGACGGCGAAGAGGTCCTCGACCGTCTGGATCTTCGTGGCGCCTTGGGCGCGCTGCTTCACTTCGGGCCAGGGGGTGCCGTTGCCGTCCTTCGAGAGTTCTTCGACCTGATGCACGGTGAGCGAGCCGCCCGTCACCGAGCCGTTGCCGCCGCAGAACGGACGCGGCCCCGCGCCGCAGGCGGAAATGCTGCAGTTCCGGATGGTGCCGTTCGCCGTGTCCCCGGCGTTCCCGACGAAGGAGCCGATCGTGTCGCCCGTACCCCAGACGGCGCCGGAGCACCAGCTGTCGGAAACCACCGCGGCGGCGTTGGTGAGAGTTCCGGCGAAGCCGCCGTAGTTGTCGCCGGAGGAGCGCACGTCGCCGCGCGCCACGCAGTTGGAGATCACGAGCGGAGCGGAGACGTTGCCGACGAAGCCGCCGACGTCGCCCTTGCCGTCGACATGGCCGTCGGCGCGGCAATCCGTGAAGCTGGCGTTCCCTTCGTTGGAACCGACGAAGCCGCCGGCGAACGCATCGGTCACGGACACGTCACCCGCGGCGGTACAGCGGAGGAAGGACGAGCCGTCGGAGCCGTCACGGATGTAACCGACGAAGCCGCCCGCCTTCCGGTAACCTGCTGACACGCTCACGTTCGCGGAACAGTCGGTGAAGGTGCCCCTGCACCTCCAGTCCAAGTAGCCGATGAAGCCGCCGAGGTTACTATTTTGGTAACTAATTTCGTCCTTGCACACGGAGACGGTGCCCTCGGCGGTACAGCGCGTGAAGGTGAACGAGCCGATGTCGAAGATCGCGGAGATGAAACCGCCGCGGGAGTCGTTGGCGCCTACGCTGGTGACGTCCGCGCACGCGTGGCAGCCGGTGAAGGTCACCGAACCGCCTCTGGCGATGCCCGCGAAGCCGCCGGCGTCCGAGCCGGCGGCGGAGACTGTGCCGGTGGTCGCGCAGCCTTCGAAGAGAACGCCGGGGCCGGAGATGAATCCGGCGAGCAGGCCGATGTAGGAGTAGTTGCCGCTGACGGAACCCTGCGCGGAGCAGTTGCGGATCGTGGAGGTGCCGTGTACCTCGCCCGCGAGCGCGCCGCAGCGTTCGTATCCTTTGATGGAGACGTCCTCCAGGTGGACGCCGTCGATCGTCGCGCCGTCGATATAGCCAAAGAGGCCGACTTGGGTCCCGGCAGAATCCGACGTGTTGTCGAACGTGAGGCCGGTGATCTTGTGGCCGAAGCCGTAGAACTTGCCGGTAAACGGCGAGCCCGAGGAGCCGATCGGCGTCCAGGGCGAGCCGGAGAGGTCGATGTCCGCAGCGAGTCCGTAGAGGCCGGAGAGATTGGAGGAAATCGCCTCCAGCTGGGCGCGTGTCGTGATGCGCGTGCCGAGCGTGACCGAAACGACATGGTAGTTGTCGAGAAGGACGGTCGTCTCATTGGCGGAGGCGTTGGCGTAGGTCGCGCCGCCGGTCCAGCCGAGGAAGATGCGGTCCGCCGGGTGGTTGATGGAAATCGGGACGTCCGTGCCGGGGGCGTAGGCGCCGAGGCCGTTGACAGTGGCGGTGGCGGTGTCACCGGCAAGAAGGAGGAACTTGCCGTCCACGAGCCCCCAGTCGAAGTAGGGCTGCGTCTGGCCATCGGTCTGCGTCCAGCAGCCCGCCGCCTGGAACGCGGTGAAGTTGTTCGTCGAGCGCATTTCCGCCGCGTCAAGGGCGACGATGGTCCCGTTATAGCCCCCCCCCATCTCCTCCGAACCGACATCCGCGAGGCCGTCCACGAGGCGGAAGCAGTTGTCGCAGGTCGCACTACCCGACAGGGTGCCCGCGAAGCCGCCGACGTGCGAATTGCCGGTCGTGTCGCCGTCGCCACCCGCCGCGTAACAGCGCGCAAGGGTGACTTTGCTGTTCTGCTCCAACTTGCCGAAGAAGCCGCCGACACTGTCGGAGCCATGGGCGCGCGCGACCGTGTAACAGTCGAAGACGAAGGAACCGCTACCATGCCCGCCTGTCACATAGCCGATGAAGCCTCCGACGCAGTTGGCGGTGGATGAAACCGAGCCGACCGAGAAGCAGTTGCTCACGACGCACGGGGCATGGTTATCATCATCGATGACGCCAATGAAGCCGCCAACGTGGTGGGAACCGGCGGAAACATCGGCGATCGCGAAGCAGCGCGAGACGAAACAGTTGATCTTGATGTGGCCGATGAGGCCGCCCGCGCGTCCGTAGTTCGGTCCGCCGGTGGCCATGACGGTCGCGCCCACGACGGAGCAGTTGGTCACGGTCGCGTCCTCGGCGCAGCCCGCGAGGGTGCCGACGTAGCTGCGGCCGCTCACGGTCGCGTTCGCGATGCGGAGGTTGGCGACTCTCGCATCCGTGCCGCTGGACCCGAGGTACCCGAAGAGGCCCACGTAGTTGGAGGAGCCGGCGGTCACGGTCAGGTTGGAGATGACGTGGCCACACCCGTCGAGCGAACCGGTGAACTTATGGAAGTTATTGCCGATCGGCGTCCAGGGCTCGCCCGCGAGATCGATGTCGCAACCGAGCTCGTAGGCACCGGCGAGGTCGTTCGCGATGGCGGCGAGCTCGGCGCGCGTGGTGATGCGCGTGGCCGCGAGGGCGGTGGTTGCGCCCGCGAAGAATGCGGCGACGAGGAGTGGGAGGAGGGTCATGCGGTTTTTCATGGCGTGTCTTTGTAGGGGCAAGACTCTTACGAAAGAGTTGTGCGGGCGGATGGTGCGGGGCGGGCGGCACACGGAACACTCCCCCGGCGCTTCGCGCCCCCCCTCTCGGAGGGGGGCGCCTGACTTCGTGGCTTCGTGTGAGATGGGCGAGAGGGACGGACCGCTGCGGTGCCGTCCTAGTCGTCGATGACGATCTTGTACTTGAAGAACATCTGCGTCTCGCGGGGGTCGATTGGGGGATGGCAGGTGGCGTCGTTGCCGTCGCCGTCCCGGTCGAACCAGGTTTCGCCCAGCGTCTGCCAGTTCACGAGGTCGCGGGACCAGAGGACGCTGAAGCGCATGCCGTATTCGTCGACGTTCTGCGGCACGGGCAGCGAGAACCACGGGGCGCCGTCCGAGCCGATGTGGATGTCCACCAGCGGAACGCCGTCGATGGTCGTCTGCCGGTTCATCGGGACGATGCCGTAGACGTAGCGCGCGAGGAGCGGGATGCCGTTCGTCACGA
The DNA here is from genome assembly GCA_902793555.1 of uncultured bacterium. GTDB lineage: Bacteria > Verrucomicrobiota > Kiritimatiellia > RFP12 > UBA3636 > UBA3636. The sequence goes on along the minus strand of CADBEF010000019.1, from coordinate 19,434 downwards.
GGAGCGGATCCGTGTCCGGCGGCAGCTTGTATTCGTCCAGCCAGGCCGTGAAGCCCGTGAGCTGCACGAGGAACGTCCGCAGATACGGCGTGGTCTCCCCTTCGTCGATGCGCCACGTGGCCATAAAGTCGAAGTCGAAGTTCGCGCCGTGCAGCATCTGCGCCGAGGCGAGCGGCGTGATGCCGTCGTAGGCCGCGTCGCTCACCGCGAGGTACGACGTCTTGCCGGAGTCGTAGTAGGATTTCGTGATGTAGCCGGACTGGGCGTAGCCGGCGAAGGCACCCAAGAAGCTGCCCGTCGTCTCGGCGGAGCCCGCGCACCAGGAGGTGGTGATCTGGCCGTTCACGTTGCCCGCGAAACCGCCGACATACCGCGCCTGGTTGACGGACGAGACGTCGGCGACGGCGTAGCAGTCCATGACGTAGCCGGCGTCGTGCGAACCGACGAAGCCGCCCGCGTAGGCGTTCTTGTAGGATCCGCCCTCGCCGGTGAACGTGACCGTGCAGTTCACGGCGCAGGAGCGGAGGACGACGGGCGAATCGCAGATGCGTCCGGCGAAGCCGCCGACGACGTACTGCGACCCGGAGACGGTGCCGGAGAACGAGCAGCCGTCCACAAGCGACATTTGCGCGAGTCGTCCGACGAATCCGCCGACCTGCTCGTTCGAACCGGTGACGGAGCCGTATGCCCTCACGCCGTTCACGCGGCCGCCGGCGATGCAGCCGAACAGACCCGCGCCGGATACGGAGGAATTCACGACGAAGTTGGAGATGCAATGGTTCTCGCCGTAGAACTCGCCCGTGAAGCCCGCCGAGGCGTTGCCGATGGGCGTCCACGCCGCGCCGCCGAGGTTGATGTCGTTGGCAAGCGCGTAGATTCCATCAAGGTTGTTGGTGACGGCGAAGAGGTCCTCGACAGTTCGGATCTTAGTGGCGGAATGGGCATGATTCTTCACCGTCGGCCAGGGATCGCCGTTCTCGTCCTTGGAGAGAAGCTCGATCTGCGAGGCGTTGAGCGAGCCGCCGTTCAGGTTGCCGTCGCTTCCGCTGAACGGACGCGGCCCCGCGCCGAATGCGTAGATGCTGCAGTTCCTGACCGTTCCGTAGCGGGAATACCCCACGAACGCCCCGCAATTGGCCCCCTGTCCCCAGACGGCACCGGAACACCAGCTGTCGGCAATCACCGTGCTGCTGCCGTTCATGTAGCCGACAAAACCGCCGTAGCCGGCGTACGTGGCTCCCTTCTTGCAGCGCACATCGCCGCGCGCCACGCAATTGGAGATCGTCAGCGAGGAATTGACACCTCCAATGAATCCTCCGACTGATTGGGAGGTGCAACAGGCGTAGCCGTCGGCGCGGCAGCCCGAAATGACGGTGTCGCCGCCGGAGACATAGCCGATGAGTCCGCCGACGTAGGTGCTGCCGACCGTCTCCACGGACGAGACGCAGTCGCGGATTTCGAAGTTGCCGCCGCCTCCGTTGCCGACGAGGCCGCCGGCATAGTCGGAGGTCGAGGTCACGGACCCCTTGGACGAGCAGCCGGAGATTGTCGTGCCCGCGCCGATGCCGCCGACGAGTCCGCCGGTGTAGTAGGCGGTAGAGGACACCGTCACGTCCGCGTGGCAGCCGCGGATCGTCGTCGCGTTCGCGACTCCGACGAGGCCGCCGGTGTACTGGGACGTGCTGCGGACGACGCCGGACACCTTGACGCCGTCAAGCGTCGCGCCTTCGGTCCAGCCGAAGAGGCCGTGGTACGAGGATCCGGGACTGTTCGTGCAGACCATATTCTTCACCTCGTAGCCGAAGCCGTAGAACGTGCCGGTGAACTTGGCATTGTTAAAGCCGATCGGCACCCAGTCGCGGCCCGTCAGGTCGATGTCGTTCGCGAGGCCGTAGTAGCCGGCGAGGTCGTTGCGGACCGCGTCCAGCTCGTCGGCGTCGTGGATGAGCTTGCCGAACCGAACGGCGGCGACGCGGTGGTTGTCGAGCGGGATCGTGGTGGGCGAGGCCGTCGGGTCGGCGTAGGGCGTCGAGCCGGTCCAGTCGAGGAAGAAGCTCTCGTCGGGGACGGCCGCGATCTCGACGACGGTGCCGGGATCGTACCAGTCGTACGCGCCATCGACGTGGCCGCGCCCCGAGCCGCCGATCGATTCGTAGATCGTGAGCTTGCCTCCCGGCGCGCTCCACGCGAGGACGGGCTGGGAAAAGCCGTCGGACTGCAACCAGACCGAGCCGTCGAGGTCGTCGATGGCGAGCCAGGTGTGGAAGTTGGTGGCGCTCTTCATGCCGGCCGCATCGTATTCGGCGACACCCTCGAGGGTGTCGTTCGCGCCGGCGGTGGACAAACCGACGGCAAAAATGCCGTCGCACAGGACGGCGCAGTCGCTGAGGACGGCGGCGTAGGTGTTGGTGGTGCCGACGAAGGCGCCGACGTAGGTGCCGGGGCAATCGACCGTGCCCGCCGCATAGCAGCGCGTGAGCGAGATGGTGCCGCTGTCGAACTTGCCCGCGAAGCCGCCGGCGACGCGCGCGGCGGCCGATACGGCGCCGAGGCAGTAGCTGTCGGAGATCTTCGGATTGGTGTTGCCGATGCGGCCCGCGAAGCCGCCGGCGACGGCGTCGTTGTTGCCGGTGCGCGTGGAGGTGGCGTCGCCGAGGGCGAAGCACTCGCGGATGGCGGTGTTCGCGCCGTCGAAGTTGCCGACGAAGCCGCCCACGTCGTAGGTGCCGGACGCGGAGCCGGCGCTCATGCAGCGCCAGACGTCGTTGGAGTTCGAGATCTTGCCGACGAAGCCGCCCACGTCGTAGGAGGTGGACGACACGCCGCCGAGCGCGCGGCAGAGCGCGTAGCGGATGCCGTTCGCCGTGGTCTGCCCGACGAAGCCGCCGGCGTAATACGAGGAGCCCTTCACGGTGCCGAGGGCGTCGCACTCGACGAACTGCGTGTTTCCGCCCGTGGTGCTGCCGACGAAGCCTCCGACGCTGCTCGTGCCGGAGACGGCGCCCTCGGCCACACAATTTTCGAACACGGTGCCCGCCGCGCCGCTCTGGCCGACGAAGCCGCCGGTGGTGTCGGAGGTGTTGGACACGTCGCCCGAGGCGGAGCAACGGCGGAAGGTCGCGGCGGTCGTGTCGGTCTTGCCGATGAAGCCGCCGACGGCGGAACCCTTGCCGGAGACGGAGACCGCCGCGTCGCAGTCCTCGAACGTGGCGGCGACGTTCGCGTAGCCGACGAGGCCGCCGGCGCTGGAGGAGGCGGAGACGACCGCACCCGTGGCGGCGCAGTTCGAGAACGTCGTGCCCGCGCCGGTCACGCGGCCGACGAGGAGGCCGGCCTGTTCGCCGTTGGCCGCGACCGTGCCCTCGGCGGAGCAGTTGCGGATCGTGGTCGCGCCTTTCACCTCGCCCGCGAGCGCGCCGACGTACTTGTTGCCGGAGAGCGACACGCCTTCGAGGTGGATGTCCTCGATCGTGGCGTCCTGGACGTGACGGAAGAGGCCGGCGTAGTTGCCGCCCGTGTCGCTGTTCGAGGCGTCGGAGAAGGAGAGGCCCGTGATGACGTGGCCGTTGCCCTTCAGCGTGCCGGTGAACGGCGTGGAGGCGCCGATCGGCGTCCACGTCGTGCCGGCAAGGTCGATGTCCGCGCCGAGCGCGTAGGAGCCGTCGAGCTTGTCCGCGATGCCGGCGAGGTCCGCGGCGGTAGTGATGGAGGTGCCGAAGGATGCGACGACGCAGCGGAAGTTGTCGAGGACGAGCGTGGTCTGCGCGGCGTCGGGGTCGGCGTAGGGCGCGTTGCCGGTCCAGCCGAGGAAGACGGCGTTGCCGGTCGCGACGGCGCGGATCGTCGCCGTCGCGCCGGGCTCGTAGAGGCCGAGGCCGGAAATCGAGCCGCCGAGCGCGCCGACGGACTTGCCCGCGAGAGACATCTTGCCGTCCACGAGGCCCCACGCGAGGTAGGGCTGGGTTGAGCCGTTCACCTGCGACCAGAGGCCGGTCTCGTGGAAGGCCTGGAAATTGGCGCGGAGGCGGAACTCGGCGGCCGTGAGCTCGGAAATGGCGGCGAGCGTGGCTGTGGAGCCGGCCGTGGAGGTGCCGACGGCATGAATGCCGCCCGCCAGGACAGCCGCGCAGTCCGCAACGGTGCCGTGCTGGTAGTCGTAGCCCACGAAGGCGCCGCCGTAATAGCCCGTGCATTCGATGCCGCCCGCCGCGTAGCAGCGCTGGACGGAGAGCGACGAGTTGGAGAACTTTCCCGCGAAGCCGCCGATGCAGCGTTCGCCGGAGGCGACGCCGATGGCGTAGCTGTCCGAAAGGCGCACGGAGTTGTCGATCAGGCCGACGAAGCCGCCGGCGAGCGATTCGTTGCCGGTGCGCGAGGCGGTGGCGTCGCCGATGGCGAAGCACTCGCGGATTGCCGCGTTGCCGCCGTAGAGGCGGCCGGCGAAGCCGCCGACCTGGTAGGAGCCCTCCGCCGAGCCGAACGCACGGCAGCGCCAGACGTCGTTGGAACTGCTCAGGTAGCCGACGAAGCCGCCGACGCAGTAGGACGACGGGGCCGAGGCGTCGCCCATCGCGGAGCAGCGCGCGAAGCGCGTGCCGCCGCCCGTGGTCTGCCCGGCGAAGCCGCCGACGCTGTAGTTGCTGCTTCCGCCGGTGCCCGTGGCCTTGCCCTGCGCCTCGCACTCGACGAACTGCGTGTTGCCGCCGGAGGTGCTGCCGACGAAGCCGCCGACGTTCTGCGTACCGCTCGCGTCGCCCGCCGCGACGCAGCGCGTGAAGGAATGGGCGACGCTGTCGATGTTTCCAGCGAATCCACCGGTGGCGTTCTTGCCGATCACGGCGCCCGTCGCGGAGCAGTCCGTGCAGGAGACGGCCTTGTTCGCGTAGCCGAGGAAGCCGCCGACGGAGTCGGAGTTCGACGAGGCGACGGCGCCCGAGGCGGTGCAGCGCGTGAAGGTCGCGCCCGCGCTGCCGTCCCTGACGGCGCCGATGAAGCCGCCCTTGTCGCCGCCGCCCGCACCGGAGACTTCGACGTTCACGTCGCAGTCCGTGAAGGAGGCCGGGCTGTAGTACACGCGGCCGACGAGGCCACCGCAGTCCGACGAGGAGGTCGAGGAGGAGTACACCGTGCCGGTGGCGGCGCAGTTCTCGAAGGACGTGCCGGAGCCATAAACCTGGCCGACGAGGAGGCCGGCGTAACCGTTGGAGTTCGTGACGACGCCCTGCGCGGAGCAGTTGCGGACCGTGGTCGCGCCCTGCACCTCGCCCGCGAGCGCGCCGGTGTACTGGTAGCCTCGGATCGAGACGCCTTCGAGGTGGATGCCGTCGAACGTCGCGCCGCTGGCGTAGCGGAAGAGGCCCGCGTGGCTGCCGTTGGAGTCGCCGGAGGATGTGTTGCTGAACGTGAGGCCGGTGATCTTGTGGCCGTGCCCGTAGAGCGAGCCGGTGAACGGCGTCGAGGAGGTGGCGCCGAGCGGCGTCCAGGGCGAGCCGGAGAGGTCGATGTCCGCGCCGAGGGCGTAGGAGCCGGCGAGGTCGTTCGCGACGGCCTCCAGCTCGGCGCGGGTCGTGATGAGCGAGCCGAACTTGGCCGAGACGGTGCGGTAGTTGTCGACGAGGACCGTCGTGGAGGGCGAGGACGAATCCGCGTAGGTGGCGCCGCCCGTCCAGCCGAGGAAGATGCCGCCCGTCGGGTCGACGGAGATCGGGGCCTGCGCGCCGGGCGCGCAGGCGCCGAGGCCGGTGATGGTGGCGGTGTCGCCGGAGAGGAGGAAGCCGCCGTCCACGAGGCCCCACGCGAAGTAGGGCTGCGTCTTGCCGTCGATCTGCGACCAGCAGCCGGCCGCCCGGAACGCGGTGAAGTTGCTCGCCGCGCGCATTCCGGCCGCGTCGAGCACCGTGACGCCCGTCATCGCGGCGGAGGGGGTCTGCGCGAAGCAGTCCGCGATGACCGGCGAGGAGGAGACGTAGCCCGCGAAGCCGCCCGCATACGACGAGCCGGACGCCGTGCCGGCCGCGTAGCAGCGCCGGATGGAGCAGCTGGAGGTCTCCGCGTGGCCGGTGAAGGAACCGACCCTTTGGCTGCCCGTGGCGTCCGAGACCGCGTAGCAGTCGGAGACGGAGGTGTTGCTCTGGCCGACGTAGCCCGAGAAGCCGCCGACGTAGCTGGCGGTGGACGCGATCGTGCCGACGGCGAAGCACTCGCCGACGCTGGCGGCGCCCTCGATGCTTCCCGAGAAGACGCCGGAATAGTTGTCGGAGGCCGTGACGCGGCCGCCGATGACGGCGCAGCGGTTCACGGTTGCGCCGGCGTTCACGCAGCCGGCGAAGGCGCCGGTGTGGTTGCCGCCCGAAACGACGGGGTTCACGAGCGTGAGGCCGGAGACCTCGCCGGAGACGTAGGCGAAGAGGCCCGCGTAGTTGGAGGAGCCGGTCACGGTGAGGTTGGAGATCGTGTGGCCGCGACCGTAGAGCTTGCCGGTGAACGTGGCAATCGGCGTCCAGTCCGCGCCGCCGAGGTCGATGTCGGCGGCGAGGCCGTAGGTGCCGGCGGGGTCGTTCGCGATGGCGGCGAGCTCGGCGCGCGTGGAGATCGAGGCGCCCGCGAGGTAGTCCACGACGCGGAAGTTGTCGAGGAGGACGGTCGTGGAGGACGCGGAGGCGTCGGCGTAGGTGGCGCCGCCGGTCCAGCCGATGAAGAAGCGGCCCTGCGCGTTCGCGGAGATCGGGGCCTGTGCGCCGGGCGCGTAGGCACCGAGGCCGTTTACGGTGGCGGCGTCGCCGGAGAGGAGGAACTTGCCGTCCACGAGCGACCACGCGAAGTAGGGCTGCGTGAGGCCGTCGGTCTGCGCCCACTTGCCGGTCGCGTGGAAGGCGGCGAAGCTGGAGCGGCTGTGCATCGCGGCGGCGGAAAGCGCGTCGATGCCGACGAGGTCGGCGGCGCCGACGTCTGCCAGGCCATCGGCGATGCGGAAGCAGTCCGTGAAGGACGGGCTGCCGCGGTATTGGCGGCCCGCGAAGCCACCGGATTCGGAGGAACCGACGGTCGAGCCCGCCGCGTAGCAGCGATCGAACGCCGTATTGCAGTAGTTGAGCTGCCCGGCGAAGCCGCCGACGTAGCTGGCGCCCGTCACGTCCGCGAGCGCGTAGCAGTCGGAAACGGAGGGGCTGTCGTAGACGTATCCGGCGAAACCGCCGACGCTGTTGCGGCCGGACGCCGCGACGGCGCCGCACGCGAAGCACTCGGAGAAGGAGACCGAATCGCCGGAGGCGTAGCCGACGAAGCCGCCGAAGCCCTCGCCGCCCGTTCCCGTCACCGAACAGAGCGCGTAGCACTTTTCGATTGCGGCGGAGCCCTCCGCGGAGCCGACGAACCCGCCGACGTAGCGGGCTTCGCCGGCGATGGTTCCGGTGACGGAGCAGCGCGAAACCGAGGTGTCGCCCACGATCTGCCCGACGAAGCATCCCGCCCGCTCGGACGTCGCCGTGACGTCCGCGCCCGAGACGGTGCAGCCGCTGATGGTCGCGCCGTCCACGTATCCCGCGAGGGTGCCGACGCAGTTGGCGCCGCGGACGACGGGGTTCGCGAGGTGGAGGTCGGCGATCGTCGCGCCGGCGCCGAGTCCTCCGAAGAGGCCGGCGCGGGCGGTCTCCGTCTCCACGGTCAGATTGGAGATCGTGTGGCCGTTGCCGTAGAGCGTGCCGGTGAACGGCGTGTATTCGTCCTGGCAGAGCGGCGTCCAGGGCTCGCCGCCGAGATCGATGTCGCAGCCGAGGGCGTAGACGCCGGCGGGGTCGTTCGCGACGGCCTCGAGTTCGGCGCGCGTGGTGATGGCCTTGCCCCAGACGCAGCGGACGGTGCGGTGGTTGTCCGCGAGGAAGGCCGACGGGTTGACGGCGGCGTTGGTGTAAGGCGCGCCGCCCGCCCAACTACAGAAGAAGGCGCCCGTTTCGCCGGGATCGGCGGAGACGGCGGCGTTCGAGCCGGGGAGCGCCGTGGCGGGGTGCGTGATCGTGGTGCCGGGCTCCTGCACCGCGAAGAGGCGGAAGTCCGTCCCCTCCGCCAGCGACCACGCGAAATACGGCGTCGTCCCGTCCTCCGACAGGCTCCACGTCCCCGCGAAATCGTAGCCCGGCCACGACGCCGCCTTCCGGCTCGCCGCCTGCCCCAGCGCCGTCGCGCCCGCCGTCCCCGCCTCCTTCACGCCGTCCACCGCCACCCACGCGCAGTTTTCGAGCGACGCGTCGCCGTCCAGGTAATGCGCGAAGCCGTAGGGCTGGTAATACTGGCTCGCCCGGCCCCGGACCCGCGCCGTGCCGCCGAACCAGCAGTTCGCGACCGGCAGCACCCCGCCCTCGTCGTTGATGTCGGAAATCCTGCACACGAAGCCCGCCGGATTCTGGTTTTCGCCGCCGATGACCTCCGCCGTCGAGTAGCAGTCGTGCACCTGGGACTGGTCGTCCCGCAGGTCGATCCGGCAGGCGAACCCCGCCGCGTCGGCGGCGGCGTCCACGCTCCCCGCCGAGAAGCACTCGCGCACGACCGCGCCGCCGGAAAGGGTAATCTCCCCCGCGAAGCCCGCGGCCGCGCCGTCGGTGCGGTTCGTGAGCGTCGAAACATCCGCGAACACCGCGCACCGCGCGATTTCGCCGCCGGTCATCGACGCGCTGCCGACGAACCCGCACGCCCGCGTGCCGCCCGCCAGCTTCCCTTCCACCGTGCAGTCCACGATGCGGATGCCCACGCCGCTCACGGTCTGGGCGAGGCCGTAGTATTTGCACGATGCCAGGGCGCCGCTGTAGTAGTTCGCGGGATAGACGCCCTGCCAGTCCACCACGGCGTGGCAGTTGCTGATCGTCACGCCGCTCTCGACTTCATTCACCAGACCAGCCATGCTGAGGGTGTTCTGGTCGTTCGTGACGTTGGACGAATAGACCGTCAGGTCGCGGATCTCCGCGCCAGACGAAACTTTCCGGAAGAGCGCGACGGTCGAGGAGAAGTCGCCCCGCGTCGTGCAGAGGTTGCTGATGGTGTGGCCCTGCCCGAAGAACTTGCCCGTGAAGGAGCCGACCCGCACGTTCTGCCAGCCGTTCGATTCGAAGAGCCCCGTGAAGTCGAGGTCGTTCATCAGCGCGTAGTTGCCCGACGGCGCGGACACGCTCGCGCAGCTGAGGACGTTCGTCCAGTCGGCCACCGTGTAGATCGGCGTGCAGAACGACGCGCCGATGGCGGAGACGTTCTTCACGGTGTAGGTCGTCCTCGGCGACATCGGGTCGGCGAAGCCCTCGCCCACCCAGCCGGCGAACGGCAGTCCGGGGGTGTTCGGGACCGCCTCGACCGTGAGGACCGTGCCCGCCGGATACGCCTCGGCGGGCTCGGCGCCGTTCACGAGGATGCGGCCCTCGCCGCCAATGACTGTCGCGAGGAACCAGAAGTTGGTGTTCGCGTCCACGGAGGCGTCGAGGTAGGGGCTGGAGGCGACGCCGCGCGGCGCGTGCCAGACGTGCTGGAAGTCGTAGTTCGGCATCGTCGCGGCGGTCGCGCTCGCGAACTGCGCCTTGGTGAGCGCGCCGACGCCCGCGTCGTCGCCGCCATTGTTGCCGTTGCCGACGTCGCGCACGTTCGATTCGGCGGGACGCCAGCAATCGACGAAGTTCGCGTAGTCCGCGTTGTAGACGTAGCCGCAGAAGGATCCGGAGTTCCCCGAGTCGCTGCCGTCGGCCGGCGCGGCGAGCGCGAAGCAGCGCGTGACGGCGGGGCCGGTGGAGTCGTAGCCGACGGACGCGGAGGAGACGAAGCCGCCCATCCTCGCGCTCGTGTCCGGGACCGGCGGGGCGAAGACGGAGTAGCAGTCCTCGACGGGCGCATTGTAGGAGATCGACGAAGCGAAGCCCGCGCCGCGGTTCCCCTGCGCGCGCGGCAGCACCGCGCCGACGCAGCGGCGGACGGCCGCGCCGACGCCGATGGAGGAGGCGAAGCCGTAGGTGGTCGAACTGGCCGTCGAGATGCCGTGCCCGAGGCAGTCCTCCGCGATCGAGCCTTTGTAGAGGATGGCGGCGAAGCCGGCTTCGTAGTCCGAGGAGGATACGAACACGCACGAGGCGCGGCAGCGGCGGAAGACGTTGGTGCTGCCGTTCTTGTTGTCGAAGTTGGAGTATTCGGCGAAGCCGTAGTTCGCCTGCGAGCCGACGACGGCGCAGTCGGTGAAGGTCGAGGTCTGCGCGTAGGGGTAGGTGCTGGAGTTCGAGTCGTCCGGCCGCCGGCCGGCGCTCTGGACGAAGCCCGCCGCGCCCGTTCCGCCGCGCACCGTGCAGCCCTCGAACGTGCAGTTCCACGCGTACGAGCAGAACCCGGCCGTCTTGGCGATAGGATCCACCACGTGGCAGCGGCGGAACGTGTTGCTCCCGACCGGAACGCCCTGCTTCGGGGTCTGGTCGTGGTAGAAGCCGGCCTTGAGGTCGTTCCCCCGGGCGGTGGCCGTGCAATCCACGAAGAGCGCGCCGTCGGAGGCGACGCTCGCCGCGAAGCCGCCGGAGACAAGACTGTTGTTGGGGTTGGTGCGTTCAAGGGCCAGTTTCGCCGTGCAGTTCGAGAAGGTCTCCGCGCCGGCCGTCCAGCCGACGAATCCGCCGACGCGGCCGTAGGGCACCGTCACCGAGTTCGTCGCCGAGCAGTCGAAGAACGCGCTGTTGCCGAGCGTCACGCCGGCCGCGCCGCCGACGGCCGTGAAGACGCTTGCCTGGTACGCGCTCCAGGTGATGTCCGCGCTGGACGTGCAGGCGCGGAAGACCGCGTTCGAGGAGTAGCCGACGAGGCCGCCGCAGCCGCTGTTGCTGGTGCCGCTCCCAGGCCCCGGTCCCATCGTCCCCTCGAACGAGCAGTTCTTGAAGGAGCTGTCGTAGGCCTGCCCGATCAGGCCGCCGAGCGTCCAGCGGCTGACCACGGAACCCTCGAACGAGCAGTCCGCCGCCTCGACGCCCTCGCCGGACGCGACGAGGCCGCCGACGGTGTAGGTGTAGGTCGAGACGATCGATCCGCGCGCCGTGCAGTTCGTCATGTAGAGGACGCGGCCGTCGGGCGCGCCGCTGCCGTGGAGCGCCGCGCCGACGAAGGCGGCGGAGTTCTTGTAGTTGGTGACGGAGCCGATGAAGTGGCAGTTCTCGAGCGTGAGGCCGAGCGTCCCGTTCGTGTGGCCGATCGCGTAGGCGGCGAACGCGGCGGCGTACTCGTGGGACGCTTCGTGGCCGAAGTGGCCCCGGAGCGTGAGGTCCTTGATGACCGCGCCGTCGCGCGCGATGTCGAACATCGCGACGCCGAAGGTGGTGGTATTGCCCGTGCCGGGGGGGAGGGCCGTGTTGACGAAGTTGGAGATCACGTGCCCCTGGCCGTCGAACGTGCCCTTGAAGCAGGAGTAGGCGCTGCTCCCCGACGCGCCGGTGTTGAAGCGCCCGCCCTCGCAGTCGATGTCGGCCGCGAGCGTGACCGTGTCGCCCTCGAAGTAGTATTCGTGGACGTCCTCCATGAACTGGCGCAGCTCGGCGAGGTTGGAGATGGTGACGCTGACCGGGTTGGGGTTCTTCGCGATCGAGATCTGGAAGGCCTTTTGGGCCTCGGTCCCTCGTTGGTCCGTGACGGTCACCACCACCCAGACGTCGCCCTGAACGCGCGGCACGCCGGAGAGGGTCGCGCCGGAGAAGGAGAGCCAGTCCGGTTGGGTGACCTCCCACGTGTAGGTCCCGATGCCGCCGGTCGCCGCCAGCTGCGCGGTCCAGGGCTCGCGCACCGTGCCGTCGGGCAGCGATTCCGTCGTGATGACGAGCGGCGCGACCCAGTAGCCGTGGTCGCCGGCGCCGTACGGCCCGGAGCCGGCGCCCGAGTGCGCCACCACCCAGTAGCGGTAGTCGACGCTCGCCTCCGCGGTGTCGTCGACGTACCACGTGAAGACGTTCGTCACGATGCCGATCTGCTCCGCCTGGGCGAACGTGCCCGCGCCGTTGTTCCACGGGCCGCGGTGGATCGTGTACCACGCGCCGTGCTTCGCGCCGGTCCAGGTGACGAGGACGTCCTCGCGGTAGGCGCTGCGCGTCGCCGCGACGTCCGGCACCGCGCCGGGCTTGGCGGGCGTCGTCTCGTAGCAGCCGATGTCGGGGGCGAGCGCGAGCCAGCGCGGCGAGCCCACGAGGTCGGTGCCGTTTTCCAAGAGGGCGATGCGCTCCATGTCCGGGTTTTCGAGGTCGAACGTGCCGTCGCAGCCGTCGACGCAGGCGGAGGTCGCCTTGAGGCGGTAGTCGCCGGCGGCGGCATTGACGAACGTGTCGTCGGTGGCGGCGTTCACGAAGCCGGGGGGATCGATCTCGCCCCAGAAGTCGTCGTAGGTCGTGCAGGTGTAGAGCGGGTCGACGGGGGTGTCGAAACGGAAGAGGTTCTGGTTCGCGTCCTCCGGGGCCGTGTTGCCGGCGACGATGGTGTTGTCAAGGACAAGCCAGGTGCCGCCGCCGGAAGCGGCGTCGGTCGACTGGTTGGCCGTGACCGTGCAGTGGTCGGCCGAGGAGAAGGCGAGGCCCGCGCCGCCCTTGCATTCGGCCGGAAGGACGATCGAGACGCCGAGCGTGTCCTGGAGCTTCGCGGCCCACTCGGTCGAGCTGAACGGGACGCGGTTGTCCACGACGAGGCAGTTGTCGAGGGCCGAGCACGCCGCGCCGGCGCCGACGACGTAGGCCGTGTTGTTGGAGACGACGCAGTGCGTGAGCATGCTGTAGGCCGCGCCGCCGCCGCCGAGGAGGGCGCCGTTGCCGCGGATGACGCAGTTCGAGACGATGCCGCCGAACACGCCGCCGCCGCCGTAGGTCGGGTCGCCGCAGAAGCCGCCCGTGAGCGTGAAGCCGGAGAGCGTGCAGGTCGGGCGCGTCTGCGTCTTGGAGAAGGTGGCCGCGCGCGTGCCGGAGAGCAGGCCGGTCTGGCCCTGAATGATCGTCGTCTCGGCGCCGTCGCGGCTCACGATGTCGAGGACGGCGTTCGTGGCGATGATGGCCGAGTAGGTGCCGGGCGAGACGACGAGCGTGTCGCCGTCCTTCGCCGCATTGATGGCGTTCTGGAGCGCCGCGCCGCCGCCGGAGACGGTCGTCGTGTTGCGCTGGAAGCAGGCCGTCACCACGTGGTCCTCGTCGATGTCCGTGAGCGTGAGCGTCGCGCCCGTGCCGGCGTCCGCGCCGTCAACGAGCCATTTCTGGAAGGCGCGGCCGTCCGTCGTGGCCGTGATCGTGGCGGTGCCGCCCTCGGCGACGACGAGGGTGCGGTCGGAGACGGAGCCGTGGCCGTCCACGCGAACGGAGACGACGAAACCTTCCACCTCGCTCTCGTAGCAGCCGAGGTCGGGATCGTCGTCGACGATGCGCGGGTTGCCCGCCAGGTCGAGGCCGTCCGCAACGTACATGATCTCCTCGTCGCCGTAATTGATGCAGGGCGAACCGGCGCGGAGGCGGAAGTCGCCGTTCTCGGGATCGACGAAGAGCGGATCTCGGACGATGGTGTAGCCGTCCGCCCACTCGCCGTCCTCGCGGTTGGCGTTCTCTTCGTCGATGCAGTTGCCGTCGTAGCCCCAGAGGTTGTAGTTCGGGCGGCCGTTGGACGTGCGGTTGTAGCGGAGGATGCTGTTGAAGACGCGGGCGTAGTCGGTGCCGCCGGAGACGAGGCCGCGGTTGTACACGACCGTGCAGCCGCGCAGTTCGCCGTAGCAGGCGCCGCCGCCGCGCGCGGCGGCGTTGTAGGCGACGAGGCAGTTGTAGGCGTCGCAGTCGTAGACGCCGCCGCCGTTGCCCGCGTTGTTGTCCGTGACGGTGCAGCGGATCAGCGTCGCCCCGTAGGCGCCGCCGCCGCAGACCGCGATGTTCTCCCGGAGGACGCAGGCGACGAGCGTGCCGCCTTTCGCGCCGCCGCCGCCGTCCTGGTCGTCGGCGGCGAGGCTCTTGCCGTGCTGGAGCGTGAAGCCCGTGAGCGTGGTGCCGTCGGAGAGCGTCGCGCAGCGCCGCGCGTCGCCGCCGTCGATGATCGTCGCGGCCGCGCCGGCCGTGCCGACGATGTTCACGCGCTTGCCCGTCGTGTCGATGGGGGCGTAGGTGCTGGGGGCCACGTTGACCGTCTCGTCGTTTATGGCGGAGGAGACCGCCTTCGCGATGGTCTTGAACGCGGTGGCGGCCGTGCGGCCGTCGTTGGCGTCGCTGCCGGTCGCGCCGTCCACGAACCACTGGTAATCGGCGAACTCGACGACGATGGCGACGTCCTCCTCGCCGGTCGTGAGCGTGAACGTGTTGCCCGACGCCGCCGCGAGGACGCCGTTCGTGTACCAGCCGACGACGGGGCGGTTGTAGACGGAGGTGTCGGCGGTGATCGTGACCGACGCATTCGCGTTCGTGAAGATGCTTCGCGGCGAGACGACGCCGTTGCCGCCCGCGACGGCGGTCACGAGGCAGCCCTCGACGCCCTGGCCGTTCTCGGCCTCGTAGCAGCCGCGGTCGATGGCGTTGCCCTGGACGCGGGCGTTGCCGGCGAGATCGGTCGTGCCGACATACTGCTCGGTCGCGTAGGCGGCGTCGCCTGCGTCGATCGCCGGCGAGCCGACGCGCAGGCGGTAGTCGCCGTCGCCCACGAGCTTCGGGTCCACGGCGTCGTTCTGCTCGACGGGCTGTCCGGCGGCGAGGTTGCCCCAGACGATGCTGTTGTAGCGGCGATTGACGTGGACGTTGGTGCCACTTCGTTCCGCGACGTTGTCCACCACCGTGCAGTTGTAGAGCGTCACGCCGTAGGTGAGGAAGGATTGTCCGGTCGACTGGCACATGAGCGTGTTGCGGTGTGTCCCCCCCTCGGCGCAGGCACCGCCGCCGCCCGTCGCGGTGCAGCGCCGGATGATGCAGCGCCAGGTGTTGGCGCTATAGGTGCCGCCGCCCCAGTTGGCGATGCAGTCCTCGACGATGCAGTCGTAGAGCGTGCCGCCGCCCGCGCCGCCGCCGTAGCGCACGTTGTCGTTGCCCGTGAGGATGTCCACGTTGCCGTTGCGGAGCGTGAAGCCGGTGAAGGTGGGCGCCGTCACGAAACCGTTGGCGAAGCATCGGATGCACCCGTTCGTGTTGTTGCCGTCGATGACGGTCGAGGCCGCGCCGTTCACGGAGCGCACCTGCAGCGCGAAGTTGCGAGAGACGACGACGCGCGTGTAGGTGCCGTCGCCCACGAGGATGTCGTGGAGCGTGCCGTCGGCGGCATACGCGGCGTCGGCGGCGTCGACGGCGGCCTGGATGCCGGCGAAGGCGTTGGCCCAGGAGGAGCCGTCCTTGTTTCCGGCGCCCGTGGGCGTCACGTAGAGCGTGTCCGCGCGGAGCGCGAACGGCGTGCAGAGCAGCGCGAGGAGTGCGAGGAGGGTCTTTTTCATGGTCGGGATGGTCGTATGGTCGTATGGTCTAGATGGTCGGGAGGGTCAAGGGGCCGCGTCTCGGGTCTCGCGTCTCACGTCCAGAAACCGCAATCGCTTCGCGACGCCATTTGGGGCGAAAGCCGGTCCGCATCGCACGCGGCTTCGCCGCTATGCGGAACCGGCTTTCGCCCGGGGTGGGTCCGTATCGGCGGAAACGCTTCTCCGCATAGCCGCGGAGCGGCGTCCGATGCGGGAAGCGTTTCCGCGGGGATTGCGTCGCGAAGCGATTGCGTTCCGCTTCGCGCGAGGCGAACGATACGGCCGACGCGCCTGCTACGAGGCGTAAAGGAGTGCGTGGGGTAGGGCGTTGCCCCCCGCGAGAGTCGCTGGATGTAAGCCAAGACGCACGACCGTTTTTCGGACGCGGAAGCGATGGGGCTCCTGTCTTGGGGGGCGGCGTCATGACAATGGCTCCGTAGCGGTAGTTATCCTACCACACCCGCCCTCGCGCGCGCAAGCGGTAATCGCGCTGCGCGCTGCGCGCCGCGCCGTTCGACAGAAATAGTGTTTGGAAACACTTTTTTCGAGCAAAAAAGATGTTTCCGAACACTTTTCGGGGGGCGAGAACAAGATCTCCTCGTGCCAGCGGAAGGTCATTGGCAATTGGAACTGGCCATTGGCAACATTCGCACATTGGCAACATTGTCGAGTGTTGCCAATATCCAGTGTTGCCAGCTCCAGTGTTGCCAGTTCCAATCGTCCCGAATGGCGCGAAGCGGTGCGGGACCGAGCGAAGCGAGCTACAACGCCCTCCCCGGCGCGCGGCGCGACGCGCCGCGCGCCGGGGAGGACTTGCGTGCAAGGGCGGCGGAGACGAGGCCGAGGAAGAGCGGGTGCGGGGCGGTCGGGCGGGACTTGAACTCCGGGTGGAACTGGCACGCGATGAAGTAGGGGTGGCCCGGAAGCTCGACGACCTCCGCGAGGGAGCCGTCGGGCGAGACGCCGCTCACGCGCAGCCCCGCCGCCTCCAGCGCCCTGCGCGCCTCGGAGTCCATCGCCAGCTCGTAGCGGTGGCGGTGGCGCTCCGCAATGCACAATGCAGAATGCTCAATGCACAATGCCTTTGCTTCTTCGCGGGCTTCCATTGTGCATTGTGCATTGTGAATTGTGCATTTCCCGTAAAGGCGAGCGGCCAGCGAGCCTTTGCGGAGGACGCACGGGTAGGCGCCGAGGCGCATCGTGCCGCCCTTCTGCGTGACGCCGCGCTGCGATTCCATCAGGTCGATCACGGGAGGTCGATCACGGGGTGCTTCGTGGCGGGGTCGAACTCGGTCGAGTTGGCGTCGGTCCAGCCGAGCAGGTCGCGCGAGCACTCGATCACGGCGCACTGCATCCCGAGGCAGATGCCGAGGAGCGGGACCTTGTGCTCCCGCGCGTAGCGGATCGCCGCGATCTTGCCCTCCACGCCGCGCGAGCCGAAACCTCCGGGGATTAGGATGCCGTCGAAGTCCGCGAGGGCGCGGCGCGCGGCGGCCGCCGCGCCGCCGCGCCCTTCCAGCGTCTCCGCCTCGATCGGGACGACCTCGACGCGGGCGTCGCGGGCCATCCCGGCGTGCTGGAGGGCCTCGTGGGGGCGTCGCGGGCCATCCCGGCGTGCTGGAGGGCCTCGTGGACGGACTTGTAGGCGTCGCGCACGGCGACGTACTTGCCGACGAGGGCGATGCGGCAGGCGCGCTTCGGCCGCGTGGCCTTGCGCACGAGCGTGTCCCAGACGGTGTGGCGGATGGGCCAGATGTCGAGCCGGAGCTGGTGCAGGACCTGCTCGTCGAGCCCCTGCTCGCGCAGCTCGCGCGGGACGGCGTAGACGGACTCCGCCACGTCCTTCTCCTCGATCACGCACTCGCGTCGGACGTTGCAGAAGAGCGCGAGCTTGTCGAGGTGCTCGGGCGGGATCGCGCGCTCGGTGCGGCAGACGAGGATGTCGGGGATGATTCCGATCGCGCGGAGCTGTCCGACCGAGTGCTGCGAGGGCTTGGTCTTGAGCTCGCCGGCGGCCTTGAGGTAGGGCACGAGCGTGAGGTGGACGAAGCAGGTGTTCTCGGCGCCGGCCTCGAAGCGGAACTGGCGCGCGGCCTCGAGGAACGGCAGGCTCTCGATGTCGCCCGAGACGCCGCCGATCTCGCACAGGACGATGTCCGGCGCGGGCTCGTCGCCGTGCGCCTCGCCGGCCGAGCGGATCGCGGCCTTGATCTCGTCCGTGACGTGCGGCACGACCTGGACCGTCCCGCCGAGGTAGCCGCCGGCGCGCTCGCGGGCGAGGACGGCCGAGTAGATGCGGCCGGAGGTGAAGTTGCTTGCCTTCGTGCAGGTGACGCCCGCGAAGCGCTCGTAGTGGCCGAGGTCGAGGTCCGTCTCCGCGCCGTCGTCCGTCACGAACACCTCGCCGTGCTGGTAGGGCGACATCGTGCCGGGGTCGACGTTGAGGTAGGGGTCGAGCTTCTGCATGAAGACGCGGTAGCCGCGGCTCTTCAGCAGCAGCGCGAGCGACGCGCTCGTCACCCCCTTGCCGAGACTTGAAACGACTCCGCCCGTGATGAAGACGAATTTGGCCATTGGTTCGAAGGTTCGCAGGTTCGAAAGTTCGCAGGTTCGAAGCCGCCTTCGGCGGCGTTCCAGGCGCGCTTCGCGCGCGTCCGAAGGCGGCTTCGCCGCCGTTCGTCTTCGGGTGAGCATTCTCCGTGCCACCCCGCGAAGCGGCCGCCATTGCGCCTTCTTCGCGGCCCCGCTTTACAAATTCTGTCGCCCGCCGTTGCGCGACCTTCCACGCCGTGGCGGGGTGGAGACCCCGCCACGCGCGGGACGGCTAGGCCTTGAACCAGGCGGCGAAGGGCTCGTTGCGCTCGGCGAGGAGGGTTTCGGCGACGCGGTCCGCGAGCTCGATCGAGAGCTTCTCGTGGAAGCAGCCGAAGGAGCCGACGTGGTCGGTGCGGCCCGTCGAGAACCAGTTCGCGCAGCAGCACCAGTTCACGCACCGCGGCGCGGCCGGGCAGTCGCGGCAGGCCGGGTCGCGGTTGCCGCGGCGCGCGAGGACGCGCGCGACGGCGGCCGGGTCGAAGCCCGTCTGCACGGAGCCGAGGCGAAGGTCCTCCTTGTCGTCGTCGCCCACGAGGTTCGGGCATTGGTAGAGGTTGCCCGACGGCGCCACGGCGAGCTCCCGCCGCACGGGGTCGCACTTGTCGCACGCGCGGTAGCCGCCGATGCGCAGCGCCTTGAGCTTGCCGTCGAACCACGTGAGGTGCAGCGGCTGCGCCGCCGCACCGTTCGAAGGTTCGAAGGTTCGCAAGCCGCCTTTGGCGGCGTTCGAAGGTTCGCGGGCGGCCGCCCGCCACGAGGCGAGGACGTCGCCGGCGAGGGTCTCGTAGGCGGCGCGGAGGGCGGCGCGGGAGGCATCGTCCCAGTCGGCGGTGAAGTCGGGGTTGACGGCGATCGGCAGCGCCGAGCGCGCGTGGAGGAAGCGGACGCCCTCGGCGAGGAGCGGCGCGGTGGCGGGGGTGACGACGCAGATGATCTCCGGGCGCGGCGCGGGGAAGTCCTCGACGAGCGGGAGCGCGGCCATGCACGCGGCGTGCGAGCCGCGGCCGTCGGGGAAGCGGCGGTTCGCGTCGTGCATCGCCGGGGAGCCGTCGATCGAGAGCCCGAGCTTGTAGCGGCGGGCGCGGAGCCAGTCGGCCTTCCCGCGGTCGAGGAGCGTGAGGTTCGTCGTCACCGTTCGGCCGAAGCGCAGCCCCGCCGCGCGCGCGGCGTCCGCCGCGTAGGCGTCGGCGCGTTGCAGCAGGTCCCATTCGAGCAGCGGCTCGCCGCCGAAGAAGCCGAGGACGTAGTCCTTCTCGGGATAGTGCGCGAGCTGCCAGGCGACCGTCCGGTCGATCGCGGCCTTCGCCACCTCCCACGGCATCGCCGCTTGGCGCTTCTCCCCCGCGTAGCAGTAGGGGCAGCGCAGCGTGCAATCGTGGGTGAGGCAAAGCGTGACC
>CADBEF010000018.1 GCA_902793555.1 uncultured bacterium | reverse complement strand
GTCCGAAAGCGTGCCGCCGTTGGAGGCGATGAACGCCGCGCCCCCTTCCAGGGCGTTGCCGCCGTGGAGCGTCAGATGTGAGACGACCGCGTCCGCGCAATCGAGCTGGAAGATCCGCTTCGACGTTCCGGTGCGCGTGATGCGCACCTTGGATGCGTCGCCGGAAAGCGATGTCACCAACACGGAGAAGTCGACCGTCGTCGCGATTTCCTCACCGGAATCGAACGCGTAGTCGCCGTCGCACACGTAGACAGTGCGCGGGGCGCCGACGTCCGGAAGCGCCTTCAGCGTCGCCAGCGCCGCCGCGAGGGTCGCCTTCGCGGACGCGACGGTCAGTCCGTCGGCATCGTCGTCCCCCGCCGTGGCGACATAGCGGACGTTCGGATTGGAAGGCGAGTTGCGGACGGTCATCGTCGCGGAGGAGGACGCCCCGACCGTCGCGCCGGAGACGGTCAGCACGAGGCTGGCGTCCTGATTGACGTCCGCGGTGAAGAACGGGGCGATGGACAGATCGACGGACGCCGCGCCCGCGGGGATCGTGAGCGAAGACACGCCGGGCGCGACGACGGCGGCGAGGCCGTCGCCCGAGAACGTGACGTCGAACGTCAGCGCCGGGAGCCCGGTCGGATCGGCGTCCGCGCGCGAAACGCGGAAGACGCCCGGCGCGAACGTCCCCTCGTCGGCGTCGGAGAGGACCGTCACGGCGAGCGCGCCGGCGTGGAACGCGTCCGGGCAGGGCACGGAAACGACCGTCCCGTTCGCGGAGGTCGCCCGGACCGTCGCCGCGTGCGTCCCGGCGGCGAGCCCGGAGACGGTTGCGGCGTAGGCCGCGGGAAGCCCGGCGTCCGACGTCGCCATCGCGTAGTCCGTTCCGTCGATCGTGCAGACGATGGACGACGGCACGTTCCTGCCGACGACGGCGGTGACGACGAACGAGCCGTTCGTGGACGCAACGGCGACCATTCCCAGGGAAGGGGCGGTCTGGTCGGTCTGCTCGACCGGTCCGAGCGCGACGAACGAGGCGGGGGCGGCGGCCGTGTCGAAGGCGGCCTTGATCCAGTCCGCCGAACGGATGGAGCAGGACAGGCGGAACTCGTCGAGGATGCCGTCGAAGACCTGCGTGTCCCACTGGTTTCCGCCGAGCCACATCTCGGAGCTGGAGGACAGGTTGGGAATCCTCGACGCGCCGAGCGACGCCTTCTGCACGCCGTCGCGATAGACCTTGTACTGGTTTGCGACCGTGCCGGTGCCGGATGCCGCCGGGTTCGGCAGGAACGTGATTCCGAGATGGAACCACTGGTTGGCGGCGATGGCGCAGTCCGCGAGATCGTGATCCTTGACCGAAGGGGTGGTCAATCGGATTTTCGTTCCCTGCACGCGGACGGACAGGGCGGCGTCCTTGCCGAAGAAGGCGTTGCCGTTCTTGCTGCTGTCGCCGTTCGTGTCGGTCAGTCTGCGGGGATGGCACCAGGCCTCGAGCGAGAAGCCCGAGGCGAGGTCGCCGTTGGGCGTCGTCCCGACGCTCATCTTCGCGTCGGCGAAGTCGAGCGCGCCGCCGAGCTTCGAGTCCGCCGCGGCGGCGATGCCGGCGACGAGCGTGCCGTCGAGGCCGTTCGTTGACGAGTCGTGCCCGTCCGTCAGGTGCCAGACGCCCGCGTAGCCGGCGAGCGACCACAGGTTTTGCGCGGAGGCGGGGCCGGGATGGGCCGAGCCGTAGTACATCGTGAAGGCCGCGCCGTTCGTGAGGACGGGGACGCCGACCCAGACGAGCGATTCGCCGGCCGCGTTCCACGTGTCGACCTCGTGGGGGAGGAGGTTGCCGTCCGCGTCCGCGAAGCGCAGGTCGGAGCCGCCCGCCGCGCAATCGGTGTAGCGGAAGCCGTCGGGGGAGTCCGCGGAAAGCGTCACGAGGACGGGAAAGTTCGTGAGCGGCGCCGCGCCCGCGTAGCCCGACACCGCGATCGGGACGCGGAAGTCGAACGGGCTCGCGTCGAGCGCCATCGCGTGCGAGGGCAGCGCGAGAGCGACGGCGGCGAGGAGGCGGAGGCGGTGCGTGTGCATGGCGTCGTTCAGGGCTTGGCGCGGTTCGGGGCGTCGCGCGGGCGAACAGGGGTGGCGGCGGACGCGCCGCGGAACGGAATGCCGCGGAAGTCGGCGGGGACGCATTGGAGCGGACGGAAGGCGGCGAGCGCGGGCGAGCCGGGCCGGAGCGAATAGTCGCGGGCGGCGGGATCCGCGAAGCGCGGGTCGCCGCTCTTCGCATCAAGGCCGAAGACGCCCTTCCCGCCGGTGAAGAAGCAGTGCGAGACGAGGAGCCCGTTCGCGCCGGAGCCGTCGAAGGCGCGCTCCGACTGGTGCGTGCCCATCGACGGCACGCAACAGTTGACGATGCGGACGTCGAGGGGCGCGAAGTCGTCGCGCCAGAGCCACGTCTGGTTGACGAGCGTGACGTGCGCGAAGAGGACGTTCTCCATCGGCCCGGAGTACTGCGTGAGGAAGTTCGACTCCTTCGTGCGCTCGAAGACGACGTTCACGAACGCCGAGTCGCGCAGGCGAAGACCGAAGAGCCCCTGGCACTTGCAGTTGTAGCCCGTGACGTTGTAGAGGATCACGTCGTGCACCCAGTCCGGCGGCTTCGCGTGGGACTGGTGGAAGTCGGGGTGCGCGCCGGTCGCGCCGCCGTCGACGTCCGAGGCCGTGCAGTTCACGACGAGGCGGTCGGAGCCGGTCCAGACGTCGGAGGCGATCATGCGGACCTCGTGACCGCGGAGCAGGACGCCGTCCGGTCCGTTGCAGAGCTCGGTCGTGAGCCCGCCAGTCACGTAGGCGACGTAGCGGTTGCCGAACACGTTGGCGTTCGCGGCCCAGCGCCCCTGGCGGTTGTACGCCTTACAGTCGTCGAGCCAGACGGAATGCTTGCCGTTCTCGCCGTCGAGGATGCTTCCGTACCGCCCCTTGACATCGCAGTAGAGCGAAACGCCGCGGAAGCGCAGGCGCTGCGTGCCGGGGCGGCCGCCGGCGATCTGCACATCGTCGCGCACCACGCCGGGCGCGGCGGTGATCGTCGTCCAGTACGGGCGGTCGGAGCCGCCCTTGAGGCCGCCCGCGGAATACTCGCCCGCCTTCAGCAGGACCGTGCCGCCGACGGGAACGCGCTTCACGGCGGCGGCGATGGTCTTGAGAGGCGCCTTCTCGGTGCCGGCGGCCGCGTCGTCGCCGTGCGCCGAATCGACCCAGACCGTTTCGGCGACCGTGAGCGAACCGCCGTTGTTGGCGTAGAGCGTGAGCGACGGCAGGTCGTAGTCCTCGGGCGTCGCGCCGCCCGAGCGGACGCGTGCACCGAGCGCGACGGGGCCGTCGGGGAGCTTGGCGGTGTCGAGCGGGAAGACATACTCCCAGACGCCGGTGCGCGGGTTCTTCCTCGGCTCCTTCGCGACGTGGATGAACTTGCCGTTGACCGAAAACGCGACGCGAACCCCGTCCTCGTGGAACGCGCAGACGCCCGCGAGGAACGTCCCCGACACGCGCTGGTTCGGCACGACGTCCCACCGCGCGACCGGCCGCGCCGCGAGAGCGGGCGCGGCGGCGAGCGCGAGGAGCGGGAGGAGGCGCGTGCGTTTCACGGCGAAAGGACAATCTCCCCGCGGTCGGGGACGGCGTCGACGAGCGCGTAGGCGGCGCCATCGTGCTCCACGACGCGCGCGGCCACGGGCCGGCCGCCCTGCTCGGCGCGGACGGTGCGCCAGGCGTCGGGGAGGCGGACCTTGAGCGTGAGCGGCTCGTCGAAGAGCGTGTCGTCCATCCGATCGGCGAGCGAAAGCGCGATCCGCCTCGCGTCGGACGAGACGGTCTTCAGCGTGGCGGTGTCGCGCTCCTGCCCGTACTTGGCGACGGCGGGGAAGGTCCCGATCCAGATGCGGTCCTTGTACTTCGCGAGGTTCTCGAGCTTCTTCTCGTAGTAGGCGACGGACCTGTCGATCTCCTCCTGGGTGTGCCCGTGGTGGACGAGGTGGTGCAGGACGGCGCACCAGCCGCGCCGGAACCGGCGGTCGGCCTTGTTGAGCCACTTGGGCTCGTCGGCCGTCTCGCCGAGCAGCACGTTGATGTAGCCCTGCTCGTAGTTGCCCTCGTTGACGTTGAGGTAGTCGACCGTGTTGACCTCGCTCGGCGCGCCGTAGACGCCGCGGCAGGCGATGGCGTACTGCGCGGCGATCTCCTCGTGCGCCTCGCCGCGCGGGTAGGCGATGCAGCAGGCGACGTTGTTCGTGACGTGCGCGTTGATCGCGGCGAGGGAGTCGCGGTACATCGCGTGCAGGTCCTCGTCCGGGATCGGCGGCTCGCCCTTCTTCGCGGCGCGGTGGTTCGTCGTGTGGCTCTGGATCGAGTGGCCGGCGTCCGCGAGGCGCTGCCAGTCGGCCCACGTGCCGTTGAAGCCCTTGTTGCGGCCCTCCATGACGCCGTCCGTGATGACGAACCATGTGAGCTTGAAGCCGTGCTTCTCGGCCTGCTCGAGCCACCAGTCGTGGTCGGGGCGGCAGTTGTCGTCGATCGTGATGGAGATCGCGGCGTACCTGTCGTCCTTCCAGAGGCAGACCTCGGCCTGCCCGGGGTCGGCCGGCCAGGTGATCTCGGGGATCTCGAAGCGGGGCTTGTCGGGCTTGCCGAGCGTGCGTAGCTGCGTGTCGTCGGCGCCGGTGGTCGCCGCCGCGAACGGCGCTGTGGCGAGCAGGGCGAGCGCAAGGAGGCGGCGCAGGATGGTTCTCATGGTTCCGATGGTCCTGATGGTCGGGATGGTCTCGATGGTCGGGATGGAACGAGGAAGCGCTCCTTCCGGCGAGAAGTATACGGCAGGCGGCGATAGCCCGTCAAGCGGGCGCGCGAGCGCGCGGGGGCTACGGGAAGCCGGCGACGGCGACCTGCATCGGGGCGAGGGAGAAGTCGCGCTCGGCGGCGGGACGGCCGTCGCGATAGAGCGTGAGGCGCGTCGTCTGGGGGCTCGCGTGGAGGTTGGAGACGAAGACGGTCGAGCGGCCGTCCGGATGGCGGTGCGTCTCGACGAGGACGCTGCGGTTCGACGAGCGGGCGACGGGCTCCGCGCCCATCCGCGCGAGGATGCGCTCGAGCATCTCGGCCTGCCCGAAGAGCGAGAAGGAGGAGAACTCCGTTCCGAAGACGCAGACCTCCCCCGCCCCGCCCTTCTGCCACCAGCCGCAGACGCCGCCCGCGCGGGCGTTCGTCATCGGCGAATCGGCGCCGGGCGGCGGGGCGTCCACGACGAGGTGCGGCGTGCCGCAGCCGAAGACGCGGACGCCGTCCACGACGATCGGCGACGGCGGCGTCTCGATGCGGTGGCGCTCCGGCAGGCGGAGAAAGTCGCGCAGGACCGTGCAGGGACGCAGGTCCTGGTCGAGCGAAGGCGCCCACGGCGCGAGGAAGAGCCGACCGCCCGCCTCGAGGAAGGCGACGACGGCGCGCTGCGCCGCCTCGGACATCGTCGCCGGCGCGGGCAGGAGGAGCGGCCTGCGCGGGTCGAGCGCGCCCTCGCGCAGCTCGGTCCACGCGCCGGGATACGGCGTCGCGGCGAGCGCGGGGAAGAGCCCCTTCCTGGCGAACTCCATCGCGCGGGCGCCGGAGAGCCCGCCCTCGTCCCCGGACGGCGCCCAGGCGCCGAGGCGCAGGGCGTCCCACTCGAAGCCGACCTGGACGGACGCGACTCGCTCGGCTTCGAGCAGGTCGCGGCGCTCCGCGACGAGGCGCCCGAAGTCGGCGACCGCGCCGTAGGTCGCGTTGAGCGAGCCGTCCGCGCGGACGGGGGCGTTGTAGTCGTAGAGGTCCGACGACTGGCCGGTGCCCTCGAAGTTCGGTCCGCCGGTGAAGACGTAGACGTTGATCCCCTTCGCGCCGGCGGCGAGGTGGGTCATGTAATAGGCGAGCAGGTCCTCGCGCAGGATCGGCGGGACGTCGGCGGGCGAGCCGCCGGGAATCTCCATCCCGACGGCCGGCCAGCCCAGCGCGCGGACCCAGTCCACGTTGCAGCGCGTCTGGTTCGCGACGGCGGCCGTGGGATTCTCGACGGGCCACGCGGGGCCGAGCGAGTAGTACTGGTCGTAGCCGAGGAGGAAGTCCGGGCCGAGCGCTTCGCGCGCGCCCTCGAAGAGCGGAAGCAGGTCGCGCGAGCCGCAGTTGTGGCACGTCGGCGTCGGGACGCCGTCCTCGCGCAGCCACCCTTGCAGCGTGGCGAGGTAGTCGAGCAGCTGCTCGCGGTAGCAGCGGAAGAAGTCGCGGCGGCGGCGCTCCTCGCCGGCGGGGGCGTCCGGCCGGAACTCGGCGGCGGGCGGGATTTCCGCGAAGGACGCCCACGCGCCGCCGTAGGCCTCGTTCGCGGCGGCGACGGAGCCGTACTTGCGCGCGAGCCAGCGCGGCCAGCGGCCGTCCTCGCGGCCGAGGCCGAACGTCTCCGGGTTCGCGTCGAGCGCGCCGAACCAGAAGTGGATGCCCGCCAGCTCGTTGTCGAGCTGGACGGCGGCGATCGGGCCGCCGTTCTCCGCGAGGAAGGGGCGCACCTGCTCCGCGACGGCGCGGAACCAGCGTCGCGCCTTCTCCAGGAAGAGCGGGTGCAGGTAGGAGATCCTCGAGCCGTACGGGCCCTCGTCCGTGCCGTCCGGCCGCTTCCAGCGCAGCGCCGGATAGTCGCGGAAGAGCCACGGCGGAAGCCCGCAGCGGACGAGCTCCGAATACACGTAGGGGCCGGGGCGCAGCAGGACCTGGAGCCCCTCCTCCGCGGCGGTGCGGAGGAAGCCGGCCAGGTTTCGCTCCGGACGGTCGCCGAAGACGATCCGCCCCTCCTCCGGCTCGTGGACGATCCACGGCACGTAGGTGGCGACGAAGTTGCCGCCCGCCTCCTTCCAGAGCCGCATCCGGCGGCGCCAGTCCGCGGCGGGGACGCGGAAGTAGTGCATCTCGCCGGACCAGAGGAACTCGCGGCGGCCGTCGAACAGGAGACTTTTTGAATCGAAAGAGAGCTTCATCGGCGGCTACTCCGTGACGACGACGGTCTCGATTGCCGAGGGCGCAGCCGAGCTTGCGAAGCTCGGCGGCGTGGCGGCCGACGCCGAGCGCGAAGTGGTGGGTGGGGCCTTCGAGCGACCAGCGGCGCAGGAAGGTGCGGACGTCCGGCGGGAAGCGGCCGTGCGTGTTGGTGTTGCCGGTCGCGGGGATCGGGCCGGCGAGCGACTCGCCCTCCGCGACGATGAGCTTGAACGCGCCGTCGGCCTTGACGCCGATCGACTTGGAGGGGAATGGAATCGTTCATGGCTGGTCGATTTTGAAACCATGCAGAGGCCCCGAAAGGACAAGGGGGATTCTAGCCTTTGCAGGGAAGCCCCGTCAACGCCCATTTCGTCGACAGACGCCTTGACTTTTCGCGCCGGTTCCCCTAGAGTCCGCCGCCATGTTCGATTCGCACTGCCATTTCGATCCGGACGGCGACGTCGCCGGGCAGATCGCGCGGGCCCGCGAGGCGGGGCTCGCCGGACTGCTCGCCGTCGGCGGGGACGCGAAGGCCGACGAGGGCGCGCGGCTCGCCGCGGCGCTCGCGCCCGGCTTCGCGCTGCCCGCCTACGGCCTCGACCGCGACGCCGCCGATTCGATCGAGGGCCGGGAGGAGCTGGACGCGGCAATGGCCGCGCTCGAGGAGCGGCTCGCCGCGGAGGGCGCCGTTGCGCTCGGCGAGATCGGCCTCGACTATTCGCACGGCGAGGGCCCGGCGGACCGCGCCCGCCAGCGCGCGCTCTTCGCCGCGCAGCTGCGCCTCGCCGCGAAGCTCGCCCTCCCCTGCTCCATCCACAGCCGCGACGCCGAGGCGGACACGGTCGAGCTCCTGCGCGAGAACCTTTCGCCCGAGCTCGCCGCCGCCGGCCGCGCCGGTTCGCTGCACTGTTTCGTCGGCTCGGCGGAGTTCGCCGCCGCGCTTGCGCCGCTCGGGCTCTGCTTCGGTCTCTCCGGCATCGTCTCGTTCCGCAGCGCGGACGCCCTCCGCGCCGTCGTTCCGCTCCTGCCGCGCGACCGCATCCTCGTCGAGACCGATTCGCCGTATCTCGCGCCCGTTCCGATGCGCGGGCGGCCGTGCGAGCCCGCGTTCGTCGTCCACACCGCGCGCCGCGTCGCGGAGCTGCTCGGGCTGCCGGAGGCCGAGGCCTCCGCCCTCTTCGCGGAAAACGCGCGGCGACTGTTCGCGCCCGCTTGAGCGGTGCCGCCCGATGTGGTAGAATCGCGCGGCATGAACGCACTCGATTCCGCCCGCCGGACGTTCGACGTCGAGCTCGAAGGGCTCCGCGCCGTCCGCGATTCGCTCGACGACCGCTTCGCGAAGGCCGTCGACATGCTCCGCGCCGCGCTCGCGCGCGGCGGAAAAATCGTCGTGACCGGGGTCGGCAAGAACCTCCACGTCGCCGAGAAGATGTCGGCCACGCTCGCCTCGACCGGGTCGACCTCCGTCGTCCTCAACCCCATGCAGGCGATCCACGGCGACCTCGGGATCCTCGCGCCCGCCGACGTCCTCGTCGCGCTGAGCTACTCGGGCGAGAGCGAGGAGATGAAGAACCTCGTCCCCGCGGTCCGCCGCCTCGGCGTGCCGATCCTCGCGATCACCGGCAACCCGGAAAGCACGCTCGCCCGGCTCTCGCAGTTCACGCTGCCGTGCGCCGTGCCGCGCGAGGCGTGCCCGTTCGGCGTCGCGCCCACGGCGAGCACGACCGCCACGCTCGCGCTCGGCGACGCGGTCGCGATGGCGCTGCTGGAGGGCTCCGGCTTCGGCCGCGACGACTTCGCAAAGCTCCACCCGGGCGGGGCGATCGGGCGCACGCTCCTCGTGCGCGTCCGCGACATCATGCGCACCGGCGACCGCCTCGCCGCCGTCGCGCCGGAGGCGCCCGTCTCCGAGGTCGTCGTCGCGATGACCCACGCCAAAGGCGGCGCCGCGTTCGCGGTCGACCCGGCCGGCAAGCTCCTCGGCATCTTCACGGACGGCGACTTCCGCCGCGCCCTCGCGGGCAACGGCCCCGGCGTGCTCGCGCGGCCCGTCTCGGACTTCCTCACCCGCAAGCCCGTCACCGTCGGGCCGGACGACCTGGCGGTCGACGTCCTGCACGTGCTCGAGCACCGCGCGATCGACGACCTGCCCGTCGTCGACGCCCACGGCCGCCTCCTCGGCGCCATCGACATCCAGGACCTCCCGAAGTTCAAGGTTCTCTGACGATCCCCTCCCCCTTCATCCCTTTCAACCGCTTCAACCCCTTCGACTTTACACTTTTCCCTTTCCATTTTAAACCATGAAAAGAGTCCTCCTCCTCGCGCTCCTCGCCCTCCTCGCGCAGGGCTGCTCCACCGTCCCGATCACCGGGCGCCGGCAGCTCTCGCTCGTCTCGGACAAGGAGGTGCTCGCGACGAGCCTGACCGAGTACAGGAGTTTCATGGACAAGGCCAAGGTTTCCGGCAACAAGGTCCAGTCCAAGCAGGTCGTCCGCGTCGGCCGCAACATCGCGACCGCAACGGAGTCGTTCCTGAACTCCAACGGACTGGAGAAGGAGGTCGAGAACTTCGCCTGGGAATTCAACCTCGTCGAAGACAAGCAGGTCAACGCGTTCTGCATGCCGGGCGGCAAGATCGTCGTCTACACGGGGCTGATGAAGCTCGTCTCCTCGGACGACGAGCTCGCGGTCGTGCTCGGCCACGAGGTCGCGCACGCGGTCGCCAAGCACGGAAACGAGCGGATGAGCCAGCAGATCCTCGCCGCCGTCGGAACCGGCGCGACGGCCGTCGCGGTCGTCGCGGCCGGGGGAAGCGCCTCGTCGGCGGAGGCGGCCGCGTCGGTGTTCGGGCTCGGCGCCGCGGTCGGCGTGATGCTCCCCTTCTCGCGCAAGCACGAGAGCGAGGCCGACTACATGGGCCTGGCCCTCATGACGATGGCCGGCTACGATCCGGGCGCCGCCGTCGGCTTCTGGAAGAAGATGGCGGCGGCGGGCGGTTCCTCGACGCCGGAATTCTTGAGCACCCATCCCAGCGACGAAACGCGCATCGCCGACATCCAGAAAGTCCTGCCGGAAATCAGGGCCAAGTTTTCTCCGAAGAAATGACGCCCTCCTTCCTCCAGCCCGTCCCCGGCGGCGTCCGCCTCCGCGTGCACGCCGTGCCGCGCGCGACGCGCTCGGAGGTCGCCGGCCTGCAGGGGGACGCGCTCAAGGTGCGCGTGAAGGCCCCGCCGGTGGACGGCAAGGCGAACGCGGCGCTCTGCGAGTTCGTCGCGGACGCGCTCGGCCTGCCGAAGCGCGCGGTTCGCGTGCTCGCCGGCGAGACGGCGCGCGAAAAGACCCTCTTCGCCGCGGGCGCCGATCCGGCGCGCGCCGCGGCAGCGCTCGCCCCGCCGGACGGAGCCCCCGCGACATGAAGACAGACCCCGCCACGCAACCCGTCGTCACGATCGGCCGCCAGTTCGGCGCCGGCGGGCTCTCCGTCGGCCGCTTCGTCGCCGACCGCCTCGGCGTCCCCTTCTACGACCGCGAGCTGCTCGCGATCGCCGCGAAGGAGAGCGGGCTGAGCGAGGCGGTGTTCGAGCGGCACGAGGAGAAGCCGGCCGGGGCGACGTTCTTCGCGCAGCCGTGGGCCGTCCCCTACCACACCGCCGCGCAGCCCCTCGGCCAGCAGGTCTTCTTCGCGCAGTTCAACGCGATCCGCGCCGCGGCCGCCAAGGGCGGCTGCGTGATCGTCGGCCGGTGCGCGGACTTCGTGCTGGACGGCCGTCCGAACGTGCTCCGCGTGTTCCTGCGCGCGCCGCTGGAGCGGCGCCTCGCCCGCGTCATGGCGCGCGAAGGGCTCGACGAGGCCGCCGCCCGCAAGCGCGTCCGCGCCGCCGAGAAGGACCGCGCCGCCTACTACGACTACTTCGCCGACCGCAAGTGGGGCGCGGCCGACACCTACGACCTGTGCCTCAACACGGCGCTCTTTCCGTCCGACGAGGCCGTCGCGGACTTGGTCGCAGCCGCCGTCCGCGCCGCGTTCGGCTAGCGGGCGCGGCGCAGCCGCCCCGCCCGGAGCGCCGGCGGAAGCGCGAGGAGCGCGGAGGCCGCCATCGCGGGGATCGTCGCGCCGGCGGGCGAGGACCAGGCGGCGAGGAATCCGAACGCGCTCGGCCACGCCGCCGCGAGAGGCGAGTCGCCGCCGAGGCACGCGTGGTAGGCCGCGAAACCGGCCGCCCACGCGCCGAGGTTCCACACCGCCGCGCCGCGCGAGGGCCCGCGCCGCCGCGCGACGAAGCCGTCGACGAGCAGGACCGCCGCCATCGGCGCGAAGACCGACGCGATGAGGTACAGGAAGTCGAGGTAGCGGTCCATCGCGCCCCGCGCCGCGAGGAGCGTCCCCAGCGCGCACACCGCCACGCCGAAGGGCTTCGCGGGGATCCGGGCCCACAGGCTCCTGGCGCTCTCGCCCGCCGAGTAGGCGTCGAGGAACGTCGTCGTCACGGTCGAGAAGACCACGACGAGCAGCGCCGCCGCGCCGAGTCCGGCCGCTCCGAGGTGCCGGAACGCGTCGGGGATCGATCCGAAGGCCGCCGCGACCATGCCGATGCCGTACATCCAACACGACACGAGCGAGTACACGAGCGCCGCGGCCGCGCACGCCGCGACGGGCCGGCGCGCGTCCCTCGTGTAGTCCGCCGCGAGCGGTAGCCACGAGAGCGGCATCGCGACCGACATCTCGAAGGCGAACCAGAAGACCGGGCCGGGCATCGGTTCGGTCGGATGCCCCGTCCCCTTGGAGCCCGTCGAAAGGAGGGAGGCGAACAGCACGACCGTGAGCGCGAAGAGGAGCGCCATCGCGACCGAGTTGATCTTCCCGACGCCGCGCAGGCCGACGTAGATCCACACCGCCACGAGCGCGCCGATGCCGGCGCAGACCGCGCCGAAGGGGACGCGTCCGCCGAGGAGCTCGCCCGCCGCGCCCGCGCCCTGCGCGACCATCACGGCGGTCCAGCCGACGAGCTGCAGGAGGTTGAGCGCCGCGAAGAAGCCGCCTCCCGCGCGCCCGAACGGGACCTTCGCGCAGTCCATCCCGCTCCGGCGCGTCCGCGCGCCCAGCAGCATCGCGAGAAAGAGCAGCGCGCCGCCGAGCAGGTGCCCGAGCAGGATCGCGGCGGCGACGGTCGGACCCCGCCCGCCGGCGGCCGCCGGCGCGAGGGCCGAACCCGCCTCGATCTCGGCGATCGAAACCGCCGCTCCGAACCAAACCAGTCCGCAACCGAGGGCGGACATCCCCTTGTTTTCCGTCTTCATGTTTCCGTTTCCTACGCCGGCATGACCCGGATCAGGTTCGAAGGGTCGGGGCCGACGCGGCCCCCTCTCAGCCCGCCTTGCGCGGACTCCCCTCGGAAGGAGACGGGATGCTACCACAACCGCGCCGCCGCGGCAACCCCGGAGGGTCGCCGCGAAGGCGGAAATTGGTGGGCGAGGCGGGATTCGGACCCGCGACCGCTCGGGTGTAAGCCGAGAGCTCTTACCGCTGAGCTACCCGCCCGGACGGGTTGTTTCGGAAGGAGGTCGCGGGGCCGCGGCCCCGGACGGCGCCGCGAAGAGGCGGCGCAGGAAGAGCAGGCCGCCGCCCGCCGCGTAGACGAGCGTGAAGGCCATGTAGCAAAGAGAAAGCGTGGCGGACGCCGTGGCGGGGTCCGCACCCCGCCCCGCAAGGCCGACGGCGGCGAAGAACATCGCGTAGCCGGTGTCGCGCAGGCCGATGCCGAAGAACGTGAGCGGAACGGCTTCGAGCAGGCACACGAAGGGGACGAACACGCAGCACTCCGCGAGCGAGACCGGAATCGAAAGCGCGCGGCAGAGCGTCCACACCGCCACGAAGACGAGAAACTGGAAGACGAGCGACAGGCCGAACGCGCCGGCGAGCGCGCGCGGCCGGCGCAGGTAGGCGGACACGGACGAAAAGAAGACGTCCAGCAGCTTCTCGACCTTCGCGCGAAGCCGCCCCGGCAACGCCCGCGCGAAGAACCGGACGATCCCCTGCTGCCAGAGCAGCGCCGCGACGCCGAGGAAACCGAGGAAGACGGCGAGCGGAACGAGCAGCAGCGGCCGGCTGTCCGGCGGGACGAGCCGCCAGCCGAGCAGCGGGAAGACGAAGCCCATCAGCGAAAGCGCGAGGAAGCCGCAGAGGCGGTCGACGAAGACCGACGCGAGCGATCCCATCGCGCTGCCGCTCTTGCGGCCGACGTCGGCGACGCGGTACACGTCGCCGCCGATGTTCGACGGGAGGAAGAAGTTGAAGAACGACGCAATCCAGTGGCTCGCGAAGAGCTTGCGCGTCGGGATGTCCACGCCGTCGCTGCGCAGCAGCAGGCCCCAGCGCAGGGACGAAAGCCACATGTTCGCGAAGGCGATCGCGAAGAACGCGGGAACCCACGCCCACCGGATGCCGCGCAGCGCGTCGCCGAACGCGCGGCCGTCCACGTTGCGGTAGAGCAACGCGAGCAGCAACGCCGTGAAGGCGAGCTTGAGTGCGGTCTTGGCAAAGCGCTTCACGGCAGGTGGCGGTCGAGGAACGCGAGAATCGCGTCCGGCGGATCGAGCGAATGCGGGTGGTGGTCGGCGCCGGGCTTTTCGATCTTCTCGCAGACGCCGCCCGCGGCGCGCAGGCGCTCGAAGAACGGCAGGCCGTTCTCCTCCGGCGGCACGACGGTGTCCGCGAGCGCCTGGACGAGCAGCACGGGCGTGCGCGCGGCGGCGAGAGGCGCGACGGCCGTCCGCAGCGGCCCTCCCTCGAACGCCATCGCCTCGGCGTCGTCGCGGAGACCCCACGCGCGCTTGGCGTTCTCGCAATTCTCGGCCGTTCCGCCCTTCGAGGCGCCCGCGCCGAACGGCCACGAGCGGATGTCCAGCAGGGGGTTGTCGAGGACGATCGCCGCGGGCGCGCCGGCGCGGTGCGCGGCCCAGTTCGCGGTGTCGAGCCCGCCGCGGCTCATGCCGCAGAGCACCGGACGGCGCGAGAAGCCGCGCGCGACCATTTCGTCGTAAAGCGCGTCCATGCGGCGCATGCATTCCGGGCCGCCGTAGAGCTCGTCCACGGTCGTGTGCGCGACGTGCCAGCCGCGGGCGAGCAGCGCGAGATCGACGAACGGGAACGCGCCCCAGAAGTGGACCTTCCAGTACCAGCGGGGACGCCCCTCGGCGTCGCGCGCGACGGGCGCGTCCGCCTTGGGCTTCACGAGCAGCCGCGCGACCCCGGGCTCGGGGTCCGTGCGTTCCATCGCGTATCCGTTCCAGATCGATTCGGTCATGAGGGGATGCGCCGGAAGACCAGCGCGGTCCGGGTGGGGAGGTAGAGGCGCAGCGCCGGGAAGCGCTGGTCGCCGCGGGTGGTCCAGGCGGGTTCGAGGCGGAGGTCCGCCGGAAGTCGGCCCTGGCCGCCGAAGTCGGGCCGGTCGGAGTCGAGCAGGAGCTCGCAGGCGCCCGGCGGGACGGGGAGTTCGTAGTCCACGTGCGACGCCGTCGGGTGGAAGTTGAAGACGAAGAAGAGGTCGTCGCGGGCGAAGGCGAGCACGTGCGCGTCGCCGTCCGCGGCGAGGAGCTTCGGCGGTGCGTCCAGAAGGTTCGGCCGCGAGGCGGCGAGGCGAACGGCCGCGCGGCCCCAGGCGGCGAGCGCGGAGAAGAGCAGCTTCGGGTCGTCCGCGAGGCTCCAGCGGCGGCGGGCGTGGTCGTAGCTCCAGCCGTTGCCCTCGCGGGGGAAGTCGATCCACTCGGGGTGGCCGAACTCGTTGCCCATGAAGTCGAGGTAGCCGCCGCCCGCGGACGCGAGCGTGGCGAGGCGCATCATCTTGTGCAGGGCGACGGCTCGCTGCGCGCGCAGGTCGGCGGTGCCGCGGTGCATGGCGTCGTAGACGGCGGTCCCGGCCATTCGGAAGAGCGCGGTCTTGCCGCCGACGAGCGACTGGTCGTGGCACTCCACGTAGGAGACGACCCGCTCGTCCGCGCGCTTGTCCGTGAGCGCGTGCCAGAGCCACGGAACGTGCCAGTTTTCGTCGGGCACCTTCTCCAGCAGCGTCTTCCACGCCTCCGTGACGCCCATCGACATGCGGTAGTCGAAGCCGGCGCCGCCGTCGCGCGCGGGGGCGGCGAGACCCGGCATGCCGGACACGTCCTCGGCGATCGTGAGGGCGTCCGGGCGGACCGCGTGGATCACGCGGTTGGCGAGCGCGAGGTACGCGAGGGCGTCCTCGTCGACCTGGTCGTCGAAGTACTGCGGGTAGCCGAGGAAATCGACGCCGAGACCGTGGTGGCGGTAGAGCATCGACGTGACGCCG
The DNA here is from genome assembly GCA_902793555.1 of uncultured bacterium. Lineage (GTDB taxonomy): Bacteria > Verrucomicrobiota > Kiritimatiellia > RFP12 > UBA3636 > UBA3636. The sequence continues at coordinate 7,755 of CADBEF010000018.1, read as the reverse complement.
TCGAACCGGAAACCGTCGAACCTGTATTCGTCGAGCCAGAAGCGGACGTTGGAGAGCAGCAGGTGCAGCGTGTCGATCTTGCCGTAGTCGAACAGGACCGAATCCCATACGGGATGGTGGCCGCGGCCGTCGAACGAACCGTCCGGGTTCTCGTGCCAGTCGTGGAAGTAGAGGTGGTGCGTTCCGTCGAGCGCGGCCGGTCCCTCCAGCTCGTTCCGGACGGCGTGCGAGTGCACGAGGTCCATGACCACCGCGAGGCCGAGGCCGTGCGCGGCGTCCACGAGCGCCTTGAGGTCCTCGGGCGTCCCGAAGCGGGACGACGCGGCGAAGAAGTTGGAAACCTGGTAGCCGAAGGATCCGTAGTAGGGGTGCTCCATCACGGCCATGAGCTGGACGGTGTCGTAGCCGGCCGCCGCGACGCGCGGGAGGACCTTCTCGCGGAACTCCGCGTAGGTGCCGACGCGGGGCTCCTCCTGCGCCATGCCGACGTGCGCTTCGTAGATCAGCGGGTCGCGCGCGGGAACCGTCCAACCGGGATTCTTCCAGCGGTACGGACGCGGCGGGTTCCAGACCTGCGCGGCGAAGATCTTCGTGGCGGGGTCCTGGACGACGCGCCGCGCGTAGACGGGCAGGCGCGCGCCTTCCCCGCCGGGCCACGCCAGCTCCATCCGGTAGAACTGCCCGTGCGCGAGCGCGCGGGCCGGCAGGCGCAGCTCCCAGTCGCCGCCGCCGGCCGGCTTGGCAACGAAACGGGCCTCGCGCTTCCAGGCGCTGAAGTCGCCGACGAGCCAGAGCGCGGTGGCGTTCGGCGCATGCTCGCGGAAGACCCAGCCGCCGCGGACGCGGTGCAGGCCGTACCACTCGTGGGCGCTCGCGAAATCGGCGAGACTCCCCCGCCCCGCCAGCCGTTTCTCCAGCGCGTTCGCGCGGGCGAGGCGCCGCTCGACGGCCGGCAGGTACGGCGCGAGGAACGGATCGGAAGTGAAGGCCGGCAGACGTTTTTTCACGGCGAAGGAGGCAGGACGGACAGGACGGCGTCGACGGCGCGGCGCGGGGAGATCGAAGCGAGGCACGCGCCGTCGCCGCGCGGGCAGGCGCGTTTGCGGCAGGGCGCGAGCGGGCAGGCGTCCGGCGCGCGCAGGACGACGTGGCCCCGGCCCCACGGCCCGGTACGGTCGGGGGACGTCGGACCGAACGGGACGACGCACGGAACGCCGAGCGCGGCGGCCACGTGCATCGGACCGGAATCGTTAGTGAGGAGCGCGGCGCATCGCTTGAGGAGGCCCGCGGATTCCACGAGGGAAAGTTTTCCGCAGAGGTTCGCGGCGGGAACGCCCGCGGCGCGGACGATCGCCTCCGCCCCCGCGCGGTCGCCGGGTCCGCCGATCACGTAGAGGCGCGCGTCGCGCCCGGCGGCCAGAAGTCGGATCGCCTCGGAGAACGACGCGGCGGGCCAGTTCTTGGTCGCCCAGCGGGAGAACGGCGCGACGGCGACGCGGGGACCGGAGCGGCCGGCGAGCGCGGGCGCGAGGGCGTCCGGATCGACGTCCGGCACGCGCATCGGGAACGCGGGCTCGGCGAGCGGCTCGAACCCGAGCGCGCGGACGGTGTCGAGGCATTCCTCGACGGCGTGGCGCGCGCGGTTCCGCGGGCCGGCCGTTTCGGTGTAGAACAGGGCCGATCCCTCGCGGGCGAACGACGGGCCGACGCGCCGCGGCGCGCGGGCGGCGCGCGCGACGATCGCGCTCTTGAGGAGTCCCTGCAGGTCCAGCACGAGGTCGTAGGGCGGCGCGCGGTGCAGGGCGCGCAGGGCGCGCGCCCACGCGCGCGTCTCGGACGGCCTCGGCACGCGCACCACGCGCGACACGCACGCGAAGCATTCCACGAGCGGCGCGAAGGCCGGCTGGACGGCCCAGTCGACCTCCGCGTCGAGGCGCTTCGCGATTTCGGCGACCGCCGGCAACGCGTGGAGCGTGTCGCCGAGCGAACTCAGCTTGACGACGAGGATGCGGCTCCGCGCCATCGCCGGAGGGCTAGTCTTCGGGGATTTCTTCCGCCGCCTCGTCCGATACGGCGTCGAAGGGCTCGACGGGCTCGGGCGACATCGACGCGAGATTGGCCTTGAGCCACTCGCGCCAGACGTTCGAACCGGCCTCCTCGGACATCTGGCGGGACATCTGCATGCGGACGAACGCGCTCGCGTTCGCGTCCCCGGGCTGGCGGTCGACCACGTAGAAGAACGTCGCGGCGCCGTCGGCGAAGACGCAATCGCCGGAGAAATCCCCCTTGCCGAGCTGGACCATCAGGCGGGCGACCTGGCGGGGTTCGGGCACGGGCGCGCCGTCCTGCCCCGCGGCGAGCGCGGAGAAGACGACGTTGGTTCCGGTTTCGAGCCCGAGGGACGCGGCCAGTTCGCGGAAGTCCTTGCCCTCCTCGAGGCCGCGGACGAAGCCCTCGCGGGCGGTGTTGACGGCTTCCTGGAACGCGCGGTCGGCCTTGTCGGCCTTCGCGAGCGACTCGGCGCGGTCGGCGACGGCCTCGAACGGCTCCACGTGCGCGGGCACGTTCGTGACGAGCATTTCGACGTAGGCTTCCTCCTCGCCGGCGCCGACGGGGTCGCCCACGAGGTCCTGCATCGAATCGCCGCCGAGATCGAACGCGAGCGCGACGAAATCGGGGGCGACCCGGAAGTTGACGGGATAGTCGCCGGTCGCGCGGAAGAGACGGGTCGTGCGGACCGTGTAGCCGTCCTCGGCGGCGAGGCGGGCGAAGTCGGCGGGAACGAGACCCGCGGCGTCGCGGTCGAGAAAGCGGTCGGCGAAGGCGCCGGCGGCCTGGTAGGCCAGATCGCGCGCCCGTTCCTTGGAGAGTGCCGCCACGACCTGGTCGCGGACCTCCTCGAGCGGGCGCATCTTCGGATCGTTCTCGTCGCTCTTGTCGAGGTAGTCCTCGTAGTGGTCGTTGTAGTAGTCCAGGACGGGATCCTCCTCGCCCGCGTCGGTCCCGGCCTCGAACGAGCCGACCTTGTCCGCGTAGTCGGCGGCGCGGAAGGACACGTAGGCGACCTGGCGCTTCTCGGGCTCGGAGAACTCGGAAAGGTGCGAATCGTAGAACGCGCGGACCTCCTCGGGCGTCACCTCGGACGAAACCGCCGAGAACCCGTTGGAGAGAGTCGCGGTGCAGAGCGTGTAGGAATCGGTGAAGCCGCGGAGGCGGTCCTCCAGAACGCTCGGCGCGACCCAGGGGCCGGCGGCGACCGCGGCGCGGAGCTGGCCGAGCAGTATCTGGTCCCGGTAGACGGCTTCGTAGAGCCGGGGCGTCAGGTCGACCTGGGCGAGGAGCTGGCGGTAGCGCTCCGCGGAGAACGCGCCGGATTCGTCCCGGAAGGAAGGATCGTTGCGGATGGCCGCGCCGATCATGGTGTCCGGCACGCGCAGGCCGGCCTCCTCGGCGCGGCGGAGGGCGGCGACGAGTTCCCAGACCTCGCGGGGCCGGATCTCTTCGTCCGAATTCTCCGCGCGGCGCTCCAGGCGGAGCAGGCGCACGAGCACGTCGAACTGCACGGGGTCGACGCTCTTGCCGCCGAGAAGGCCGATGCGCTCGTTCTCCCCGGAATTGCGCGACGCGCTGCTCCAGATGTCGGACGCGCCGAACGCGACGGCCACGAGCAGCGCGAACGCGCCCCACAGCCACTTGTTGCGGACCATGTTGTTGAACTTGATGATGAACATGGCGTATATCCTTCTCTTGCGGACGTCGCGCGCCGCGCTGGATGCGCGACGCACGCGGGAATGGTTTGCCGGTGTAGAAGAGGCGTCCCGGCGGGGCGCTGCCTCGGGGACGCCTCAGCGTTGTTCGTATCCGGGAACGGGCGGTTTAGCGGCCGCCGGTCGGGGTCGGCTCGCCGCGGCCCTTCTTCTTCTTCGGGACGACGATCTCGGCCGGGGCGCCGGAGACGACGGCCGCGCCGACGTGGATGCCGTTGCGATCGGGCTGGATCTCGGACGGATCGGCCAGGAGGCTGGCGGCGTCGCCGTCTTCGCGCATCTTGTACGAACCGGCGCGGAGGGCGTCGAGCGTGTCGGCGAAGACGTCCTTGATCGCGGCGGTGTCGACGTCGGCGAGGGTCTCGTCGACGTTGTCGAGCGCGGCCTTCACTTCCTTGGCGAGGCTCTTGGAGAGCCCGGCGCCCGCGCCGGCGAGGAAGTCGGCGCCGCCCGTGACGAGCGCGCCGGCTGCGGCGGCGACGTTCGCGAACGTGCGCTTCTCGGCGGCGCCGGAGCCGGCGTTGGACGCGGCGGCGACGGCGTTCTCGAAGATCGCGGCGGCGGCCGCGGCGTCGGACTCGGCCGTCACGGCGGACACGGCGGCGAGGGCGGCGGCGACTTCGCCGACGGCCTGGGTCTTGGCGTCGCCGGCGGCGGCGATGGCGTCCGAAACGGCGGCCTTGACGGCGTTGGTGGCCTCGGCGGGGCCGGCGGCGTTGACGTCCTTGGCCAGCTTCACGTACTGGTCGGCGGGCAGGACGGGCTCGGCCGCGAAGGCGGACGGGACCGCGACGAGCGCGCAGAGGGCCGTCGCGAGGAGTGCGGTGCGATGGATGTTTTTCATTTCTTTGTTCTCGTTGAGTTGGGAAGCGGACGAATCCGCCGTTTTCTTTTGGTTCAAATCATGAAGCGGCTACCAGCCGAAATCGAAGTTGTCGCCGCCGAACGAGTCGCCGCCGTCGTCGCCGCCGCCGTCGTCCTCGTCCGAATCGTCCGGATTCCAATCCTCGGAGTCGCCGGCGTCGCCGCCGTCCGCGTCGGGGTTCCATTCCTCTTCGTCCCCGCCGTTGGCGGCCGCCAGCTCGTCGGAAACCGTGAGCGCGCTGTGCTCGCCCGAAACGGCCGCCGCGACGCTGGTCCACATGCCGACGTTGGTCTGGCCCTCGAGATAGTGGTAGCTCTTCATCTCGTAGTTGTTGCCGCGCGGGTAGTAGACCATGACGGCCACGGCCATCCGGCCGCCGACCTCGGCGCGCTGCCGCCAGATCTTGCCGATGCAACGGGCCTTGAAGAGCACGCGCTCCTCCCCGTCGGCCCCCTTCTCGAAGGAAACGACGTACTCGCCGTTGACGGTGGAAATCGACGTCTGCTCCTCGTTGCCGGAAACCATGACCGACGCGTTGCGCTTCATGTCCTTGATCGCGAACTGCGGCCCGTTGATCTCCATCGTCCCGTTCTGGGTGCTGAAGGTCGCCGCGGTGAAACCGGGGCCGGCCGGAGAGGGCTCGACGCGGATTTCGTTGCGCTGCGACAGGCGCGTGCATTCGCCGACGGGTGTCTTGACGACGATCGCGGAGAGGTTCTTGTCGACCAGCGCGTCGCCGATGGCGCTGCCCGTCTTCTGCGTGTTGGCGGTGATGAACGTGTTGACGACGCCGCTCTTGACGTCGAAGACCTTGACTTCGGTCCGGTCCTCGGCGTCGCCGACGGTCATGTCCAGCACCGTCGCGTCCGTCCCGCGGCCGAGGCGGAAGCGGAAATCGCGCGCCAGCTCGACGTAGGCCTCGCACGGGGCGGCCGGCACGCCGTTCGTCATCGTCGTCGCGTCCGGGACGAGGATGCGGGTCCCGTACGGATAGGAGTGGTCGATCCGCATCGGCTCCGGCGCGCGGCCCGGGCGGACGACCTGGACCGGACCGACGACGCGGGTCGCGGTGAAAAGAGGCTCGAAGATGTCCGCGGACGCAGCGGGCGCGCCCGCGAGAAGGGCGCAGGACGCGAGAATCGCGCGCTGGAAGGAAAGTCGCATGGGTGTCTCCGGTTCGAATTGTCGGGAACGGCCGGGTATCATAAATGGAACGGGCTTCAAAGTCAACACCGAATTCGCGCGCGTCCGCGGCGCGCGGAGGCGTCACTCCGCCGGGGCCGCCGCCTCCAGCGCCTTGCGCGCGTCGGCGCGCCCGAGCCGGACCAGGCGCCGCGCGGTGGCGGGGTCCGCGTCGAAGACGCCCTCCCACCCGAACGCGCCGCCGATGTCCTCGGAGGGGACGATTTCCACGAGACGGACCCCGGCGGCGGCGGCCAGCGCGCGGTTCTTCGCGACCCGGCTCCGGACCAGATGGGGCTCGTCGTCGAGGTAGACGACGAAGACCGTCTTGATCTCCGGATGGTTCTCCAGCACCGGTTCGAGCGGGACGTTGTCCCCGCCCTTGCTCTCCCAGCCCCCGTCGACGTAGGTCTTCCCGTCGATCCGCACCGTGTCGAACCCGAGCGGAATCGCCGTGGAGGCGCGCAGCATGAGGATCCTGCGGTCCGGCGGCTCGTCGTTGAGCGTCCACGTCTTCGAAACCGAACCGGCGCCCTTTTCCACGGCGGTCGCGTACACCCGGGGGGCGTCCGCCGGCCAGTCCGCCGGAAGCGCGGCCTCCAGCGCCGCCGCCAGCCTCGACGAATCGATGTACCCTTCGCGCGGCGCGTCCGACGCGACCGTTTCGACGTAGTCGCCGGCCGCGCGCACGAGCGTGGACAGGGCGAACGCCGCCCAGCCCTTCCACTCCTGCCCCGTCTCCTCCGCCACGGCGACGGCGCGCGCGGCGTCGTCCATCGTCTTCTGGATGGTCTGGCCCACGCGGTTCGTGTTGAGCGCGAACACGTTTTCCATGTGTTCGAACCAGAGCGTTTCGGCCGCGGCCGGGCGCGTCGCGAACAGCGCCGCGTTGAGCGCGCCGACGCTCGTCCCCGAAATGGCCGCCACGCGGGGCGCGAGCCCGGCGGCTTCCAGTTCCCGCCAGACGCCGACTTCGTAGGCGCCCTTGGCTCCGCCGCCGGACAGGACGAGCCCCAGCGGGGCGGGCTCCGCCGCGGCGCAGAACGCCGCGGCCGCGGCGAGCGGGATCGCGATCCGTTTCATGGACGGTTCTCCGGCGCGACGGCGATGACGCGCTTGTCCTGGAGCTCCTTGACGAAGCGGTGGTATTTGCGCATGGCCGCTTCCTGGGACGAGCCGAGCGCCGAGGCCATCTCCTCGAAGGCGCGGTCGTCCATCGCGGCCGGAACGGGGGTGCTGCGGTCAAGCGCGTAGCAGATGTCGCCCGCGAGGTCGGAAGGCGATTTGCCCGCCGTCGGTATGCCGAGCAAACCGGCGATCCGGACGAGGTGCGGCAGGCCGTCGTCCCCGCGCTGGGCGGAGGCGGAGGCGTTCGTCCCGGACACCCTGCACGGATTGCCGTAGACGGGGTCGTGGAAAGTCGAGCAGCCGGTCAGGAATCCGACGTTGACCGACAGCGAGAGGAGGAGGAGGACGGACAGAAACGCTTTCATGGATTGTTCGCTTTCGCCGGGCCGTCAGTCGAGAACGTGCGTGTTGACGAATTCGACGTAGCGGCGGAGTTTTTCGAGGAAGATTTTCTGCGTGGCGAATTTTTCGTCGCTTTGGATTTGCTTGAAGTTCGGGAGCGTTTCGATCCGTTCGTCGAAATCGGCGATTTTCGACGCGGACAGGGACACGAAGTCCTCCCGGTACCGTTCGACGTCCGCGGCGCCGGTTTTGTTCACCGTCCCTCCAGGGACCGCCGGGGCGCCGGTCCGGGGGACGGGGGTCGCGACGGCGGCCGGATCGGCCGTCGCTTTTCCGCGCGAAGCGAGAAGGGCGGCGCAGACCGCCAGGAGGACGAGGTTCGCGCAGAGGGACGCCTTGAGCGCTCGGGAGGCCGCCGCCGGGGGCTCGGGTCGCCGTTCGGGGGGGCGGCCGCGGCGGGGCGCGTCCGGC